>JARLIH010000184.1 GCA_031291845.1 Isosphaeraceae bacterium | reverse complement strand
TTCGGCCTTGGGCACACCGAGGGCTTCCAGCTCCGCGGGCTTCGCGAGCACCGTCTCGATCAAGCCAAGGTCGCCGCCGACAAGCCCCTGGACGAAGACCTTCGAAGCCTCCTCGGCCGAGATCCGCTTCCAGCTCTTGATCTTGCCGCCGGCAATCGTGGCGATCCGCGTCCCCGCCGTGTTCATCCAGCGGGCCTCGTCGGGGCTGACGTCGTCGTTCAGGTCGCTCTCGCGGTAGATCTCGAAACCGTCCTGGTAGTAGCTCCACTGGTCCATCTTGCCGTTGCCCGAGTTGTCGACGAACCGGCGCAGGAGCTTTCCCTGCCCGTCGCGCAGGGCGTAACCGATCGCCCGCTTCTTGGCGCCGTCATAGGCCGTCTCGACCTTGCACGACGCGAGGGCCGCGTCGGCCGGTATCTCGTATTCGACCCCCTTGAGGGTCGGGTGGAGCTCCAGCAGGGCGCTCACCGTCGGGAGTTCCTGGGCTCCGGCGAGCGCCGGGGCAATCCCGAGTAGCCCCGCCGCCGCCAACGACAACCGTAGCGACCGCATCGGTGTCTCCTTCCTTTCCGACCGGGGCCAACCCCCCGGCGCAGCGCCCGCCAGCCGTTGCCCGGGTTCCGGACACGGCCATCCTGGTAAAAAATCGCTCGGGCGTGTCAATTATGCCAAAAGTTCCGTGGAAGTCTCGCCATCCTGCCAACCCGCAGGCGCGCTGCCCCGGGCATAATCGCCTTCCCCGTTGTCATCGGCATTCCCGAGCGTCCGGCTCAATCACGTGGTGTGGAAATCAGTGAAGGGATTCGGAGAGGTGCCGTCGACCGTCGGTAGTCCGACGGAGATCCGCAAAGCGCGCGCCGCAAGCGAAGCTCCAGTTTGACCAATGCAACCCGGTTGAACCTCGCGCCGCCAGCGCGCACACTGTGCGGGACCAGCAGGAACGGGTTCGGTCTCACGATTCCGCAGAGGCACATGACGATGTCGCGGCTTTCACGTGTTCGCCGGGTTGGCATCCTGCTCTTCGCAACGCTGGCCCTGCCCCGCGGGGCCGCGGCGGGCCCTCCGGAAGCCCCCCGGTATCCCGATCACACGCGGCTTCTGGTCGTGCGCGACGAGGCGGGCCGCGAACAGCCCGTAAGGTCCCCGGGCGAGTGGCAAGTGCGCCGGGCCCACATCCTGGCGCACCTTCAGGAGGTGATGGGACCGCTCCCCGGCGGCGAGCGGCGGGTGCCCCTCGACGTGAAGACGCACGGCTCGTTCGACGAGCCGCGCTACGTGCGCTGGAGGGTCTCGTTCGCCAGCGAGCCGGGCGATCGCGTCCCCGCCTGGCTGCTCGTGCCGAAAGGAGAAACGGCGGGCGGCAAGCGGCCGGCGATGCTCTGCCTGCACCAGACCGTCTCCATCGGCAAGGACGAGCCCGCCGGGCTGGGCGGCAAACCGAACCTCCATTACGCCAAGGAACTGGCCGAACGCGGCTATGTGGCGCTGGCGCCCGACTACCCCACCTTCGGCGACTACAAGGTCGACCCCTACGCCCTGGGTTATGCCAGCGCGTCGATGAAGGGGATCTGGAACAACCTGCGCGCAGTCGACGCGCTCGCTGAGCGCCCCGATGTGGACCTCGATCACGTCGGCGTCATCGGTCATTCACTCGGCGGGCACAACGCGATCTTCACCGCCCTGTTCGACGGGCGGCTCAAGGCCGTCGTGTCATCTTGCGGCTTCAACAGCTTCGCCGACTACTACAAGGGCAACATCGCCGGGTGGTCCCACAAGGGATACATGCCCCGCCTCAAAGAGATCTGTCAGCTCGATCTGGCGAAGGTTCCGTTTGATTTCCCCGAGCTGATCGGAGCGCTCGCCCCTCGGGGCTTCTTCACGAACTCGCCGCTGCACGACGCGAACTTCGAAGTCGCAGGAGTCCGTACGTGCATCGCGTCGGCCGAGCCGGTCTACCGGCTGCTAGGCACGACCGATCGTTTGAAGGCGATCTATCCCGATGCCGAACATGATTTTCCGCCCGACGCGCGGCAGCAAGCATACGAGTTCCTCGACAGTCTTTTGAAGCCACGGTGAGTGGACGAGCCGTGTCTCTGCCTTGACATCCTCGGCGAAATCGCCGTAGTGTAAAACTCTTGAAGGGATGAAAACTCCCGCCGCGAGGGACCGCACGGCACGTCGGAGCGAGCGCCGGTAGGCACCACGAGCGGACCGGGAACGGTTTCCCCCACCCACCTCAACCTTGGATGAGGGCGCCATGGATCGACGCATCCTCGTGGTGGACGACAGCGAGCTGGTCTGTCAGCAACTCTCGCAACTGCTCGCCCAGCCCGAGCGGCGGATCAAGGTCGCGCACGACGGCACCACCGCGCTCGAATGGCTCGTCGAGAGCCAGTTCTCCCTGGTGCTCATCGACCTCTGCCTCCCCGGAATCAGCGGCCTCGACCTGATCCGCGAGATCCGCGAGCGCGACTTGCCGGTGACGACGATCGTCCTCACCGGCCACGCTTCGATCGACACGGCGGTCGCCGCAATGAAGCTCGGCGCCTACGACTACCTGCTCAAGCCGATCGACTCCGTGCGTCTCGAAGTGCTCGTGCAGCAGGCGCTCGACGACCGCAAGCTCCAGGACGAGGTCGGCGCCCTGCGCCAGGGGCTCCAGCAGCGGTTCTCGTACCACAACTTGCTGGGCAAAAGCTCGCGAATGCGGGAGGTCTTCACGCGGGTCGCGCGGGTCGCCGCGTCGTCCTGTACGGTCCTGATCACGGGCGAAACCGGGACCGGCAAGGAGCTCGTCGCGCAGGCCATTCACTATACGGACGCGACCCGCCGCGGACCGCTGGTCGCCGTCAACTGCGCAGCGCTCCCCGAACCGCTGCTCGAGAGCGAGTTCTTCGGCCACGAACGGGGTGCT
>JARLIH010000183.1 GCA_031291845.1 Isosphaeraceae bacterium | reverse complement strand
GAACTCGAGCGTGCCCAGGACCGGATGCGCTGGACCCAGCGCATGAACCAGAAGGGGTACGTGTCCGCGGGTCAAGTGGCGAGCGAAAGGGTCTCGTTGCGGCGCGCGGAACTCGCGCTGACCCAGGGGCGGCTGGCGCTCGACGTTTACCAGCGCTTTAGTGCGAAAAAGAACCTGCGCGAGCTGGAGAGCCACGTGAGCAGCGCGGAGGCCGTGCTGAAGTTTCAGGAGAGCCGGCTCCGGCGCAATGAAGAGCGACTTGCGAACCTGGCACGGCAAGTGGAGAGCTGCACGATCCGCGCGCCCCACGACGGGTACTTGATTTACGCCAACGAGTCGAACCGGAACTTCGTGATCGAGCCAGGGACCACGGTTCACCTCCGGCAAAAGCTGTTCTACTTGCCGGATCTTACGCAGATGGAGGTGGCCACGCTTGTGCACGAATCGGTCATCGGCCAGGTCGAGAACGGGCAGCGTGCGCGAGTGCACGTTGAGGCGCTGCCGGACCGCGTGCTGGAAGGGCACGTCGTCTCGGTGGGGCGCCTGCCGACGCGCGACCAGCGGAGCGACGTGCCGTATTTCGTGAGCCTGGTACGGCTCGACACGATCCCACAAGGGCTGCGGCCGGGGATGTCGGCCGAGGTCCAGATCCATACGCTCCGGCGCGATCATGTGCTGGCAGTTCCGCCCGAGGCGGTTGCCGTCGAAGAGGGGCAAGATGTCTGCTACGTGGCGCACGACGAAGGCCTGGAGCGCAGGGAGGTCAAGACGGGCCAGGCGACGGGCAACCTCCTCGAGGTCACCGAAGGGCTCGAAGAAGGTGAAGAGGTGGTCCTCGACCCCTCCCGCGCCGAGCCGGGCGAGGGAATGCTCGTGGAATCCGCCGCGCCGGCCCCCGCGCAGGACAGCGGTGTCGAGCCTGAGCCGGGGCCCGAGCGGCAGGCCGACGCGCACTGAGCGCCGTGTCTCAGCTCGAACCCTTGGGCAAGAAGGGGAGGAGCTGCTGCGCGAAGCCGGGGAGTTGGCGCGTCTGGATGTAGATCTGCCCAGGCCCGCGGTAGCGGCACACGAACCCCTCACCCGAAAGTGCCGACTGGACCATGCCTTTGAGGAATCCACCGATTCCCTGGGACTTGCCGGTCGCCTTTTCGAGCGAGTAACTGACCGACTCTTCGAATGCGACGATATGGCCCGTGTCGACGATGTATTCCTCGCCGGGACCGAGCTGCTTCGAGTGAATCGCGCCGAAGGATGAGAGCAGCAAGGGGCCGCTCCCTTGCACGGTGAGCAGGAAGAGCCCTTCCCCGGACAGCATGCCGCGCGCCGTTCCTTGGACGCCGATGTTGAGTCCAGGGTGCCCTGCGAGGTAACTACCCGGCTGCACGAAGAACCGGTTGCCTGTGAGCTCGAGCGCGAGGATGTCGCCCAACGTCGATGGGGCAAACGTGATTTCGCCGGGACCAGACTCGGCCGTGAACGTGGTCCGGAACAGCGACTCGCCTCCCACCGCGCTCTTGATGGCGCCGAAGACGCCGCCACCGGACATCTTGGCCTCGAGCTTGATCGTGGGAGACATGCTGATCATTGCGCCTGACTCGGCCGTGATCTGTTCGCCGCGCTCCAGGAAGATACGGGCGAGGCTGAACGCAGGCTGGTACAGGATTTCGTAGCGCATGGGCCGTTCCTTTGCAGCGACGTCGACGCCGGTCGGCCACCGGGGCACCCAGCGCCCGGTATCACGGGAGCCCCGTAGATACCAGAATCGGCTTCAGGCCGCCACGGTCGCGCGGGTTAAAACGACAGCAGGCGTCTCTTGACACGGCTTGGGCTCATGCCTGCGGTCGTGGGCGGTCGAAACATTAGCGCACGCCTCGATCGAGGCCGCCCAGCCAGGGCCGGCATGCGCTCACTATTATTCCTCAGAACCCTTCGCCGCCGGGAAGCCGAACACCGATGCCGCCGAAACGCGCCGGGGCCAGGACTGCGAGCACGACCGCGTCGGGCCCGTCTCCGCTGCTGAACGCCATCTTGCTCTTGGGATCCGTGGGATACGCGCTGGCGATCCTCGTGTCGCGCGGACGCGTGGGATGGCCGCCGCACCAGTTGCTGGCCAGCAGCGCGACGGTAGCCGGCTGCCTCGCGCTCGTCGGGCCGATCGTACTGGCGCGGGCGGCCTCAGCGGAAGGCGGCCTCGGCGAGCTGCTCTGGATGACGGGGGGGCTCCTCATCTGGGTCTTCGATTTCGCGGCCCTGGTCCGGGGTCAGTGGGAGACGACCGCGTGGGCGACACCGCTCGACTCGCAGACGATGGGCCTGATCATCCTGGCGGTGCTCGTGGCCGGCTGGCGCAGCCGCATGGCCGTATGGAGTTGGTCGTGGACCAACGTGACCGGCTGGGTACTCGGGCTCTTCTGGGTCGGGATCGCGCTCGCGTCGTGGGTCCCGAGCCGGATCGTTACGGCGGCGACGCACTGAGCGTGAGCCGAGGGTGGGTAGAAGGCGCCGGCCTCGGCTCACTCGATCGCCGCGGCCCGGGACCAGAGGCGTCCCGCCCACTGCGGCAAGACAGCGAGTGAGGCCATCTGGGCGGCGAGCCGCGGATCGGCGACGATCGTCGAGACGATTCCGGGCCACAGCCGGCAGGCGCGAACGAGGCAGGAGCGGGCCAGGGTCACGTCTCCCCCCTTGAGCGCTTCGTGGGAGCGTGCGAGGAACGCCCGCGCCAGCCGCTGATCCGCCTGCCGCCGCAGTGCGAGCGCGTTTGGCCAGGCCGCGCCACTGCGCTCGAAGAGTTCGTCGAGCAGACGCGCTGTCTCGTCAAGGTCGGCCGTTCCCCCTTTGAATCGGTGCGTCTCACTCGCGATGTGCCAGCGGATCGCCACCGAGGGGTGCGCCAGCCAGGCCACTCCCCAGCGCCTGGCGATTTTCAGCCAGGCGTTCCAGTCGACCACGTAGCGATACGAAGCGTCGAACCCGCCGACGTCTGCGTGCGCGGCCTTGCTGAGCGTGACGGCGGAGCAACGGAGCGGGTTGCCGCCTGCCATGAGCGGCAACGCCTCCCCCGGCGCGAAGGTCCGGTCGGCCGAGCCCAGCCCACCGCGGCCGACGGTCGACTCGGGAACCGGCGCGTCCAGGTCGTCGATCACGTCGGCCGCGCTCGCCACGAGGCCGATCCGTTCGCTGGCGCGGAACGTGGCCAGGTGCGCGACGAGGTGACCCGGCCTCATAACGTCATCCTGGTGGAAAATGGCCACGAACGCTGTCCGGCTGAGCGCCACGCACTGGTTCCAGTTCCCCGCGAGACCGAGCCGCTCCGAGTTCACGACCACCCTCGCTCGGTCGCCGGCCTCGCCCTCAACGACGGCGACGGTCTCATCGTCCGAACGATCGTCCGAGACGATGAGGTCAAAGGTCACCCCCTCCTGCGCAAGAACGCTCCGGAGCGCCGCGGCAAGGTGGCGCGCGCCGCGGTAGGTCGGAATCGCAACGGTCAGGGAAGGCTCTGCGCACACGTGATCCACGCTTTCGGCACCGGTGGAACATTGACGCGTCAGCAGTGCGCCGAGTCGTTTCGGAGACGTCGATCGCAGTAAGTCAGCCGGGGCACTCCTGCGCCAGGCGCCGTAGCGTGTCCCAACTGTACAGGCCCGACGCGTGGCCGTCGCTCCAGGAGAGGCGAACGGCATAGCTGCCGATGCCTTCCATCCCTTCGATCTTGAGGTCCGCCGGAAGCGTGGCGGGGTCGAACATACGTTCGCCGGTCCATTCGTTGTGGCACGAGGCGCAGGGGCACTCACCGCGCAGGTAGCGATACGGCAGCCGAGCGGCGACCCCGTCTTCCCAGGCGATCTCCAAGACCTGCTCGGATTGGTGAGCGCGGATGTTCGAGGGCGCGTCGGTCATGGGCGTGAACTCGGGGCCGGCCGGGTGTGTCTTCAGTCCATCATACGGCCCGAAGGCGCTGCGGGGGAACCACGATGGAACGATTCTTGGTCCGAGCGGGAAGCGTCAACGCGGTACGGCGCGCCCTGGGCCGTGCCCCCGGCGGGGCGAGGGTCGTCGGACGGTTCGACCGGGAGACAATCGAATGCTCACACACGATGGACGAGCATAGCCTGGAGCGCCACTGGCCGGTCATTCTCAGCCGGCTGGAGAAGGCGGGATTGAGCGTGGTCCCCCTTCCGACGAGTCGTACGGACGAGAACGCACCCTGATCCGGTGGAAACGTAGGGTGCATGAAATGCACCCTACGAGAACAGCGGTGTGATCGGCCTGCCGGCGGCGATGGGCAAGGGCCGGCGGAGGGTGTCGTAGAACTCGGTGGTGGGGTCGATGCCGAGCGCCCAGAACATCGTGGCTGCAATGTCGTCGGGGGTGACCGGGTCGCTTGCCGGGTAGGCGCCGATGCGGTCGCTCGCGCCGTAAATGGCGCCCGGCGTGACGCCGCCACCGGCGAAGAGGACCGTGTAGCACATCGGCCAGTGATCGCGGCCGTCGGGGCCAAGCTTCTGCGAGTTCGTGATTCGGGGCGAGCGGCCGAATTCGCCCATCCAAACGACCAGGGTCTCATCGAGCAGGCCGCGCGCCTGCAAGTCGGCAATCAGTGTCGGTACGGCCTGATCGGTGGTCGGAAGGAGGCGTTCCTTGAGCTGCTTGGAATTGTTGCCGTGCGTGTCCCAGCCGCCGGTGTTGCCGGTGATCGTCTGGGAATAGTAAACGGTGACGAACCGCACGTCCGCTTCCAGCAGACGACGCGCCAGCAGGCAGCTTTGGCCGTACGTGGTCCGTCCGTAATCATCCCGCAGCTTCGCCGGCTCCTGCGACAGGTCGAACGCGTTCTTGACTCGCGGCGACGTAAGCATGCCGAGCGCGCGATCATTGAAGGCGTCGATACCGCGGGCCGAATCCGACCAACCGAGGAGATCGCTCTGGCGGTCGATCAGCCGGAGCAGCGACCGGCGATCGTCGAGTCGTTCCACGGGCATGCTGGCGGGAAGACTGAGCTCGGGGAGGCGGAATTCGGCACGCGAGGGGTCCTGGCCCACGAAGAACGGATCATAGGGCTTGCCGAGGAAGCTCGCCGACTGGCCGGGCGTGACGCTGCCGTCGCGCAAAACGTAGGGGAACGTGACGAACGAGGGGACCGAAGGGTCGTCGGCCGGCCGGAACTTGGCGACGGTGCTGCCATAGGCCGGGTACAGTTCGAGCGTGTCGCGGAGCCGGATGTCGTCGAGCGGAGGCGCATGGCCGGTCAGGCAGTAATAAGTCGCCGAGTTGTGGTTCTTCATCCGGTGGTGCACGGAGCGCACCTGGGCGAAGCGGCCCAGCACGTTTGCGAACCGGGGCAGGTGCTCGGTCACGGTGACGCCGGGCCGGTCCGTGGCGATCGGCTTGAACTCGCCCCGGATGCCGTCGGGAGCCGCCGGCTTCATGTCGAACGTGTCGATGTGGGAGGGTCCACCGAACTGGTGGAGGAAGAGCACGTGCTTTGCCCGTGCACGAAGCTGACCCGACTCCGAAGCGCGCAGGAGGGCCGGCAGGCCCAGGCCGGTGAATCCCGCCGCGCCGATGCTCAACAGGCTCCTGCGCGATAGACGGCACGCCGATCGGAAATCGTGGCAACTGGTCATGCGCGGCTCCTTGCGTGGCGGCCCAGCGGGTGTCCGGGTTTCTCCCGCCGGCTCAATGTCGCAACAGGAATTCTTTGCTGTTCAGCATCGCCCAGGCGATGTCTTCCCAAGCCTTGCGCCGATCACCGGCACCGGCCACATGACGGAGGACGCCTGCCTTTCCTTCGTCATCGAGCGCATGGCCCAGAATCGCGAGCGCGAGCTCGTCCACGATCGATTCCTCGGAGGCTTTCACCTTGAGCAACGCGCCAAGGCGGTTGTTGTCCGCCACGAGCTTCTCACGGATGGCCTCGCCGTTGATCAGTTGGAACGCCTGCGCCAGGGACGTCGAGTCGGATCGTTCGCATTCGCAGCTCAGGAGCCGGTCGGGCTTGCCAAACACCTTCAGAAAGTCCCCTTCGGCCGTCACCCCCGGTAACTGGACAGCGCGGCTGTCGCGGGGGGCGCGACGAAACTGGCCCGGCTCGTCGAGTGCGTCCGAAATCGCGTCGAGCAAGACTTCCGCCGGGAGCAGGCGGACGATGGCGTGCGAGAAGTTGACCTCATCGCCGGCGTTCGTTTCATTGGGCACGGCGTCGAGCTGGTACGTCCTCGACTTCATGATCAAGGCCACCAGCGGCCGCAACCGCAGTCCGTTGCGGACCAGTTCGCCGGCCAGCGCGTCGAGGAGCGCGGGGTTGGACGGCGGGTTCGAGTCGCGAAAATCGTCCACGGGGTCGACGATTCCGCGGCCCGTCAGGTGGTACCACACGCGGTTCGCGATGTTGCGCGTGAACTGCGGGTTATCGCGCGTGAGCCAGAGCGCGAGGTCATCGAGCGCATCGGGATCGTCGCCAAGCTCGGGGCGGGGGGCCCGCGGCGGCTTGGGATCCATCATCACGCCCGAACGCGGCTGGATCGTTTGCGGACGGCCCGAGACGTAAATGGCCTCATCGCCATTGATTTCGAACTTGTCGAACTCGTCGCGGCGAATGTTGTTGATCTCTTTCCGCTGCACGTTCGCGAAGAAGGCGGCGAGGCCGTAGTAATCGTCCTGGGTCCAGACGTCGAACGGATGATTGTGGCACCGGGCACACTGAAGGCGAACGCCGAGGAAGACCTGGCCGATCGTCTCGGCGCACGTTTCGGGGTCGCGGTTGGTGCGGTAGAAGCTCGCGGGCGGGTTGCTCCACGTCGAGCCGGTGGCGGAGACGAGCTGCCGGGCGAACACGTCCAGCGGCAAGTCGCGCGCGACCTGGTCCCGGAGCCAGCGCTGAAACACCCAGACGCCCTTTTGCCCCATCGTTTTTTCTTCATTCCGCAGCAAGTCGGCCCATTTGAGGGCCCAGAAGTCCGCGAACTCCGGGCGTGTGAGTAGACGGTCGATGACGCGATCGCGCTTGCCCGGTTCCCGATCGGCGAGGAACGCGCGGACTTCGCCCGGTGCGGGAAGGCGACCGATGGCGTCGAGGTATGCTCTGCGGAGGAAGACCGGATCGGACGCCAGGCCTGACGGCGCCACGCGGAATGCTTTGAGCTTGGCAAAGACATGCGTGTCGATGACGTTACATTCGGGCACGTCGTGCCAGACGAAGCCGGGGCGGTCCCTCAAGAAGGCGAGCCGGCTAATCGCGCGGCCAGCCAGGTAGCGGACGGCCACGGTCGTCTCGCAGGCGCGCCGGGCTTCGACCCGGCCGTCGGACGTCACGCCGGCGATCGTCGGGTCGCTCACGTCGTACGAGGCCTGCCGGGTCACGTCCCTGAGGGTGCCATCTTCGAATTCGGCAGTAATGACGAGTTGCTGCGCGAGTGCCCCGGGTGCGGCGATCCGCTCGACGGGGAAGACACTCAACCGCTTCAGCCGCGGCGCGGACGCCTCGTCGTCGTGCGCACCCTGCGCGACCCACTCTTTAAGGACGGCGGCCTCGGGCGAGGAAGCGTTGAAGCGGATGCCTCCTTCGTGGGGAACTTGTCCCGTGGGCTTAAGCAGTACCAGGCTCCGGGCCGGCGCCCCCGGATCGGTCCGCCGCGCAAACGTATCGTGCGTGAGCGACACCCAGTCGAGTCGCGGGTCGTCCCCGCGCAGACTGAGCTTGAACCCTCCCTTGCCGTTCAGGTTGCCGTGGCAGGCCCCCATGTTGCAGCCGGCCTTGGAGAGCACGGCCGACACGTCCAATCGATAGCTGACGGGCCGGACGGATGACGCGCGCTGGACCTGGATGGGCACGTCGACCGCGTATCCGCTCGCCTCCACGTGCAGCCGAGTGGCGCCGTCCCGGAGCGGCCGCACAACCCCGCGTTCCGAAACACGAGCAACCCCTTCGGAGCCCACTGCAAGGCGGGCGATGCTCGTGACATCTCGAACGCTGCCGTCGGTGTAGGACAGTGTGACCGCAATTTGCTGACCCGCAGCGGGGCCCGACAGGACGATCGGCGCGGGTATGACCGAGAGTGCTGCCGGGGTCTGCCCGCGGACTTCGCTGCCCATCATGACGAGCACGACCGCCAGGATGGGGGACCACCTCATGACCCAGCGGGATCGATCGCTGCAGGGTACCGGCACTGAGGTTCTCCCGAATCGGGCGTGCGGCGGGAACTTTGTTTAACGTAATCGGCCCGCTGCGCCCGCGTCAAGCAACGGAGAGCGGCACCAAGACGGAAAAAATGGCGGCGAAGGGGAGACAAAGCAGGAACGTGTTGACAAAAAGAAAGGGCGGCCCTTGGTGAGGGCCGCCCGTGGTAAGGCTGGCGCGCCGAGATCTTAGAGCCGCCGCGTTCCTGGCGTCACTTGCGGTGCCGTCTCGGCTTGGGAGTCGGAGTGGGGGCCGGCGTCGGGGTCGGGGTCGGCGTGGGAGGCGGCGCCGGGGCTGGTGTGTAAAGCTGGATCGAGTCGGCGTAGCCTTGGACCGCCGCGTTGTTGGCGCTCGTGATCGAGTTCGGGGCGACGCTGACGTTGACGGTCCCGCTGCTGTTGTAGCTCCCCGAGAGGAAGAACTCGACCGTGTCGTTGTCGATCCAGGTCAGGCCGACGGCGTGGGCCGGGTTGGACCCGCTCAGGCCGGTCCCGGAGAGGACCAGGTCGTTGGCCGTGACGGTCGCCTTGTTTACGTTTTGCGAGAAGACGACGATGATGTCGTTCGGCAACGCCTGGGCGTTCACCCAGGCGTTGTTGGCGTGGGTCGCGCCTCCCGGCGCCAAGTTGGTGGTGACCACGCGGAAGGCGCCACCGACCGGGGTGCCGCCGCTCCCCTGATATTCGAAGGCACCGACGTCGATCGGACCGGTGCCGGGGAACCCGCGGCCGGCGATCTTGACACGGCCGCGGAGCAGGAAGTCGGTCGTCGGCGCGGCGTACCCGCCGGGGGCCGTGAGGCCCGCGTCGATGGCCGCGGAGGTGATGGTAAGGTCGAAGTCGGCGTTGAGGAAGAAGTTCGCCGGGCCGTCCGAACCGGGTCGTGGGTCGATCGGGCTGACGAACGCCGGGTTGCCGAGGAAGTTGCCCAGGAACGAGTCGGGCGTTGTCGTGAGGGTGTTGCCGTTGAACCCGTTGCCCACGTTGAAGCCCGCGCCCGAGCCGTTGGTGTCGCTGGCGCCGTTGCTCTGGAACATGTTTTCGCGAAGGACGATGGCGCCCGGGAAGCTCGCGGCCACACCCGCGCCGTTGCGGGCGGTGGTCTGGTCGTGGTTTTCGTAGAAGATGTTGTTGCCGACGTTGGCCAGCAACGGCGGGTCGGCGTTCACGAAGGCGTAGAGGCCCACGGTGTTGAACGCGAAGTCGTTATTGAGCACCTGCACCAAATTGGTGGGCGACGCGATGGAGATGGACGTGGCCGTGCCGTCGAGGAAGAGGCCGTCGACGTTGCCCGCGACGACGTCGTTCTCGATCTGGGGCGTTTGCGTGGCGGGTCCGCCCAGTCCGACGAGGATGCCGTTCTGGTTGTCGATGACGTAGTCCCGGTCGACCAGGATATTGGAGTTCTGGATCCAGATACCGGCGGTCGTGGGATTGATCACGCCGAGGGCGGCGTCGCCCAGCAACGTGCTGGTGATCGTGAACCCGGCGATCTCGGTCGGCAATCCGGGGGCGCTGAACAGGTTCGTGGCCGTGACCGTCGCGTTGACGGCCGCCGTGCTGCTCGTGGGGGCAGGTTGGCGGATGATCGTCTGGAGCGCATCGCCTGCCACGAGGTTGGTATCGGTGCTCGACGGGTCGGCCGAGAGCACGCGGACGAGCGACTTGAGCGTAATCTGCTGGTTGTAGACCCCCGGGAGCACGGCGACGATGTCACCCGCCACTGCGGCATTGATGCCGGCCTGGATCGTCGGGTACGGGTTCTCGCGTGATCCGAGGGTTGCCGTGTTGGTCGCGCTCGTCGTGTTGCTGCCGTCGACGTAGATGAGACCCACTGTCCCCGTGTTCTGGACGATGAAGGTCGACGTGTAGTTGGTGCCCGCCGTCGAGCCGTTACCGGCCAGCGCGTTGCCGGGGATGTCGATGATCGGGCTGGAGCCGGTCCCCTTCAGAGTGACCTGGTAGAGGCCGTTGGGCAGGTTGCCGCTGATCGAGAAGGTAATCGTTTCGGGCCCCTTGTTGATCCCCGGCGCACCTCCCATCGGGGCGATCTTGATGCTGCTCGGGTTGACCGGGATCGGCACGTCGTCGGCCGTGCCGAGGACGCCGTCCGGGCCGGCGTTCACGACCTGGATGTTCGTCGTGTTGAGCGACGACGGCGTGATGTTCTTGCTGGTCACGACGGTGAGCGTCACCGCGCCCGTCGTCTGGCTTGGTGAGACGACCGCACCGGCCGCCGGTGAAATCGAAGTAATCGTCGGGGCTTGAGTATCGACCACGAAGTAATCGAGCGCGCCCTTCGCGAGGAATGCGCTCAGCGGGTCCGTGATCGTGTCCGACACGTTGCCGCTCTGGTCGATGATTCGCACACGGACCTGCGAGTAGCCGACGTCGTCGTTCTTCGGGCTGAGGGACGAGTTGGCCGGCGAGTTGAGCAGCCCGTCGCCGCCGACGTTGTAGGGCGAGTTGGGCAGCGGAGAATTGACCGACACCGTGAACTGGCCCTGTGCGTTCGTCACCCCGGTGCCGACGTTGAGCAGGTTGAACACCCCGTTGCCGGCGGTAGAGATGTCGATGATGACCGTCTGCCCGGCAAGGGGATCGATCTTGGGCTGGGCGACCGAGATCGTGCCCGTGAAGCTGGGGAGGTTGTTGGCCGTGATCTGGTCGGCCACGTTTGTGTCGCTCGCCGCCGCCAGCTTGAGCGTGCCCGAGACGAGGGACGGGGCCTGCGTGTTGATGACGAAGCTCGTATAGAAATTGCCGCCCGGGAAGCCGTCGCCCGAGGGGAGGGCGAGCTGGGGATTGTTGGGGTCGTCGTTGAGGGTGTTCTCGCCGTCGAGGGCGTTGCCTTCCGGATCCGCGATGACATTGGAGCCGTTGCCTTCGAGAACGATGCGGTACTCGTCGTTGGGCAGCACCAGGCCCGCTGCGCCGATGTTGATGGTGAGGACGTTGGTCGCCGAGTTGAAGCTCAGCTTGCCGGCCAGGTTGATGCTTTTATCGAGCGGGCTGTTGCCGTTGCCGAAGATGCCGTCGCCGCCCGACTCCTCGAGGATCACGGTGCTGCCGTTGATCGTGGCCGGGTCGAGGTTGTGGCTGAAATGGATCTGGATCGACTGGGGCGACTGGTTCAGGCCGCCGACCGACCCCACCGCGTAGATGTCCTTCTGGGTGCCGCTGGCGAGGTTGGCGATGACGCCGTCGCCGTTGGAAAACGCCGTGACCTGCGGCGGCGTGAGGATGCGGTACTCGAAGGCACCGATGTCAAAGAACGGGTTGCTGCCGAATCCGACGTTGGGGACATTGGGATCGTCCTGGCGCAGGTAGCCGAGCTGGTCGCGCTGGCCGGTGATCGCTTCGTAGGCGAAGGTGGCGGCGTTCGACGCGGGTCCGAGGATCGCGTTCGCGTCAGTCGGCAGCACGGCCTCCCATTCATCCACGTAGCCGCGCTCGGTGAAGCCGGGCAGAGTGAGCACGCTGACCGCGGCCTGGGTGGCGGCGAAGGACGGAATCCCCGCGTTGCGCGTGTTGCCGTTCCAGGTTCCACCCGTGGCGTCGAGCACCTGGTTCGTCAGCGGCACGAGCGTCGCGTAATCCGCAGGTCGACCGCCGAACGACGAGCCGACCGTCATGTTGAGGAGGCTCATTTCGCTCCGGCCGGCGTCGATTGCGGCCGAGTTCGGCTCGAGCGCGAAATCCCCGGCCGCGGCGTTGCGGAACTGCGGATTGCCGCTGACCGCCCCGAAATTCGGCACGCCGTTCGGGTCGTCCGCACCGTTGCTGTAGAACAGGTTGTACTCGAGGATGCTGCCCTGGGTGTTGCCGTTGGCGACGATGGCCGCCGTCGTGCTGTTGGAGAAGATGTTGTCCATACCGGCAAACTGAACGGCGCCCGGCTCGGAACCGTAGATCCCCTCGAGGTCGACGCCGATCCCGTTGTTATAGTACGTGTTATTGAGCGCGACGTACTCAACCGGCTGCTGGCCGGGTGCCTGGATGGGCTCGCCGTCGATCCGGACGCCGACCGGCATGTTGGCGATCGTGTCGTTGTACATGTACAGCAGGGTCGGCTCGCCGATGATGCTCGTCCGGTTCGGAACGAGGATCGCGGCCCGGACTTGCTCCGTCAGGACGCCGACCTGGCTGAACGCATTCAGGTTCGAGTCGGAGATCGTCAGCTCGTTGCCGATGAGCGTGTAGTCGGGCTTGTCCGTGTTGATGACGCCGCCGCCCTGGAGCTCGATCCGCGTGATGTAGCTGATGTCGGCGTTGTCGATCTTGTTGCCCTCGCGGATATCAAGGGCGTTGTAGGTTGTCAGCGAGTTGGCACCGAAGTAGATCAGGCCGCCGTCCCCGGCCTTCGGGGCCGTTGTGTCGCCCGGGATGACCGTGAACATGCCGACACCGCGGACGGTCGTACCGACGGTCGAATCGTGGACCGACGTCAGGATCGCCGGCACCTGCTGCTGCCCGGTCGTCTCGTCACCCGCGATGCCGAGGATGCGCAACTGGTCGTTCGCCCCTTGGTCGACGAGGAGGCCGACCGGGGGATCGATCCCGTCGTCGACGCCGAAGAGGAACCCGGCGCCGGCGTTGTAGCCGTTGGTCCCGCCGGTGATCCCGTCGCCGGGCCCTGCGCCCAGCAGCTTCACGAGCACGGGTTGCCCCGGCTTGCCCACGATCTCGCCGTCGGCGAGCACCGTGCCTGGCAGGGTGCTCTGGATCGTCAACGTGATCCACGGCTTCGGCATCGGCGTCCCCGCCGCCGGCAGCGTCCCTACGGTCGTATTGAGTTGGCTGGCGGCCGGATCGGCCTCGGGAATGACCGTTCCGCGGAGGATGTAAGTGAAGTCGCCGCCGGCCCAGACCGAGTTGTTGCTCAGGTTGAACGAGTTCAGGGGCGGTGACGCCGGGACGTTGATGCCGACGCCGTTCAGGCCGTTCCCCACGAACACGTTGCCGTGGATGAACGGGTCGCCGGACGACAACGGCGTCGTCGGGTCCGCCGCCAGGAACGCGTTCGGGTCGGCCATGATCGGCGTGTCGGCATTGTAGTAGAAGTTGTTGTTGGTGATCATGCTCCGGGAGCCGAGACCCGGCAACAACGTGAACGTGCCGGTGGACAGCGGGTTCGTGGGGTCAGGCGGCGTGAAGACCGTCCTGCCGCCGCTGCCGTTCAGGGTCAGGACGTTGCGGGTCGTCGTTCCACCCGGCAGATTGAGCTGGCCGCCACCGTACTGGAAGGTGGCATCGTTGATCAGGGCGATGGCCCCCGACGCGATCGTGACGCTGCCCCAGCGCTGGGAGTTCGAGACGCTCGTGGGGGTCGGGTCCTCGGAATTCGGCGTGTTGAGCACGCTGATCGCGGGGACGATCGTGACGTCCTGCTGGGTGGCGGGGTTGTAGTAGAAGGTCGTGGCCGTGTTGTCGAGCGCGGACGTGAACAGGACCTGGGCGTCGTTGGCGCTGTCCGCCTGGAAGTTGGGGCTGGAGGGACCGTAGCTCGAGACCGGCAGGCCCGTGGTCGGGTCGGTCGTGGCTGTGGCGTCCCATCCGGTGATGTACGTCCGGTCGCCGACGATGAAGCTGGCGCCCGCGGTGACGATCTCGATGCCGGCACCTTCCTCCGACTTGACCATCATGCCCGGCGCGATGAAGAGCCGGTCCATCACGCTGTTCAAGTGGCCCCCGCTACCGAGAACGAGCTGCTGGCCGATGACGAGCTGGGAGGTCAGGACGTAGGGCAGGGGGCTGTCGAACACGTAGTTGACCGTGCCGCCGAGCGTCACGGGGTTGTTCGGGTACTGCATCGCGTCAGTCGCCTCGGCCACTCCGGTCGAGTCGGGCCGGATCCAGATGCCGTTGATGCTGGCGTCCTGGACGATCGTGTTGCGAACCAGCATGCCGCGGGTGAGGTCGTCCTCGCGGAACGAGTTCAGGTCGCCGGAGATGGTGGCGTCCGACGAGTTACCGCCGCCGGTGATCACGGCGTTGGCGATGAACGGACGGCTGTTGAACGCGGTGATCGAGTCGTACTGGTAGCCCTGGGTCGCGGGCACGGCGCCGCCACCGAAGCTGATGTCGGCGTAGTTGATGAACGACAGGGCGTCGTCCTCACCCGAGATCGCCGGCGCCCCGCCGGGGCCGACCGGCGTGCCGTCGACGGGGACGGATGCGTTGGCCGAGGAACGAGTCGTGGCATAATCGTAATTGCGGAAGACGATGCCGCCCCAGTCTCCCCCCTGCGGCGTGGTGTTCGAGCCGTCGCCGTTCGTATCGCCCGCGACCGTATCGTCCTTGTACGACGTGAAGTGCACCTGCTCCGAGGGAGTCGCGCCACCGTCCACCTGGATGGAGCTGCCCTGGTTCTGCGCGAACAGCGAGGCGTTCTCGAGCTTGAGCGTCGAGCCAGGGTTGAAGACCAGCATCGTGTCGTACGGGACGGACGCGGAGCCGTCGTTGTAGACATCGCTCGAGCCCGCCGGGGCCTGGAGCACGAACGTCGGCGTGGAGACGACCCCGGTGATCGGATTACGCTGTTGAATGCCCGGCAGCGCGATGACGACGACCGGCCCGTTCGCCGACAGGTATTGCGCGGCGGCGAGGGCGGACCGCTCGAACTTGCCGCTCCCCGCGCGGTCGACGAAGCCATTGGCCTGGGTGAACGCCTCGAAGAAGAGCGAGGTGGAGTTCATGCCGCCGTTGGGGTTGTTCGTCGGGTTCGCCGGCGCGTCGGCCGGGAGAACCTGAGGGGCGAGGACCGGATAAGGCTTCGCCAGGCTGCCGTCCGGCATGGTCGACGGATCGAGCGGGTTCTCGACGTAGCCCGGTCGGGCGTAAATGACGTTACCGTTGGGCACGACGACGAACCCCGTCTCGAACGCGCCTCCCGCCACGCCGTCACCCGAAAGGTCGGGCTGTGCGGCGGTGCCGCGCTCCGCTCCGGTCGATAGCAGGTTTTGGTAGTAACCCTGGGCGGTCGGGTTGCCGAGGAACTCGCCGTCGACCTGGTTGCCGTAGATGTCGTAGAGCGCGGAACCAACCGGGTTGGCCGCAGTTGGCTCCGTGTTCGGCAGGTAAATGCGGTAGTCGTCGGCCGGCAGAGGGTTGGTGACCCGGACGACGAGCCGGGTGGCGGTGAGCGGGTTGAAGCCGGCTTGGCCCTGCGCGATGCCCAGTCCGCTGCTGCCGGCTGCCGGCGGGTCGTAGAGCGTGACGGTCACGGGCACGGTCGAGAACCCCGTCCCGGTGGCGCCCAGGCCACCCTGACCGAGGTTGCCGAAATCGCCGTCGGGCTGCGCGGCGGCCGAGTCGGCCGAACGGGCGAGCACGACCGCGTTGTTGAAGTTGATCGGCAGACCCGTGGTGGGGTCGGTCGTGCTGAGCGCGTTCGAGAAGTCGACGACGAACGCGGTCGGGGGCGCGTTCGCGCGGGGGGTGTTCCCGGCGACGGGGATCTCGTAGTACGAGCGCGGGCCGCCGACGACGTTGTTCGGGCTGTCGGAAGGTCCGCCGGTGTACGCGCTGACCCCGTTCATTCCCGTGATGTAGGCCGGCTCGGGCTGGATGTTGAACTCGATCGAGAAGTCTTTCGCACTCACGGGGACGCCGGAGGGAAGGCCCGCGACGTTCTTACCCGTGTCGTCGAGCGGATTGCCGGCCGCGTCACGCAGTCCGCTGTACGTGATGCTCGTGGTGACGCCGTTGTTCGTCTCGGTCACCGTCTCGGCCGTGTGCGCGATGAGGATATATTTCCCCTCCGGCAGGCCCGGCGCGAAGGTCAGGTCGATGCGCCCGGCGTTCGGGTCGCTCGACGAGGCGCGGCTGGGAGGCGTCGTCACGAAGTCCGTACCGGTCGGCACGAACGTCGCGCTGGCGATGTAGGAACTCTCGTCCACGCCAAGCGTCACGTTGTAGAGCGTAAAATTACTGACGTTTGCAACCGTAGATGGGTCGAGTGCCGGGTAAAGGACCGAAGGGGGGGTCGAGAACGAGCCTGCCGGAGGGTTGTTCGGGTCCTGCACGTCGAGCGACACGGCGGTCAGCGAAGCGAAGTTGTTGGGACCTTGCAGGGGGAGAAGGGTGGCCGTTCCCGCGGTCGGAACCAGCGTCGCGCCGACGACGGTCGGGGGGGTCTGGTCGATCCGGAACGACGAGTCGAGGAACGACGAAAGACCGGGCAGCGGCGGCTGGTCCGGCTGACCGATCACCAGCACCCGCGCGGTGATGAAGCCTTCGGGCAGGAACGGGCCCGTTACCGTGAAGCTGCCGTTGGCATTGGTCGTCGCGACGACGTCGTAGCTCCCGGTGTAACCGCGTCCGCCGCCGCCCACCTGCAGATCGAGGTTGCCGCCGTGCAGGGCGTTGAATTCGATCAGGACCGTCAGCCCAGCGATCGGCCCGAGGAAGCCGTTCGTGACCTGCCCGATGAAGGTTGGCTGTCCGCTGTTGGTGTTCTCGTCTCCCTGGATACCGCTATCCGACTGCGGAGTGAGCTGGAACGACGTGACGATCGGGGCCGACAGGCTGAAGTTGAGCGCCTGCACGAAATCGCTGTGCGGCGTGGGCGTCGGCGGGACCGTCACGGCCTGGTCCGGGACGCCGGACGGGAAGTAGCCGTTGAACTGACCGTTGAGGTCGTTGCCCACGAGGTCGGTAACGCTCGGCTCGCCGGGCTTGCCTGCTCCCAGCACGGTAAGAAAATAGGTGCCGCTGGGCAACTGAACTTGACTGAAGCTGCTGAGGTCGATCGTCGCCGTCTCGGTGGCCGAGTTGTAGGTGACCTTGTATGCGGGGTTCGTGTTGAGAAAGACAGGTCCGCTCGGTGACTGGTAAACGAGGATCACCGTCTGCGCGTTGATGCTCGAAGGGCGCATCGGCTCGCTGAACTGGATGTTGACTTGCCGCGGGGCAAAGGTCGTGTCGGTGATGCGCGGGGCGGTGGTGTCGTTGATCGAGAAAGACGCGGAGTACGGCGAGAGCGGCTTGCCATCTTCGGACACGACCGCCGTACCGGTGGCGGGGCTGGCCAGCGTGTAGGAGTAGCTGCCGTTGGCGATCACCGAGCTCGATGTGGTCGAGAACGAGAACGGGAACTCGATGCTCGTGGGGTCGATGAGGGTATTGGCCCAAGAGAATTGGATTCTGTTGACGCCCTCCTTGACCGTCAGCAGCCGGTGCTCCCGGACCATGGTGATGTCTTCGGAGTTGTAGATGGTCAGTTGCGTGCCCT
>JARLIH010000015.1 GCA_031291845.1 Isosphaeraceae bacterium | reverse complement strand
GTGTGCTCGTTGCGTCGGGGCGAGAACGAGAATTGCATCATGTGCCGGGGGGAGAGCTCGTGCATTCTGCCGATTTCACCGGCGGCGGTGCACCGTAACCCTCGCGGTTCGCGTACGGCGATCAAGCACTTCACGGAGTACGTTCGTAAGTTTCCGGAGGACCTCGAGGTGAGTTGGCTGCTGAACATGGCGCACATGACGCTTGCGGAGTATCCGCAGCAGGAGGACCCGAAGTACCTGGTGTCGCTCGATCGTTGGTGCAAGTCGGAGTTCGATATCGGCCGATTCCGCGACGTCGGGGAGCGCGTGGGGGTGAACCGCTTCAACCAGGCCGGGGGCGTGGTCATGGAAGACTTCGACAACGACGGACTGCTCGACATGGCCGTCACCTCGTTCGACGCCACCCAGCGCATCTCGCTCTACCACAACAAGGGGGACGGCACCTTCGAAGACCGCGCTGAGTCGGCCGGCGTCGCCGACCAGTTGGGGGGCCTCTTCTGCAGCCAGACCGACTACAACAACGACGGCAACATGGACATTTTCATCCCGCGCGGCGCGTGGCTTTCCATTGCGATCCGGCCGAGCTTGCTGCGCAACAACGGCGACGGGACGTTCACCGACGTCACGGGGGCGGCGGGACTGCTGGACCCGGTCAACTCGAACAGTGCAGCCTGGGCCGACTACGACAACGACGGCTTCCTCGACCTGTTCATCTGCTGCGAGCAACAGCCGAACCGGCTGTACCACAACATGGGGGACGGGACGTTCGAGGAGGTTGCCCGCCGGGCCGGCCTCCGCGCGATGGGCCAACCCTTTTGCAAAGGGGGCGTCTGGTTCGACTTCGACAACGACCGCTACCCCGACCTGTTCGTGAACAACCTGAACGGGATCGCGGCCCTGTACCATAACAACCGGGACGGCACGTTCACCGACGCCACTATCACGATGGGGATCAACGGCCCCCCTCGTGGGTTCTCGTGCTGGGCCTGGGACTACGACAACGACGGCTGGCTCGACATCTTCGCCACCTGCTACGACCGCACGCTGAAGGATGTCGTCAAGGGACTCCTCGGCGAGCCGCATGGAATGGCGTCGAACGCCCTCTATCGCAACCTGAACGGGAAGGGGTTCGAAGATAAGACGAAGGAGGCCGGGCTGGACATGGTCTTCGCCACCATGGGGAGCAACTTCGCCGACTTCGACAACGACGGCTTCCTGGACATGTACCTGGGCACCGGCGAGCCGAGCCTGGCCACGCTCGTCCCGAACCGGATGTTCAAGAACGTCGCGGGCAAGCGTTTCGCCGAGGTCACCGCGTCGTCGGGCACGGGTCACTTGCAGAAGGGGCACGGGGTCGCCTGCGGCGACTGGGACCGCGACGGCGACGTGGACGTGTTTATCGAGATGGGAGGAGCGATCAACGGCGACAAGTACCATAACGTCCTGTTCGAGAACCCCGGCCAGGGGAACCACTGGCTGACGGTGAAGCTCGTGGGCAAGAAGACCAATCGTGCGGCCATCGGCGCACGCATCAAGGTCGTTTCGGCCGGCCCGCAGCCGCTCACCGTCCGCCGCGACGTGACCTCCGGCAGCAGCTTCGGCGCGAACGCACTCCAGCAGACCATCGGCCTGGCGAAGGCCGACCGAGTTGCGACGTTGCAGGTCGACTGGCCCACCAGCGGCACGTCGCAGGTCTTCCACGACATCGCCGTCGACCAGGCGATCGAGATCACCGAGTTTGCGGGCGATTACCGCAAACTGGACTGGAAACCGCTCCCGACTCCGAAATGAGCGCGTCGTCAACCCTCGGTCTCGCAGGACAGCCGCGGGTCTACCTCTTTGTGGCCCGCGGCTGTACCATGAGCGCTTCAGTGGCATCTCCCTCGTTCACCCGCCTCCGAGGAGCCGAGATCATGAAGAACGTGCTGGTTCCCACCTTGCTGGTCGTCATCACACTGATGGCTTACAACCAGGCCACTTCGCAGCAAGCGGCCAGTTCCCGGGCGCAGTCCCGAGCCGAGTCGATGGACAAGTCGGCCGCCGCAACTTACGAACACCTGGCCACGGCGATCATCGCGATCGAGCAGACTGAAGACGAACTGGTGAAGAGCATCCTGCTCGGCTACCACGCCGCCGCACAAGGGCACCTGAAGGCGGCCGTCGCCGACGAAGCAAACCGCCGGGAGCACCTCGAGGCAGCCGCGACGGAGGTCTCCAATATCGCGAATGAGGGCGACAAGCGCATCCAGGCCGTGCGCCAGCGCCTGGCGAAGGCGGGGCATACCCACAATACCGATGTGGTGACCAAGGAAGATTTTATGTTTGTTAATAGTAAGGAAAAGAAGGACCTCCTCGCGCTCGCCAAGCGCGTCGGCCAGATGGGCGACGGGGCGAAGACAGCCGACGTCAAGGCGGCCCAGGAAGAGCTGGCTACCGTGTTCGACAAGGCCGTTGCGCCGGAGTGACAACGGGTTTTGGGACATCACGGGCTGCGAACCCAGGCGTCGTTCGGGAGCTGCTATCGCAGGGAAGGCGCACACGTTCTCTCGTTCCCACGCTCCGCGTGGGAACGTCCTCCCGGGCGCTGGGCGTCCCGATCATCCGTGGAAAACGGGGCGCGGAGCGGCGAATGCGGCGACCTCGGGCACGACGCGTCAAGCACGCGCTCTCGGCTTCTCGTGAACGGAAGGAGGTCTCCATGCGGCTCGCCCACCGATCCGCAATCATTCTCCTCTCGGTTCTGCTTCCCGCCTGCGGTGGGCCGCCGGCACCCCCCATGGCGCCGACGAAGCCGGCGGCGCCGAGCGGTCCCCCGGAGCCGCGCTTCGTCGATGCGGCCAAGGAGGCGGGAGTCACCGCCGTGCTCTATTGCGGGGGCCGCGACAAGGACCATCTGCTGGAATCGGTCGGCAGCGGCGTTGCGCTTGTCGACTACGACGAGGACGGGCGCCTCGACGCCTTCCTCGTCAACGGCTGGGAGTTGGAGGAAGAGCCCTCGGCCGTGCGGGTGAAGGGGCGCAACGTGCTCTATCACAACCTCGGTGGAGGGCGGTTCGAGGATGTGAGCGACCGCGCGGGAGTCGGTGGTGACGGCTGGGGCTGCGGTGTGTGCGCGGGGGACTATGACAACGACGGGCACGTCGACCTTTTCGTGACGGGCTTTGGTCCCTCGCGGCTGTACCGCAACCGAGGAAACGGCACCTTCGAGCAAGTCGCCGAGCGCGCGGGCGTCGCCGATCCGGGCTGGTGGGCCGGCGCCTCGCTGTTCGACGCGGACGGCGACGGCGATCTCGACCTCTACGTTGCACATTACATCGAAGCCACGCTCGACGAGGTCCTGGCCGCGCGTCGGACGTCGACCTGGCGCGAAACGATCAAGGTCATGGCCGGCCCGTTCGGCATGCGCGGGGGGAAGGATCGCTTCTATCGCAACCAGGGGGACGGCACCTTCCGTGACGACACCGAGGCGGCCGGCATGGCCGACGTTTCCGAGTCGTACGGACTGGGCGTCCTCGCGTCCGACCTGGATAACGACGGCGACGTCGACCTGTACGTCGCCAATGACTCCAACCCCAACTTTCTCTACCGCAACGAGGGAAACGGCCGGTTCACCGAGATCGGGAGCTGGTGCGGCGCGGGGCTCAGCGGCGAAGGCATCGCGCAGGCGGGCATGGGGGTCGACGCGGCCGACTTCGACGGGGACGGCCTGCAGGAGATCTTCGTCACCAACTTCGCCAAGGACCACGCGACACTGTACAAGAACCTGGGTAACTTGCTGTTCAACGACATCAGCCTCTCGCTGTCGCTCAAGGCGCTCACGTACGAGACGCTGAAGTGGGGGTGCGCGTTCTTCGACTACGACAACGACGGCGACCTCGACCTCGTGATCGCCAACGGTCACATCTATCCCCAGGTGGAAGACGCCCCTGCGCTCAAGGAGTCGTACAAGCAGTTGCCGACGCTGCTGCGTAACGATGGGGGCCGCTTGACCGACGTGTCGCGCGCGGCGGGGCCGGGCATGCAGGTGCCGGCCTCGGCCCGCGGCCTTGCGGTGGGTGACTACGATGACGACGGCGATCTCGACCTGCTCGTCTCGGCCATCGACGCACCGCCGTTGCTCCTGCGGAACGACACGGCCCGGCCCGGTCACTGGCTCAAGCTACGGCTTCTGAACCGGCACGGCAGCCCCGCCATCAACGCGAGGGCGTCGGTCGTGGCCGGCGGCGTCCGCCGCCTCCGCGAGCTCCGCAGCGGCGCCTCCTACGAGTCGCAGAATGCGCTCGAGCTTCATTACGGGCTTGGAACGGCGAACCGGATCGATACGCTGGAAGTCCTCTGGCCCGGGGGTGACCGGAGCGTCCTGCGCGACGTCGCGGTCGACCGCACCATGACCGTCCGTCAGCCTTCCGCCCAGGAGAGCTCCGCACGACGTGGAGCAGCGCGCAAAGAGGCTGCGGGCGTGAAACCCGCGGGCTCGTGATCGGCGACTCGCCGGCCATCGTGCGTTGTTCGTGATCGTGGTGGCGTCGGTGGTGACGACACTCGTCGTTGACCTCGTTGCGCTTGCCGGTGAGCACGGCGATCCGTGCCCTGGTTCGGATGGCATGGAGGCGTGCAGACGCGACGTTGCGCGACGTCGCTCGGTCGCGGCGGAACGACTCGAAATAGACCGTTTTCTGGCGGACATGTCGTGGAGCGATTCCAGAGTCTATAATAGAGCGACCGGTCTGAGCCGACGTTGCACGACCGGCCCCGAGGAGATCCGCGAGGCTCGAAGTCGCAACCGCAGTGTGAAGGTCGCATGCGGACAGCCCAGGCAATTCCAGCAGGGCGACCCGCACGCGATTGGGCTTGCTGGGAAGTGCCGGCTGGACAGCCGGTTCCCATCTTGCCGCGCTGTCGCCGCACGTTGCCGAGCGACGTTACTGAGGTAAGCGATCGCAGAGAGAAGCTTCTGATCATCCGGATAGGCAGCCAGCCCCCCCGCCGCGCGCCATGTTTCGCACCAAGGAAAGATCATGCTCGCGCGACGATCCGCTCGCAGGCTTGCGCACCACAGGGTGGTGCACCTCGGCGTCGAGACGTTGGAGGATCGCACCGCCCCGGCCGGCTTGACTGCGGCCGCGCTTCCTCTCTATGCGATCGGCAGTTCAACCCGCGACTTCAGCGCCGCGGGCGATGGCTACACACCGGCCCAGATCCGCACCGGCTACGGCATCAACGCCATCAGCTTCGGTACGTTGACCGCCGATGGCTCGGGCCAGACGATCGCCATCGTCGACGCCTTCAACGACCCCAACATCTACGGTGACCTGGACGCCTTCGACCAGACGTTCACGCTCACGGGCTCGGGGCCGACGATCTACCAAAAGTACGGGGCGGCATCCTCGTTCCTGACGCTCGTCAACGAGACGGGCGGGAGCATCCTCCCCGCTTCGGACCCGACCGGCGGCTGGGAGCAGGAAGAAGCGCTCGACATCGAGTGGGCGCATGCCGTCGCGCCGGGGGCGAAGATCGTGCTCGTCGAGGCGAACTCCGACCAGACGATGACCGACCTGTTCACCGCGGTCAAGACGGCCGCGACGCTCCCCGGCGTGTCGGTCGTGTCGATGAGCTGGGGGTTCGGCGAGTTCGCGGGCGAGCAAGCTTCCGACAGCAACTTTACGACGCCGGCGGGCCACCAAGGGGTGACGTTCCTGTCGGCGACCGGCGACTACGGAACGAGCTCGTATCCCCCTTACTCGCCCAATGTCGTGGCCGTCGGCGGCACGAGCCTGACCCTCAGCGCCAATGGCACCTACGTCAGCGAGACCGGCTGGGGCGCAGGGTTTCGCACCTCCCGTAGCGGCGGGAGCGGTGGCGGCGTGAGTGCTTACGAGCCGGAACCGACCTATCAGTACGGCGCCCAGAGCACGGGCCTGCGGACGAACCCCGACGTCTCGTTCGTCGGCGACCCAAACACCGGTGTGCCGGTCTACGACTCGTTCAACGATGGAGCGGGGGGACCTTGGCTCGAAGAAGCGGGGACCAGTCTCGGGACACCGGCGTGGGCCGCCTTGATTGCGATCGCGAACCAGGGGCGGGTGGCTGGCGGCACACCGACCCTCGACGGTCCTTCTCAGACCCTCCCCGCCCTTTACTCGTTGCCCGCGAGCGACTATCACGACATCACGAGCGGCAGCAATGGCCAGTTCACGGCCACGGCCGGCTATGATGAGGTGACGGGCCTGGGAACGCCGGTGGCAAACCTTCTGGTGCCGGCGCTGGCCAATTACGGTGTGACCGACCACCTCGTGGTGACGACACAGCCCCCGTCGAGTGTCGCTGTGGGGACACCGTTCTCGCTCAAGGTCTCGGTTGAGCGGCCGAACGGCCAGGTCGACACGGCGTTCTACGGCCAGGTGACTCTCACGCTCGCAAACAATCCCGGCGGCGCCACGCTTGGCGGCGGTGTCTCGGTAGAGGCGATCGCGGGCGTCGCGTCCTTTTCGGGACTGACGTTGAACAACCCCGGGAGCGGCTACACGATCGGCGTGTCGAGCAACGGCATGAAGGCCACCACCAGTGCCTTCAGCGTCAAGACCCCGGTGGCCACCCATTTCGTCATCACGACCCAACCCCCAGCCAGCGTGACGGCCGGCAGCGGCTTCTCGGTCGTGGTCTCGGCGGCGACCGCCTCGGGCGCAGTTGCGACCACGTTCAACGGGGTCGTGTCACTGTCCTTGGCCAGCAATCCCGGGGCCGCGACGCTGGGCGACCCGGTCCTGCTCTCGGCCGTCAACGGCGTCGCCGTGTTCAGCGGTCTGACCGTCAGCCAGGCTGGCACAGGCTACTCGATCCAAGTTTCCGGAGGCGGACTGGCCGCGGCGACGTCGAATGCCTTCACGGTGACCGCCGCGGCCAACGTGCCCGCCGCGCCCCGGCTGTCCGCCGCGAGCGACACGGGGGTGAGCGCGACCGACGGGATCACGGCGAACAACGGTTCGCTCAACGCCCCGCTCGTCTTTACTGTCAGCGGCGTCAGCCCGCCCAGCGGGTACGTGTTCCTTTACGACGTAACCAATGCCAGCGCCCCCGTGCTCCTCGGTGCGGCGACGCAGGCCGTCTCGGGCGTGGCCACGTTCACGCTCGCTGGTGCACCTCTATCGACGGGCGAGCACCGGATCGCCGCGACCGACGCCGCCACGCTCACCGGCACCCCCAGCGCGCTCTCGCCCGCGACCACGATCCGCATCGAGACGAGCCTTCAGGTCACAGGTATTAGTCCTTCCGCCAACTTCCTCACGAGTTTGCCGAACAACCAGGTCGTCATTTCGTTCAACGAGCGAATCGCCGGCCTGATCCCGGACCTAACGAACGGACAAGGAGTGGCGGGCTACCCGTTCGCGGTCATGCTCATTCCCAGCGGTCCCGACGGACCGGCCAACCAGGCTCAGACCGGCAGCCTCTGGGCCGCGCCTTCGGGCGTCGACGGCGGTGACCTCCCCATTCCCGCCACGCTGGTCTATCACGTGAATGCGGACGGCACGTCCACGATCACGCTTACCCCCGACCAGCCGCTCGCCGCCGACATCTACTTGATCACGGTCAGCAGCCTCAGCGACCTGGCGGGCAATACGCTCGCCGGGCCGGTCTTCAGCTCGTTCGCCTACCATCCCGCGACGACCGCCACGGCGCTGCAGATCACGGACGTCTCGGCGGACAACGGCGCGATCGCGATCGGCGATAATTCGATCCCGCAGCCCGATACCATCGGCATCCAGTTCAACAAGGCGCTCGACTCCCGCACCGTGAGCACGAGCACGGTCCACCTTTACGCCTCCAACGGGTCCGGCGGCACCACCCTGGTCGCGGCGGCGGTCGCATACAGTCCGACCAACGATACGATCTACCTGACCCCCGAGGCCATTTTGTCCCCGGGGACGGTTTACTACATTGCGGTCGACTCGTCGGTCAGCGACGCTTCGAACTACCCGAGCCCCGGCCTGTCGCTGGGCCAGCCGTTCGCGACGTCGTTCACGGTGTCGCAGAACCCCGCCGGCGCGGGGACGTCACCGTTGACCGTGAGCTCGACCTCGCCGGCCAATGGCACCCAATGGACCGCGTCGCTCGGCTACGGCGCGGTGAGCTTCAGCGAGCCGATCGACCTGTCGTCGCTCGGCCGCTTCTCGGCCATGTTGATTCCCCAGACCGGTGGCGTCACGACCGGGAACTCGGGCTACGCCGACGTCCCGGTGAACGCGAAGCTGGCGTTCAACCCGAACACCCGTCAGCTCATCATCGTGCCCACCGGCCTGCTGCCAAACGATACGGTCTACCTGTTCTCGCTCAGCGGTATCACGGCGACGAACGGCGACACACTCAGTGGGACGACGTATTCGACCTTCCTTTGGAACAACCTCGCGGCCACCGCCGCGGTGGCTCATGCGGCCGTGGGGGACGCTGTCAGTGTGACGGCGGGCACCGCGGTCGTTGCCGGTCCGGCAGCGGACGCGCCGGCCGTGAAACCGACAGTGACGACCCGCACCGACCGTGGGCCGGCTCTGTCTTTGGCGCGAGCGGTGAGCCCAAGGCCGCGGATCGAGGGCGGGTTCGTTCGCCAGGGCGCTCAGTTTGCGTCGTGGCGGAACACGTTCGATTGACGGGCCGGTGCGCGGGGAAATTCCAGGGCGCGGCTGCGTTGCTCGTGGGGTGAATTGTAGGGTGCGTGGAACGCACCGGTGCATTTCATGCACCCTACTTAACGTCGCAACGTCCGGGCGCGAAGGGGGGCGTAGGGCTACTCGCCGGCGGTCGGCAGCGTCCGGAAGCGGGCTGACTCGTAGGTTTTTAGCCCATCCGGCGTCTGCCGCATGATGAAGGCCGCGGCGTGGTCGGTTGCTTCGACGAGCGGTAGGCCCCGTTCCGGGCCGAGCCCGTAAACCGCCGTATCGAGGGCGTCGGCCGTGGCGCCGTCGTCGGCGACGACCGTCACGCTCGCGCGATCGACGATTCCCAGGCCGGTGCGGGGGTCGACGATGTGCGAGTAGCGCTTGCCGTCGATCTCGACGAACCGCTCGGTGTCGCCGGCCGTCGAGACCGCCCGGTTCGCAAGCAGCAGGCGCCTGGCCGATTTCACGCCGAACGCCTCAAGGGGAGCGATGCCGATGACCCAGCCGTTCTTGCCCGGGGGGGGGCGGCTCACGACAATATCGCCGGCCCCCGCGCAGAGGGCGCGGTCGATCCCTTCGCGCTTCAGCACGTCGACGGCCGCCTGCGACGCGTAGCCCTTTGCGATGCCCCCCAGGTCGAGCTTCATGCCGCGTTTGAGCAACTGGATGGTCCGCGCTTGCGGGTCGAGCTTGATCTTGTCGGAGCCGACGAGCGCCCTGGCCTCGGCAAGCCGGTCGGCGGCAGGCATCTGCCGGTCGCGGAAAGCCCTGCGCCAGAGGCGGACGACGGGGCCGACCGTGACGTCGAACGCGCCGTCGGAACGCTTGTGCATTTCAATGGCCCGCTGAAGCACGTCGAACAGGTCGTCGCTGACCTTGACGGGAGGGCCGCCGGCCCGGTCGCAAAGGCGCATGAGCTCGCTGTCG
This sequence comes from Isosphaeraceae bacterium, assembly GCA_031291845.1. GTDB lineage: Bacteria > Planctomycetota > Planctomycetia > Isosphaerales > Isosphaeraceae > DAIDJG01. The sequence goes on along the minus strand of JARLIH010000015.1, from coordinate 2,811 downwards.
GGATTGTAGTCGCTGAGCGCGGCGTCGAGCGCGGCGATGCGATCGTAAGCCGCGCGGGAGGCGCGTCTAGCGGTCGACGCGTCCGGAGAGTATAAAACAAGATGAAACTGGCTCCCCATGTGGGTCTCGTCGAACTCGTAGCGGGTCAGGGTTTCCCCCGGACCTGCTCCGGCCGTGAGCGCCAACCCCAGGGCGAGGCAGGCTGCCAGCCGCCTTCCGTCGGTGACCTTCATCCGCAGTAACCCTCGCGTCGCGATCGAGGTCTCCGACCGTTCTTTAGGTTTCTTTTCCGGAGACGTGGAAACGTGCGCCCACCTTTGCATTTTCGTTGGTCGCTCGCCCTTGTCCAGGGCCTTCTCGCGCTCGCCGCGTCCGCACAGCAGGTGGGCAGTGCCGCCAGGGCGGCCGACATGAAGCCTTACACCGAGAAAATCGCCGGCACCGAGCTGACGTTCGACATGGTGCCGATACCCGGTGGGACGTATGAGATGGGGAGCCCCCCGGCCGAGAGCAAGCGCAAGGAGGACGAGGGGCCGGTCCACGCCGTCAAAATCGCGCCGTTCTGGATGGGCAAGCACGAAGTGACCTGGGACGAGTACGACCAGTTCTGCTTCGCGCTCGACCTGAAGAAGAAGGCCCGCGAAAACGTGGACCTGAAGAAGCAGCCCGCGACCGAGATCGCCGCCGACGCCGTGACGCGGCCGACGCCTCCCTACGCGGACATGACCTTCGGCTTCGGGCACAAGAACCAGCCGGCCATCTGCATGACCCACCACGCGGCCATGGAATACTGCCGCTGGCTGTCGGCCAAGACGGGCAAGACCTACCGCCTCCCCACCGAGGCCGAGTGGGAATACGCTTGCCGGGCGGGGACGAAGACCGCGTACTTCTTCGGCGACGACCCCGAACAGCTCGGCGAGTACGCCTGGTACGTCGAGAATGCCGAGAAGCCGATGCCGATCGGCAAGAAGAAGCCGAATCCCTGGGGGCTCTTCGACATACATGGCAACGTCGGAGAGTGGTGCCTGGACCACTACGTCCCGGACATTTACAGTAAGTTCTCCAAGGACCAGCCCGTTGTGGGTCCCGTCGTGCTGCCGACCGCCAAGGAATACCCTTACGTGGCGCGCGGGGGGTCGTGGGACGATGACGCCGACCGGCTGCGGAGCGCCGCGCGGGTCGAGTCGAACCTCGACTTCAGCATGCGCGACCCTCAGCGACCCCAGAGCATCTGGTGGCACACCGATGCCCAGATCATCGGGTTCCGCGTCGTGCGTCCGCTGGAGGAGCAAGAGAACCTGAAGGGCTTCAAGTCCCCCGTCGTCAAGGGGAAGGGCAGCAAGTAAGCGGAAGTCTCTCGAAAAACGCCCCCGGCGCGCAGAGCGCCCCACCTTTCCAGGGAGAAGCGATCGATGACCGAGCCGAATTCGAAAAACGCCCCTGCCTCGTCCCGCCGGGACTTCTTGAAGACCTCGACGGCAGCCGCTGCCGTGGCCAGCCTCGGCGTGGTGCCGAGCGTCCACGCGGCCGGTAGCGACGTGATCAAAGTCGGCCTGATCGGCTGCGGTGGCCGCGGCACGGGCGCGGCGGAGCAGTCGGCCGGGTCCGACTCGAACATCAAGATCTATGCCCTGGCGGACATGTTCCCCGATCGCATTGACGCCGCCCAGCACAACCTGAAGAAGCTCGGCGGCAAGTTCGACGTGTCGTCCGAACGCTGTTTCACCGGCTTCGACGCCTACAAGAAGCTGCTGGCGACGGACGTCGACCTCGTCATCCTGGCCACGCCGCCGGGCTTCCGCCCGACGCATATCGCGGCCGCCGTCGAGGCGGGCAAGCACATCTTCACCGAGAAGCCGGTCGGGGTCGACGGGCCGGGCATTCGTCAGTGTCTCGAAGCCGCGGAGAAGGCGAAGGAAAAGAAGCTGGCGATCGTTGCCGGCACCCAGCGCCGGCACCAGGCGAGCTATCTCGAGGCGATGAAGCGGATCCACGACGGCGCGATCGGCGACGTCCAGACCGCCCGCGTCTACTGGAACCAGGGCGGCCTCTGGATGAAGCCCCGCGAGTCGTCGTGGTCCGACATGGAGTGGCAGCTCCGCAACTGGCTCTACTTCACCTGGCTCTCGGGCGATCACATCTGCGAGCAGCACGTTCACAACCTTGACGTCGCCAACTGGGCGCTTGGCAATCACCCCGTCCGCGCGGTGGGCATGGGGGGCCGGCAGGTCCGCACGAGCCCGGCGTATGGGCACATCTTCGACCACTTCGCCGTCGATTATGAGTACCCGAACGGAACTCACGTGCTCAGCATGTGCCGCCAGATCGACGGCTGCGAGAACAACGTGTCCGAGACCGTCCGCGGCACGAAGGGGGAGTGGTCGAGCAGCACGAACTCCATCAAGGGGGAGACCAAGTGGCGGTTCCGCGATAAGGAAGTCAACCCGTCCGACCAGGAGCACATCGACCTGGTCGCGAGCATCCGCGCCGGCCGGCCGCTGAACGAGCTGCGGACGGTCGCCGAAAGCACCCTCACGGCGATCATGGGCCGGATGTCGGCATACACCGGCAAGGCGATCACCTGGGAAGACGCGCTGAACTCGAAGCACAAGTGGGCGCCGTCCAACCTGGAGCTCGGCGCGTCGTTGCCCGTGCCGCCGGTGGCCGTCCCAGGGCAGTCCGAGCTCGGCTGAGACAACGTTCCAACCAGCGGATCCTCGTTCCCACGCTGCGTGGGAACGCCTTCTTCGACGCTCTGCGTCCGGTCGTTTCGGGACGCAGAGCGTCCGCAGTTCCGTTCCCACGCAGAGC
>JARLIH010000003.1 GCA_031291845.1 Isosphaeraceae bacterium | reverse complement strand
GAGACTGTGTGCAACCCAAACGAAAACCGCTCTAAAACGGTTTGCAGCCGGCGAGCCCACAGGAACCCTTGGAGTAGGGGAGCTTGCCCTCGTTTTGAAAGCGGCGACCAACCGCCGCACTCCCCAGCGCGGGGGACCTCGGCAGGAAGGAACGAGCCTCGAGCGCTTGGCACGTGCGTTCGGCAAGTCCTTTTCTGAGCGCCCCCGGGCCCACCGGGGTGCGATCCGAGTGATATCCGCTCCAGCATTCCCCCCACGCAAGCGTGTCCTATGGTTCTGTTGGACGCGAAAAGGGTCGCATCACCCCCGGGCGGCCCGCCGGTCTACACGCAAAAGCGAACCGACGATGAGGCTGAACCGGCCTCGGCACTCCACCGCCGGAGGAATGACCGGGCGAAAGCGCGCGGGGTGCTCCGCTCCCTCCTCGCTCCCCGCCGACCGCCGTGTTAGCGTGGATTAATGCGCCGTGCGCCCCAGGCGTCCGGCGCTTCTCTGCCGCACGACCTGGGTGTTTCGACGTCCGGCGTCCCCTGAGGAAACGTGCGCAGTATCACGACGACATGATGCTATAAATAAATCTTGACGCCGCGATTGTCCGACGGACGCGCCGTGCTCGCCCAGGGAGGGTGCCGACTTGAACCCTGAGCGACACCATGAAGAGACCGCGCAGACGGTCGACCCCGAGTCTGGTCGAGTTGGAACCGCGTTCCCTGTTGACCGGCCCCACGGCAGTCTGGATCGGGCAGGACGGGACCGACCTTGTCGGTCCGTCGTCCACCTTGGGGCCGGACGGCGTGCAGGACATCCACATCGAACTGGTCAACCTGCCAGCCGCCGAGACGATCACCGGCGCCCAGGTTTACGGGTACGGCGGCGGCGAGTGGGACTATGACGGGAACGCCGGCCACTGGGCCGCCGCGTTGGTGCGTACGCCCGGGGCGACGACGGCCGACCTCTACGTCGAGCCGAGCCAGGTGGAAACGGGCCGGTCGTTTCAGATCGTGCTGGACTACGGCGACGGCACGTCCTACTCGCTCTACTTTGAAGGCGGAACCGCGAACCCCAGCCTGCGCATGCCGGCCGACGCGGTGCAGGCGACCTGGATTGGGCAAGACGGCAGTGACCTGACCGGCAACGGGCCCAACGTCGGTCCCGACGGGATCCAGGACGTCCACGTCACCCTCGCGCAACTCTCGTCTTATGCCACCGTGCAGTCGGCGACGGTGAGCTCGTCCGCGGGCGAAACCTGGGCGTTCGGCCCGAACCCCCAGCTCGACAACAACGCCGAGCTCGTCGTGAATTCCAGTGATTCGACGCGCGCTGACCTCTATTTCAACCCGGATACGAACCTCGCCGGCCAGACGCTCACGATTGCGGTAAACTATTCCGACGGCACGTCCGCCCAGACGACGATCCTCGCCGGCGCGACCAATCCCGCGCTGGCGATGCCCGCGCCGGCGCCAGTCAACCTCACGTGGAATGCGTTCACGGCGACCTGGCACGGGCAGGATGGCGCGGATCCGTCGGCCCCCGTATTCGTTCACGTCACGATCGCCGGCCTCCCCGCCGGGAGCTCGCTCGTCTCGGCCACGTTGAACGACCAGGTGAACGCGTCATGGTACTATAGCACGAACGGGTTGACCGACCCCCTCGACGGGAGCGCAGCGGCCTTGACCGTCGTGCCCGGGACGTCTTCTACCACCGCGGATCTGTTCTTCGAGCCGATCCGCAACGAGACGGGCTCGACGTTGACGCTCACCCTGTCGCTCGCGAACGGCTCGACCCTGGTGACCCAGTTCGCCGGCGGCGCGTGCGACCTCGGCTTGCTCAGTCCGAGCACGGCGGCGACCTCGGTGATCGCGAAACCGGGTGATGACCTGAACGCGCTTGCGAACGCATATGGTAGCGTCCACCTCACCGCCGGCACGTACACGCTGGACCAGCCGCTGGTGCTGAACGAGCCGGTGACGATCACGGCCGACCCCGGCGTGACGTTGCTGTTCGAGCAAGGTCCGAACGACCCCACGTGGACCACCGCGATCAAGCTGAACGCGGGCCACATCACGCTCGACGGCTTTTCGGTGCGCTTCACGGGCCCGATCCGATGGACGCCGAACGTCAGTTACAGTCCCGCGGTGATCGGCACCCGCGACAATTTCGATCCCCCCAGTTACGTGCCGGTCGAGGGCATCACGATCACTCACCTGGATGTCCAGTCGCCCCCCGCCGCCACCTCGTGGGAAGCCGAGCCGAGCCTGATGCGGCTCGTGAGCGCGCAGAGCGGTACGATCGCGGACAACACGCTCCAGGGGGGCACGATCGAGTTCTTCGGCGGCCCGTGGACAATCACCGGCAATGACTTCCTGGGGACCGTTGCCGACACGTATACGGACGGCGTGATCGCCGGGCACTACACGCACGATGTGACGATCTCCGACAACCTGGTCGAGCCGACCCCCGGCGTCGGGAAGACCTGGCGCTTTCTCGTCCTGACCCAGCAGGGCATCGGCGACGTCGTGCAGAACAACACCGTCATCGGCGTCGGTCCGATGGACAACGATACGGTGCCGAACCCGAACGCGTCCGAGGTCATCCTGACCGAGTCCTATCGCCTTCATTTTGAGGGGGTTCCCTCCGCGATCTCGGCCGACGGCTGGGTCGTGCAGATCCCCGAGTCGCAGAACGGCTACGCGCGCACCGGCGACGTCCTGGCGATCCTCGCGGGGCCCGAGGCCGGCCAATGGCGCACCATCGCACAGGCGCTCGGCCCGAACACGTACCTGCTGAGCGCCCCGATCACGCCCGGCCGCTTTGCGGTGTCGATCACCGTCGGCGGGTTCGTCGACGAGACATTCCAGGGGAACACGGTCAACAGCACCGGCAGCTCCGTGGCGACGAACCTCGTCCTCGCCGGCAACCAGTTCGGCGTCCAGGTGGTCGACAACACGTTCATCGGTGGTGGCGACGCGTTCGCGCTCGCGGCGTTCGCAACCGAGTCGCCGGACATCTGGGGCTGGAGCCACGCCCCGTTCCTGGGCGCGGTCATCAACGGCAACATCATCCAGGACTCGTTGTTGGGCGGCGTCCTCGACGTCAGCTCCGGCGCGCCGATCAAGTCGAGCGCGGGGCGGGTCTACTTCTCGGCGACCGTTGACGACAACACGATCGTCTACACGCCGGCTTTCCTTGCCCAGCTCGCGGCCCTGGGAACCGTCACGCCGCCACCGGGCATCCAGGTCGGCGATCGGAACGGCTTGGACCCCGGCGAGCTGGTCCTCTCGGCCGCCGGGAACCAGGTGGAAGTGCCCCCGAACGCCGGGTCGTGGCCCACCTTTCAGGTCGACGCGGGCACGGTCAACGGCGCGGTCGAGACGAACCAAGCAAGCACGCTCCCCGTCTCCGTGCCGCCGGCCCCCTCAAACCTGGGCCTGGTGTCCGACAACGGCATCGGCGGGTCCGACGGCATCACGGGCGACACGCAGCTCCAGTTTTCCGTCGATCCCTCGGCCGCAGGATATGAATACAGCCTAACGGGCGCTGAGGGCACGTACCTGCCGATCGCGACCCCTAGCGCCTTTCAGCCGGCGGGGCTCGCAGCCGGCTTCGACGCGGTCTTCGTCCGGGCCTACAACCTCGCAGGCGCTCGCGGACCGGCTGCGGCGATCGCTTTCGTCGACGACCCTTCTGTCACCGGCTTGGCCTCGGCCTCGTCCACCCCGAGCGCGAACAGGGCCTCCGCCTACGAGTACCGCATCGGCACAATCGGGTCCTACGCGCCGTTGGGGGTCGCAATGGTCCCCGACCCCTCGGCCTTCACGAGCGGGACACCCGTACTCCAACTCCAGACCGTCGGCGCCGGGGGAAATGTCTCGACCGCGCAGCCGCTGCGCTCCACCGCTGCCGCGTCACCCGCGGTGCCCCAGGCGCCGTCGACGGACTCTCAGAAAGCGTCGCCCGCGACCAACTCGAGCGCTGTCCCTAGACCGTCCGGCCCGGTCGTTCCCGCCGGTCCGCGCCGGTTTTCCGGGGCTTTTGCGTTCGCGACAGTCCCCGCGGTCGGGGACGCGGTCTTCGTCTGGCCACATCGCGCATTCCGCGAAACGCCGAACCGTCGACTTCATCCGATCGCGTTCCTCCACCGGCGTGGCCACGTTCATTAGCAGCGATGTTTTCATCGAAATAATGCAATATTTTAATATTCAAATATCTTTCATTGTAACGAGGACGGCCTTCGGTCCAACCTGAGAAAACTTTCTTATCGGTTCCAATGCGACTTGCCAGCCCGCGCCGTAAGACGTTGAATGAGCGGTCTGGGATTTGCCACGGAACCCATCTTCGGGCCGCGGGCCGCAATTTTTCTTTGAGGCGTTGTCCCGCAACGGCAGCGCTTCGTGGCGTCTCCAGTCGCGGCTGGTCGCCGGGCCGAAGCGAAAGGCACGCATGAAAGACTCGACCTTCGAGACGGCCCCCCCTCCGTCCTACACCGACCCGGTCGCGCAACTGCTGGGCCGCATCGCCTGGCTCATGGACCGGGCGATCACGGTGCCCGGCACCAAGGTCTCGGTTGGGCTCGACGCACTGATCGGCCTGCTGCCGCTGGGGGGCGACGTCCTGACCGGCTGCGTGCAGACCGGACTCGTTCTGGTTGCCCTGAGCCACTACCGGGTCCCTCGCCACGTGGCGGTGCAGATGCTGGCCAACGTGCTGCTCGACGTGGGCGTCGGCACCGTGCCCCTGCTGGGTGACATCTTTGACGTGGCGTTCAAGGCGAACACGCGAAACATGCAGTTGCTGGAACCGTACTTGCCTCCGGGCGCGATAAGGAGTCGGGGAGGCCCGTCCTCGGTCGTAATCGACGTTACCCCGACCCGGTTGCGCTGGCGCTACCTCGTGCCGATCATCCTTGCCATCGTTGCCACGTTGACTCTCGCGCTCGTCGGGTTCATCACCATTGTGCGTTGGCTGTTCCGGAGCTAGTGAATTGGCGAGCGGATCACGGGCGCATGGTCAAAGCGGGTCGACTACGCCCGTCGAAGATTCCGGGCGTGCCGCCCCCCATTCCGAAGGCGCCATCGGCCGACTGCGCACTCGCGCCGCCTTGGTTTCAAGGATCACTTTTCTGCCCGGGGGCCGGTGCGTAGGATGAGGAGGATTCGTATGCTGCCGAGGACTGCGTCCATGCTGCCGGGGTAAGCCGTGGCGAGCTTGACTGTCGAGAACTATGTGAAGACGATCGCCCTCATCGCCGCCCGGGGGGCGACGGGGCGCACGGCCGTGGCGACGGGGGAGCTGGCCCAGGCGCTCAGCGTCTCGCCGGGGACGGTCACGGGGATGCTCAAGACGCTGTCCGAGGCCAACCTCGCCACCTACACGCCCTACGAAGGCGCGCGCCTGACCGACGCCGGCCAGCGGCTGGCGATGAAGGTCATCCGCCGTCACAGGCTGCTTGAGTTGTTCCTGGTCCGCACGCTCAAGATGCCGTGGGACGAGGTCCACGAAGAGGCGGAGCACCTTGAGCACGCCGTCTCGGAGCGCCTTGTCGACCGGATCGACAACTTCCTCGGGAACCCGGCGGTCGACCCCCACGGCGACCCGATCCCGCGCGCTGACGGGTCGCTGACGGAGCCCGGGGGCGCCCCCTTGAAGCTGCTTGCGCGCGGGCAACGGTTCCGGGTCGTGCGCGTGGTCGACCAGGATCCTGCGTTCTTGCGTTATCTCAGCGAATGCGGGCTCGACCTCCACGCCTCGGGCGAGCTGGCCGAGAACCGTCCCGAGGCCGGCGCGCTCGTGATCCGCCTCGGCACGCAGGACCGGACCGTGGCCCTCGGGCACGATGCGGCTGCCAAAGTGCTGGTGGTGCCCGAGGCGGAAACGAAGTCGGGAGGGGGACGAACATGACGCTCGACGGGCCCGTTCAGCGCGTCACGGTGTACATCGGCAGTCGCGACGTCTGGCACGGCCAGAACCTTGCGCTCGCGATCGTCGAACGTTGCCGCACCTTGGGCCTTGCGGGGGCGACCGCGACGCGGGGCGTGCTCGGTTTCGGTAAGCACTCGCGGATCCACCGCGCCCACCTGCTCGGCCTTTCCAGCGACCTGCCGGAGAAGGTCGAAATCATCGACCGGGCCGAGCGAATCGCCGCGCTGCTGCCGGTGCTCGAAGAGATGGTCGGCGGTGGCCTGATCGTCCTGGAGGACGTGCGCGTGGTGCGCTACGAGCACCACGCGCCGACCGACGTCTCCGGGTCCTGAGGCCTCACTTCGACCGTTTGGGCTTTCCCTTCGCCGGCGGCGCGGGAGCAGGCGCAGGGGTTGGGGCGGGGGATGCCATCTTCGTCGACTTGGCGGCCTTCGCCGGCGCTGGGGCGTGCTCGGCCACTTTGTCCTTGGCGGCCGCCTTCGGCGGCTGGCCGTCGTGCTTGCCGGCCTTCGTTTGGGCGGTGGTCTGCTCCTTCCGCACGTGGGCGGTCGGGCAGACCTTGCGCAGCTCGCAGCGAGGGCAGTCGGGCTCCCCTTCGACGCATGTGTCGTGCGCCAACTCCTCGAGCAGGTCGCAGAACTCGAGCCCACGGTTCTTCGGGACGGCGCGCTCGAGCATGCCACGCAGGGCGGGCACGTCCGGCTCGGTCTCGGCGATCCCCAGACGCTGCAAGGCGCGCAGGACCGGTCCGTCGACCGGGATGGCGTGTCCGCCGAGCGCCAATTGGGTCACCGTCGCGGTCACGTAGTCGGAACTGAACGCCTCGTAGTCGGCGAGGACCTTGAGCGACTCCTTGAGCGGCTTCTTCACGAGCGCATCGAGCGTGAAGCTGTAGGTCCGGTCGAAGAGCTGTCGCAGGAAACGCCGGATATGTTGGGCGCGTTCCTCGGTGTTGGGGAGGCCGGCCAGGGCGCTCCGGATCTCTTCGATCGTGCTGACGCGCACTTCGTTCCAATCGAAGAAGTCGTCCTTGAACCGTGACAACGCCTGGTTGGCCTGCTCCCGCGTGGTCCCCTCGTGGCAGATGCCGTAGACGACCGCTTCCAGGACCGAGAAGCGCAGGGCGTTTGGCTCCGCCTTCGGCTTGTAGCGCTTCTTCAGGAGGGCGTGGACGTCGTTTAAAAGTTGCGCTTTGCTCTGTGTGGCCATGGGTTTGGTCGCGGGGCGGGAGTAGGAAATAGGTGGAAGCGTACGGGGACGACCAACGCGGGCGGCCCCATCCGGTCACGATCACGGGCGTTACCGGCGCGGGTCGTCGTCCTCTAGCTCATCGTCGTTCTCATCGTCGTCGGGATGATCGGGGTCGTCGTCATCGGCAGCGGCGACGTCCCCAGCGGGGTGATCGGAGGCCAGCGCCTCGTCGATCAGGCGTGACATGGCGATCGACTTCTTGACGCTGTCGTCGCGCTTGAAGGTCAGGATCGGCGTAAAACGGGTCTGAAGCCGTGCGGCAACGCGCGACTGGAGGAAGCCGGCAGCATGCTGCAAGCCCTTGAGCGCGACCTCCTGATCGTGGTCCGAGCCCATGATCGAGACGTAAACCGTCGCGTTCCGGAGGTCGCCCGTGACCTCGGCGCGCAGGACGGTGACGGCCCGCACGCGGGGGTCGGACACTTCGAACAGGATCGCCGACGAAACGACCTCGCGGATCGCCTCGGCGACGCGCAGGCTACGGTGAGACGGCATGGAGCGTTTATACCTCAGTGATGACCTGGCTGAGCAAGGCCGCGCGAGGGTGTGCGGCGACCGCTTCCGCGACGCGCTCGAGCCGCTCGCGAGCCTCGTGGCGCGTTCGTGCGACCGTGACGACGGCCAGGCGGGCGTGCCCCGGGTCGTGGTCCTCCATTTCGGCGACCGCGACATTGAAGTGCCGGTGCAGTTTGTCGAGGATCGCCCGCGTGCAACGTCGTTTCGCCCTCTGATTGGTGCAGTTCGTGATGAGCAGTTCCAGACACAGGGTTGCCACGGTCATCACCGCCCCCGTCCCTGACCGGCGTCGTCAAGGGTCCAGCCCGGGGCGCGCGACGCCGCGCCGGCGCTGTACGCCGGCGCGGCACGGCGTCGGCTCAGAGCGTGCGCCGGATGATATCGATCCGGTATGCTTCGATCACGTCGTCGAGTTTCACATCGTCGAAGTTCGAGATCTTGATGCCGCACTCGAAATTCTGTGCGACCTCCTTGACGTCGTCCTTGAACCGCTTCAGGGTGTCGATCGAACCCTTGTAGATCTCGCGCCCTTCGCGGATCAAGCGGGCCTTCGCCCCACGCTCGATCGTCCCTTGTGTGACGAAGCACCCGGCCACCGTCCCGATCCGCGAGATCTTGTAGATCTCCCGGACCACCGCGCGCCCCAGGTGCACTTCCTTGGTCTCCGGGACCAGCATCCCTTCGACGGCCTTCTTGATCTCGTCCGTCACCTGATAAATGATGTCGTACCGACGGATGTCGATCTTCTTCTCATCGGCCAGGGCCACCGCGCGGTCTTCGGGGGCGACCCGGAAGCCGATGATGATGGCCTGCGAGGCGTCGGCCAGGAGCACGTCGCTTTCCGAGATTCCTCCCACGGCCTTGAGCAGGACGCGGATCGGTACCTCGTCGTTCTCGAGCTTCTCGAGCTCTTTCGTGAGCGCTTCGAGCGACCCCTGGACGTCGGCCTTGAGGATCAGGTTCAGGCTCTTGACCTTCTGTTCGGCCATCCGGCTGAACAGGTTTTCGAGCGTGACCGTCTGGCGCTCGCCGAGCGAGGCGCCTCGGGCGCGGAGCCGGCGCGTCTCGGCGATCTCGCGGGGCCGCGCGACGTCGTCGAGCACGGCGAACTTATCCCCGGCCCTCGGCACCGCCAAGAGACCCCCCACCTCCAACGGGGGGG
>JARLIH010000014.1 GCA_031291845.1 Isosphaeraceae bacterium | reverse complement strand
GTTTTGGGGGGGAGGTGTATGTTATGTATATTTTTTTTTTTGGTTGGGGGCATGAACTGCACGGGTCCATCACACCCCCCCCACTGCCCTGCGAAAGCGGCCAGTTGAGGTTGGCATTTTCTGCTGAATCGGGATGATAGCACGTCCGGCGAGGTCTCCCCACGGAAAAAGGTGGAGGGGCTGCCTGCGCCGCGACGATGAAGCGATGAGCGCGATCGCCGGCTCGGCGCGAGCCGGGGCCGGCGGCAGGAGGAACGGATGCCCGAACGGATTGTGGTCGTGGGGCACGGTGCAGTCACCTGCCTGGGGCGCGATATGGACGCGACCTGGGAGGGCCTGATTGCGGGGCGCTCGGGAATTCGGCGGCACGCAGCGCTCGGGGCCGACGCATTCCTGTCGGACGTCGCGGGCATGGTGGCCGACTTCGGCCCCGGGACGGCCGCTGAAGACCCCGCGATCTCGAAACTCGGGTCGCGCTACTTGCATCTCGCGATGGCGGCTGCGCGCGAAGCTTGGTCCGATGCAGGGTGTGAGGGGCTGGAGCTCGACCGCGACCGCGTCGCGGTGATGATCGGCTCGGCGTTCGGCGGCCTCGACCTGCTCGACGCGGAGCAGGCGCGCATGGCGCGGCGGAAGAGTCTGGCGGCCAGCCCTTACCTCGTGCCGGGCTTGATTGCGAACCAGGCGGCGGGGCAGGTGGCGCAGCACCTGGGCCTGTACGGGCCGAGCGTCGCCGCGGCGAATGCCTGCGCATCCGGCGGGCACGGCGTGGCGCTCGGGGCGATGTTCCTCCGTGCGGGTGAGGCCGATTTCGCGCTTTGCGGGGCGGGTGAGAGCGGCTTCACGCCGCCGATCGTGAACGGCTTCGCCACGATGAAGGCGCTGCTCGGCCGGCGCCCGGAGGACCGCTCCGAGGCCGACCCCGCGCAGGCCAGCCGTCCCTTCAGTGCCGATCGTGCGGGCTTCGTGCTTTCGGAGGGTGCGGGGGTCCTCGCGCTCGCGACGGAGTCGGCAGCGCGGAAGTTCGGCCTGCCGATTCAAGCTGAGCTGCTCGGCTGGGCGATCAATTCCGATGGGTACCACATGGCGATGCCCAACGGCGAGCGCATCGTCCGCTGCCTTCGCAGGGCGCTGGAGCGGTCGGGGGTCCGGCCGGAGGAAGTCGACTATTACAACGCGCACGGAACCAGCACGGTCGTGAACGACCGCGTCGAAACCCAGGCGCTCAAGGACGTTTTCGGCGACCACGCGCGTCGCTTGCCCGTCAGCTCGATCAAGGGCGCGCTCGGCCACAGCCTGGGGGCAGCGTCGGCCATCGAGGCGGCCGCCTGCGTGCGAGCCTTGCGAGACCAAGTGGTTCCTCCCACGATCAACTACATGGCCGACCCGGAGCTGGACCTCGATTACGTCCCCGGCAGCGCCCGGCGCCTTCCGCTGGAAACGGTCGTCAGCGCCTCGTTCGGCTTCGGCGGCACGAACAACGCCCTCGTTTTTCGGAGATGGAGCTCATGACGAACCCAACGCTTCTGGCCGAGGTCGCCCAGGCGGTCCGCACTGCGGCGAAGGTGCCACCCCAGGTCGTGATCACCGATAATTCGCGCCTGATCGAAGACCTGAACATCGACTCGCTCGACCTTGTGGGCGTGCTACTCCAGATTCAGGACCGTTTTGACGTTGTCATCGAGGACGACGTTGTGCCAAGCTTACGCCGCGTCTCCGACCTGGCCGAGTACGTCGCGCGCCAGCGCGGCGCAGCGGCGGCCTGAAGCGGCCCGCCGGGGCGGGAAAAGGATTTCCACGGATGGAACGGCGCGGCCTCAACTTCCGCAAGTTTCTGCTCGGCACGGTCTTGCCGGTCCTCCGGCGATTGCCCCTGCCGCTCGCGTCACGGGTCGTCGCGGGGATTGGGCAGACCGAGTATCGCATGCACGCCGAGCTGCGGCAGACCTTCCTCGGCGCGGTGGAACGGGCATCGTTGCAGCTCGGATGCGACTGGGACGTCGCGACGGTCAGCCGGGAGCTTGCCGGCAACCAGGTGCGCTGGCGGACGCGGGACCTGTTGCTCGACGGCGTCTCCGATACGCGCGCGGCGTCGGTGTTTAGCGTCGACGCGCGGGGGCACCTTGACGACGCCCTGGCGCTCGGCAAGGGGGCGATCGTCCTCGCCTGTCACTTCGGCGGGCACCTGCTGCCGGCCCACTGGCTCTTTCGTCAGAAATACCCGTTGCGCTTCTACATGGAGCGCCCGCGCCACATTTCGCGCTACATGGCGCGGCAGTTCGACACGGACGGCCCGCTCGGTCAGAACAAGCTGTTCATCTCACGGCAGGGGGACGCCGCGGCGGCCGCGGGCTCGATCCTCCGCGCGGCCCGCGTGTTGCAGTCGGGCATGCTGATCTACATCGCGGGCGACGTCCGTTGGGCCGGCCCGCACTCACAGCCCGCGACCTTCCTCGGCAATACGGTCCACCTCTCCGCCACGTGGGTGAACCTGGCCGCCTTGACGGGTGCGCCGGTCGTGCCGGTCTTCTGCCAGATGCAGCGCGAGGGGACCTACCACATCGAGTTCCACCCCCGCTTTCACGTGCCCGCTGATGCGGTGAAGTCCGGTCAGTCCGCACGCTGGGTCCAATCGTACATGAAACTGCTTGAGGACCAGGTGCGTGCACATCCCGCGAACAGCAACGAGTATTTCTTCTGGCCCGAGGTCAGCCACGCGGCCGCCGAAGAGACCAAGGCGGCCTGAAAGGACGTTGTCGGGTGCGTCAACGCACCCACAGCGGAACGGTGCGTTCCACGCACCTTGCGTAGCGAGGTGAAGGCCTGCGACCGACAAGGAACAATCGCGATGCGTGCCGAACCCCCTGATGACACCCCAGCGTCCGAGCGCCGTCGCTTCCTCCGCTTCTGGCCCTGGCTGGTCCTGGCGCTGGCGGTCGTGCCCGCGGTCTGGCACGTCGTGGACTTCCCGAACGACACCGACCCCGAATTCCCGCAAGTCGAACGACCGACCTTCAGCCGGCGGCCGCCGCCGGCGTATCGCCTTGCCGAGCCCGGGGATACGATCGATCGCATCGCGATTTACGTCTCGGCGATCGCGGTTGTGTTCTCGATCGGGAGCCTCGCGCGTGCGCCGGGCAACCGCCGCCTCTGGCTGGCCGCGCTCATCCTGTCACTGGCCGCGTTCTGGCACGGGGCGACGCCTGGTCCGACCTTCGACGGCTGGCACGGGCTGGGCTGGCGCGCGATGTTCGACACAGCGGCGCCTCGGGCCCTGAGGCTGGAGCTCGCGAGCGCATCACTCGTCGGCTTGGCGTTGATCGCCGGGATTCTGTTCAAGGAGCGGGCGCGCTGGCGCGACCTTTGGGGCGAGGCTCGCTCGCGCCGGGTAGCGTTGCTCCTGGTCGTCGCCGCCGTGCTCGTGGCGCTCCGGCAGGTCGAGGTGCCCGGCGTCGAGCCGGTCGGCTACTGGCCGCGTTGGGCCTTCGTGTGGGGCATGATCGCGTTCGACCTTGCCCTGGTCCAGTTGCTGCCGCCGCTCCCCGCGCGACGTCGCCCGCTACGTGCGGCCGCCTGGACTGCCGCGACGGCGGGGTTCTGGTTCGCGTTGACGGTTGGCGGCATCTGGGTCACGCTCTATCACCGTCCTATCGACCGCTTCCGGGCGATCGTGCCCGGCCGGATCTTCATCAGCGCGATGCCGACCGAGTGGGGGTTGGACGTCATCCAGCGCAGGCACCACATCAAGACGATCATCAACCTGTTCCCGGAAGACACGCCCTTTCAAAGCGCGCGGCACCCGGCGGAACTGAGGTTCGCGCAGACGCACGGCATCCGGTACGTCGGCAGTCCGGCCGACCTGGCGTCGTCGAACGCGTTCCTCGATCGGACGTTGGAACTGGCCCAGGACCCGAACGCCTGGCCGATCCTGGTCCATTGCCACGGCTGCATGGACCGGACGCCCGCGTGGTGGGGCATCTACCGGTTTGTCGTGCAGGGGGATCCGCTCAATGACATCCTGCGCGACATCGAACGGCACCGCGGGTATCGGCCGAAGTCTTCGGTCACGCTGCTCTACAACCGCGTGTTGCCGCGGTGCGCTCCCGAGCACTACAGGCAGGACCCAACGGCCGCACGGCTCGTCGCGTGGGCGCACGGGGCCCACGACCCGGACGAGGCGTTGATCGAGGCGGGGACAGGAGTTGCGAACCCAGGGACGGCGCCCCGTGTCGGGAGCGGCGAGGGCCGCGACGGTCGCGTACCGAACTTGACACAGATGCGTCGATCGCTACAGTACAAGCAGGCCCTCCGCGATCGACCCCATCCTGAACCGGCCACCCCACGATGACACCCTCGCCCCAGCTCAGTGAGGCCGCCGTACGGACTTCACCCGCCGCGATCAGCAGCATGATGCAGATGGCCCTCGCCAACCCTGGCCTGATTTCTCTGGCCGCCGGGTTCGTGGACCAGGGGTCGTTGCCGGCTGAGGCCGCGCGGCGGGCCATGGAGGCCGTCCTGGCGGACCCGGTCGAAGGGCGCAGGGCGCTCCAGTACGGCACGACGATCGGCGACCTGGGGCTGCGCACCCGTTTGATCGAGCAGCTCGAGCGGAACGAGCGTGTGCCCGCAGGGAGCTTTCGCGGGGCGGTCGGCCGCACGGTGGTGACGACGGGCTCGCAGCAACTGCTGTACCTCATTACCGAGGCGCTGCTTGACCCGGGCGACATCGTGCTCGTGGAAGCGCCGACCTATTTTGTGTTTCTCGGCGTCCTGGAGACGCGCGGAGCGCGCGCCATCGGGGTCGAGACGGACGAGGGGGGACTGAGGCTCGACGCACTGGAGGCGACGCTCCGGGACCTGAAAGCGCGGGGATTGCTCTCGCGCGTGAAGCTGCTCTACACGATCAGCGAGCACTCGAACCCCACGGGCGTGAGCCTGGCGGAGGAGCGCAGGGGGCCGCTGGTCGAATTGATCAAGAGATGGTCGGGCGAGCAGAAGATCCTGATCCTGGAGGACGCGGCCTATCGCGGGTTGACCTATTCGGGAGCCGAGCCGCCGAGTGTCTGGCGGCACGACCCGGCGGGCGACACGGTGATCCTGGCCCGCACGTTCAGCAAGACGTTCAGCCCGGGGCTCAAGACGGGGTACGGCATCTTGCCCGAAACGCTGCTCGAGCCGGTGCTCCGGCTCAAAGGCAACCACGACTTCGGCTCGGGCCACTTCGCCCAGCAGGTGCTGGAGCGGATCCTGGTCGACGGCACCTACGAGCGGCATGTCCAGGAGCTGATCGCGGTCTACCGCCGCAAACGGGACGTCATGCTGGGCGCGCTTGAGGAGCATTTGGGTGCGTGGGATGGAGCCGTATCGTGGACCTGTCCGAAGGGAGGACTCTTCCTCTGGCTATCGGTGCCCGAGGGGCTGGATACGGGCCCGGAAGGCCCGCTGTTCGCGCGCTGCCTCGAGGAAGGGGTCATCTACGTGCCCGGGGCGCTGGCCTACGCGGCGGAGCCGGGACCTTTTCCAAGGAACCACGCGCGGATTTGCTTCGGCGTCCCGAGTGAGGAAGAATTAAACGAGGGCGCGCGGCGGTTGGCCGCAGCGCTCGCAGAGTGTTTCGACGCGGTCGCCTGACTCGAACTTTGCCCGAAGGATGCGGGCACGGGGCGGCCGGCCTGGTTGGCCTGGAGCAGGGAAGCGGAGGCGACCGTGGGTATCTCCATCATCAAGCGCTACGTGGTCGGCGAGATCCTCCGCGCCTTCCTCCTCGCGCTCGTCGCGATGACCGCGATTTTCGTCATCTTCATGGTCGTCGCCGAAGCGATGAAGTTCGGGGCGTCACCCACCGACCTGCTCCAGTTCGTGCCGTACGTCGTGCCGAGCACGCTCCCGTTCACAATCCCCGTCTCGTTGCTCTTCGCCGTCACCGTCGTCTACGGGCGGCTCGCCTCCGACAACGAAATCGTCGCGATCAAGACCTCGGGGGTCCACCCGATGACCGTCTTGTGGCCGGCGTACATCCTCGGCGCAGTCCTCAGCGTGTTCCTCCTCCATGCGAGCGGCACGTGGATCCCTCGCGCGAACAGCCTGGCGAAGCTCGTCCTGTTCAAGAACTCGGAGGAGATGTTCTACAAGTTTCTCCGCCGCGACCGTGAGTTGAAGAACGCTCGATGGCCGTTCCTGATCATGTGCCGCTCCGTCGAGGGCAAAACGATGATCGAGCCGACCTTCAAGCACCGCGCCCGCGCGGACAGCCAGGACACGTTTGACGCGATCGTGCAGGCCGAGCGGGCGAACATCAAGTTTGACTACAAAAAGGGAATTGCCCACGTCTATCTCGTCGGGGCCGAGGTGTTACAGAAGGGAAAGAACTCGAACATCATCCTGATTAACAACAACACCCTCGACATCCCGCTGCCGGACGGCCAGGCGGACATGATGGGGGCGAAAAAGATGCAGGAATGGACCGACAGCGAGCTCTCGAGGGAGCAGGCGAAGGTCCGCGTCAAGCTCGCCAACGAGCGCAAGCGGCAGTCTTACGCCGCGGCGCTCTGGATTGCGACCGGACGCATTCGCCGGGTCAAGTGGGACGAGTTCCAGAAGGCATTCATCGATTACAACACCTGGATCTCGGACGACGCGAAGTACGAGACGGAGAAGCAGTTCCGCCACGCCTTGGCGTTCGGCAGTCTGTTCTTCGTCCTGCTCGGGGCCCCGGTCGGCATCCGGTTCGCCCGGCGCGACTTTCTGAGCGCTTTCATCAGTTGTTTCATGCCGATCATTCTCCTCTACTACCCGCTAACCCTCATGGGCATCAACCTGGGGAAGGAGGGGGTCGTCAATCCGATCATCACGCTGTGGGCCGGGAATTGCCTGCTGGGCCTGCTGACCGGGGCAGTCCTGCCGCCGATCATCCGGCATTGACCGGCGTTTGACCTTGGGCACATCTCCTTCTTCCTGGTGTAGGAGAGCCGACGGTGCGAATCCTCGATCGCGAGCGGTACTGGGCCTTTCTCAAGGCTTACCTGATCTGCTTCACCGCGCTGGTGGGGCTGAACGTCGTGATCGACGCCTTCTCGAACTTCGACGAGTTCCTGAAGCGCGCGTCCGGGGTCGAGCTCATCTGGATCATGGGCCGCTACTACCTGGTGCATATGAGCCAGTTCTACGACCGCCTGTGCGGCGTCATCAGCATGATGGCGGCGATTTTCACGGTCACGTGGATGCAGCGGAATAACGAGCTCCTCGCGATGCTGGCGGCCGGCCTGAGCACCCAACGGGTCATCCGCCCGGTTCTGGTCTCGGCGCTCATCGTCAGTGTCCTGTCGGTCATCAACCAGGAAGTGATCATGGCCCGGTGCGCCGACGAACTGCAGCGGGTGCACGCCGACGACGGCAAGGGGAAGGTCGAAGTCCACGGCGCCTACGATTCCAGTCGCATTTACATTCACGGCCGCGACGCCGATCGCGCCACGAATTCCATCGTCGGCTTCAACGCCACGCTCCCGGTCGGGGTCACGGGCGAGATCCGCGAGCTGGAAGGGAGCGAGGCGCGCTACATCCCTCTGGGGCACCCGACGTCGCCGTTGAAGGGAGGGTGGTTGACCGTCGGCTCGACCCTCGACCCGCCGTTCGATGAGGCCCACCCACCGGGTGAAGACAGCCTGGTCGTTCCCGTGACGGACCTGAGGGGCCTCCCCTTGCCGTTCGGCAACAAGGCCGTCCCTGCGGGAGACGTCTATTTCCTTCGTTCGGATCTCGACTTCCAGTCGATCACCCGGCGCTCCGAATGGTTTCAGTTCGCGACAACCGTCGACCTGATCCGCGGCATTTCCCTGCCATCGAACGAAGCGCAGAAGCTCGACATCGCCGTGTTCCTCCACGGCCGGTTGCTCCGACCCGTGTTGAGCATGGTTCTCATGTTCATGAGCCTCCCTTTGGTGCTCGGAGGGTATGGGCGGAACATGTTTGTCAACCTGGGGCTTGCGCTGGGAACTTCGGCGTTGTTCTACGCGACCAGCTTCATCGGATCGTACCTCGGCAGTAACGCTGTTATCCCGCCCGAGCTCTCGTCGTGGGCCCCCCTCATCGGTTTCGGCACGTACGCGCGGGTGCGCTGGTGGCAGATCCGGACCTGATTGGCAACAAAAGCCTGGGTGCTCGTCTGTCGGCGTCCCAGTTCAGGGCGGCAGCATGATCGGGGTGGCACACCCGGATTACTGCGCGGATAGAGCGCAGCACCTGGCCGGCGCTTACCAAAAGCTTCCGTCACGCGGACGTAGCGGGACGTTTTCGGGGCCTGGCTGACGCATGGTCCCACAGCGCGAAGACCGCGAGGCCGAGCCCGAGTGAGACAAGGCCGTAGAGCACGGTACGGAACTCCGACGTACCGAATACGTAGAGCCAGCCGGCGAGCGCGATGATCGTGGGGAGGGGGAACAGCGCCATCCGGAACCGAAGCTGTGCGGCGAGGTCGGGCCGGCTTCTCACGTAGAACACCGTCGCAATCTGGCCGCCGAACTGCACCAGGATTCGCGAGGTCAGTAGCGCAGCGATTACGGTACCGAGGTCGGCCAGGCAGGCCAGGGTGGCCAGCGCGCTGACCGCCAGGAGCGAGCGGTGCGGGAAGTTGCCCCGCGGGTGCGTTTTCGCCAGGCCCCGGAAGAAATGGCCCGCCCGCGCTGCGGCGTAGGGGACCCGGCTGTAGCCCAGAAGCGCCCCGAAGGTCGACGCGACCGCCGACCAGACGATGAGCCACGTCACGACCCGCGCGGCCGACTGGCCGTAAAGCTTCAGTACCATGTCGGTCGCCACATGCTCCGAACGGACCACGTCCCTCCACGGGAGCACGCCGAGGATGCCGGCGTTCATGACGATGTACGCCAGCGCGATCACCAGGACTGAGATCATGATCGACCGGGGCAGGGTGCGCTCGGGGTCGGCAACCTCGTCCCCCAGGTAGCAAACCTGGTAGTAGCCGAGGTAGTCGTACATGGCGATGCCCAGCGCTCCCCCCAGCCCGAAGAACAGGTGACGGTCGAGGGCCCACGCGTCGGGAGGGAAATCGAACGCAAGCCGGTGGTCAAAGTTCGAAAAGCCCGCCACGATGACCAGGGCTACGGTGGCGAGCATCCCGAGCCAGAGGATGACGAGGAGCCGCCCGGCGACCTCGATGCGGCGGTAGGCGAGCACGGTGATCGCACCCAGTACGCCCATGGCCAGGACCTGGCTCCAGCCAACCCGCCAGTCGACGGAGCCGAGCCCGGGAAGCTCGGCACTCACGCGCCAGGCCGTTCCCTTGAGCGCAGGCCAGAGATAGCCGATGTACTGAGCGAGGCCGATCGCTCCGGTGGCGACTTCGAGCGGTGCGCTGAAAAGGAACTGCCAGACGAACAAGAACTTGAGCAAACGGCCGACGCGCGTGTCGCCGTAGATGGCGTCGAAGAAGTGGTACGTGCCCCCGGAGCCGGGGAAAGCCGCCGCGAGCTCGCTCCAGACCAGGCCGTCGCAGAGCGCGACGAGTGCGCCGAGGAACCAGCCCAGAAGGGCTTGAGGGCCGCCGAGGCTGCCCACCAGCGCGGGGATGGTGATGAACGGCCCCATCCCCACCATCGTCGACATGTTCAGGCTGACGGCTTGCAGGAGTCGAAGGCGGCGCTGGAGCATCCCGAGGCATTCCGGCGGGGCACGGCGGGGAACGGCCCCTCGGCGGCGAGAGGACGGCCCGACATCGTAACGCTTCCGGAAGCCGGCCGAAACGGGTGCGGGCGCACGGGATGCGCGATCAGCAGTCGTCCGGCTCGAACTCGGCCGCCGCCCAGTGCGTTTCCACGTCCGGCGGGCCCAACCGGTCGTTGCCGTACACCAGGCTCTGGAAGGTTTCGTACGGCAGGAGCCGGCGGAACGCGATCCGGGCCTCAGCCGGGCCATGGGGCGTGTTCCTCGACTGGACGACGGTGGCCTCCAGCCAATCGGGCGTGGCGGCGGTGGGAGGGCAGAACCAGACGGCCTTACCCGGACCCGGCAGGGCCTCGACGTGGAGCAGGGCGCCCCGGAGGCTCAGGTCGAGGATCCGGCTGGGGGTTGTCACGAAGGAAGGGCCGTCCCACCAGCCGAGCCACGACTGGTCCTCGACGACGTTGTACCGGGACCCGCCGCGCCGGTCTTCCTGGCCCTCCGGCAGGGACGAGGAGCGGATGGGGTTCGACTCGCGCTCAGCGTCCATCAGCGTGTGCCGCCTTTCCGAAAAACGTATGTTTTGGAGGGCCGCCTCGGTCCGGTTCCGCAGGGGGGGCGCAGCGCCCTCACGGTCGGGGCGGTCCGCTAAAGACCAGGATCTTGAACAGGTCGTACGGACACGTCTCCCGGAAAGCGAAGCGCACGATGTGCTGTCCGCCGCCGCCGGGCGCGGCTCCCACCGCGGACAGCTCGACCCAGTCGACGGCTTGCTCGTTATCAAGCCGGAACCAGACGCGCTCCCCGCGCGGGGGCACGATCGGGCTCAGAACGGCCAGCCCCGCGTGACTGACGTCGACCATTGAAACCGCGACGGTTCGGTTCTGCGGCCCTTCCTTGCTGCTTGTCTCGTTGTCGCGGGATGCCACGGCCGAAGCCCCGCCGCGCAGTGATTGCGCGCGGGTCGAGACCGCGGTTCCCCCGCCACCTTGGCCGAGTCGCCCCGCGGGCTGTGTCGCGGCCGTTTCCCACCACGAGATCTGCGCCTTCCTCGCGGCAACGGGGTAGCGGCAAGATCCCCGGCGTTCCGAGCCTTGCGGGCTCGCGGGTGCCGGATCGTACGGGGGCGGCGAAGACCACGCCGACCTCGAATACGTCGGCTCGTCTCGCGGCATGCTCGGCGGAGACGGCTCCTCCCACGCGGTCGTCTCCGCGGCGGGCTCGCTTCGCCACACCGGGGCCGGCGTCGACGTTGGCGGCAGCTCTTCCGAGCGTGCTTCAACGGGCGCGGGGGCAGCCGCCGCGCGGTTGGGGACCGGCGTTCTCCTCCAGGGCGAGAAGAAACCGAGCATGCGTGGCTCGGGAGCGCGGTCAGGCTCGGCGTCCGGCTGTGACGGCACGTCGAGCGGCTCCGGCTGAGCGCGGGGTAAAGGCTGTGCGTATTGCTCGGGCGCGGGAGGCGGCGTTTCCTCACGCGTGGCCCGCGCGTCCGGCAGCGTTGCGGCCGGCTCGACGATGTTCGGGGGATCGGCCGCGGCTTTCTGCGGAGGCGGCGTTTCCTCGCCCGGCGCGTCTTGCGGCCACTCGATTCGCGCGACCCGGACGGTCGACCGGCCGACAGCGATCGTATCCCCTTCCGCAAGCCGGGCCCAGCGGACGCTTGCGCCGTTGACCGTGATCCCCCCCGCGCCCAGGAGGTCGACGATCCACGACCCGCGCGGCGTGTTGACCACCGCGCAGTGGTAGTTCGTGATCGCGGGGTCGAGCAGGCGCACCTCGCAGTCGGCCGCGCTGCCCAGGATGGCGAGGTGTCCCTCGGCCCGCGCTGTTACCGAGCGGATTCCCCTGAGCTTGATATCAAGCGCCAGCGCGGGGAGAACGCCGGCCTCATTCGTTGTGCGTGTGTCCGGGCCGGCCGCGACAGCGATCCGATAGGGGCCGATGCGGACCGTCTGTCCCGGGTCGAGCCACCCCGTACGTTGGCGGCGGCCCTCGTACAGGACGCCGGTTCGGCTCCCCAGATCGAGGACATGGACGCGACCGCCGATCCACTGAAGAAACGCGTGCCGCGCGCTCACATCCTTGTGGACCAGGCGTAAGTCCGTCCCCGCGTCCTGTCCGATGACGAGAAACGGCTGATCGAAGGGAGAACTTTCAGGCAGCGGCGCGCCGCTGGTCTCGACGGCCAGCTCCCAGGGGCTCGTCGCGCCGCAGGCTTCCAGGAGTGAATTCATTGCATGTGGCTCGCGTCAGGACGCACCGACCAAGTCCCTGGTGGCGAAGCAGGGCCCCCACAGACAAACAAAACGCGGGCCGGACGGTGCGCCTGAGGTCCTCGCCCCGACGCCACAACCCTATGTCTCGCCGGATGGGTTGTCAAAAAACCACTGGATTCGGGCGAGACCGTGAGCCGTTAGCGCTGGGGTTACGCACAGGCGGGCCTGCGTGGTCGTTCGCCCTCCCCTTCGTCGGGGGGCGCACCGCGAACGACGTGCGCGATGCCTGTGGGAAGCGCCCGGACGGGTCCGCGCGGGGAGGGACCGCGCGATTTCGCGAAATCTGGTAAAAATCGAGAACCGGAGTTCGAGTGCGTGCAGTACTCCTGATGTACGGCGACGTCGGGAGGTGTTGATGACGGTCGACAGGCGGAACGGTGCCTTGTTCCGGCAGATTCATGGTCTGTTCGGCAGGGGGACCGTTGCCGGCGCGGACGAAGGCCGATTGCTCGAGCGCTTCGTCTCGCGGGGCGATGAGTCGGCGTTCGAGGCGATCGTCTCCCGGTTCGGGCCGATGGTCCTTGGTGTCTGCCGGCGGATGCTCGACGACCCGGACGACGTGGAGGATGCGTTCCAGGCCACCTTCCTGATCCTCGTCCGGAAAGCGAGCAGGGTTCGCGACCGAGACCTGCTGGGCAACTGGCTCTACGGGGTGGCCTATCGTGTGGCGGTGCGCACCCGGAGTCACGTGCGGCGCCGGCAGCGTCGCGAGGTAGCGCGGGTGGAGGACGAGGCCGTGCCAGCGTCGGAATCGCGCGCAGGGGAATGGCTCGACCTGAGGCGCGTGCTGGACGAGGAGGTGAGCCGGTTGCCGGAAAAGTACCGGATACCGGTCTGCCTCTGCTACTTCCAGGACCAGTCGTACGAGGAGGCCGCGCAGCGCTTGCAGTGGCCGATTGGCACGGTCCGTAGTCGCCTGTCCAAGGCCCGCGAGCTGATGCGCGCCCGCCTGGTTCGACGCGGGGTCGCGCTGCCGGCCGGTTTCCTGGCCGTGGCCCTGCAATCGACGCTGTCGGAGGCCGCCCGCTCGCCCAAACTGCTGGAAAAGACCGTGACGTCGGCCATGCAGGTCGCGGCCGCGAAGGCGGTGTCGACCGGTTGCGTCTCGGGCGTCGTTGCCCGGTTGGTCCGAGAGGTGATGATGTCTGCGTTCCTCGTCAAGCTGAAGTGGGTCTCCGGCGTCGTCTTGATCGTCGGCGCAGTCGGGACCGGGGCCCTGGTGCTGGCGCGGTCGCAGGGGGGGACCGCGGTGGGACAGCGGTCGACGAACCTCACCAACGAGCCCGACGCCGGTACGGCCAATGGGACCGAAAACGCTCTCCCGCCGTTGCGCACAGGGCTGGCCATCAACGGCGAGCCGGAAGGACGTGAGGACCAGGCGGCGGACGCTTCGGCGACCTCCACGACCGTCGGCCAGTTCGTCGAGCTGCTCAAGGCCCACCCGGCTAAGCCCTCGCCGGCCCCCGAGCGGAACGGTCTCTACCTGCTCGACGTCGATCGAGGCGACGTCACGCTCGTCGCTGACGAGCCGGACCCGGGGCGCACGCATTGCGGCTCCTCGTGGTGGGCCGCAGCCGGCAATCGGATCCTCTTTGACGCGACCCCGAAGGCGAACTGGAACCAGACGCACCTCAGGTCGATCGCCCGGGCTGACGGCCGGCTGGTGCAGGCCGACCTCGGGCCCGGTAATTGCCCTTCGCTGTCCCCCGATGGCCGGCGGATCGCGTTCATCATGAATGCGGGCGCGGCACCGGGCGCGGAGGCCGGCGTGTGGCTCATGAACTCCGACGGCTCGGAACGCCGTCGCCTCGGAGGGTACGGGCGAGCGAAATGGGCACCGGACGGTCGACAACTCCTCGTCAGCGCGTTCAACACGCCCCCGGAGCCCACGACGCTGGCCCTGTTGGACGTCGAGACCGGTCGCACCCAGCCGCTGACCATCCCCGGCCAGGAGGTGTTCTCCGTGCCGAGCTGGGCCGGAGACGGGACGATCGTGACAGTCCTTGGGACGCACCACTTCGCCGAGAGCATCGCGCTCGTGGACCTGAGCAACCCCGACGCGGCGACGGTCAAGGAAACCCTCTGGAAGCAGGAGAACGCACTCGCCGTCGACCCCTCTTACCCGATTTACTCGGCCGCGACGGAGCGCTGCATCTTTGTCGGTGAGAAGCGGAAGGACCTGGCACTGTACTCGATTCAAAAAGGTCGACCAGGTCCGCCCAGACGACTCGAGCGCGTAGGCCACGACAAGGCGATCACCGATCTGGCCGGATCGCCGGACGGGCGGTACGTCATCTTTTGCAGCGACCGCTCCCACCGGCCGCCGAAGGCAGGTACAGCAACCGTTCTACAGGAAGAGAAATAGGCGAACCGTCGCGGATATCGGGGGTGTAGTCCCTGGCCATTCTGAGCCCGAATGGTGCAGCTCGTTGTTAGCCAGGGGTGTAAGCTCCTGGAGAAACTGAACATGATTATGATACGAAATTATAGTACCGTTATTGATCGTTCGGCACAAATGGCCGCGTCGTGGCGTGGCGGGCGGATCGTAGTCGCAGTGCTGGCTTTGCTTCCCGGCTTGCTCGGGCAGGCTCTTCCGAGCGGCGCGGAGAAGGACGACCCGGGAAGCCAGACGAAGCATGAACGGCTTCTTGATATCTATACCCACGAAATGGAAGGGTACACGATCTACAGGGACGCGAGTCGTGCAGAGAAGGCGGTCCTGCGTCCGAAGCCGGTCTATCTCTGGTCGAACCCCCTGCGCGCGGGGGGGCAGGACGGGGCCGTTTTCGTCTGGACGTGTCGCGGACGCGCGGAGGTGGTCGGGACTGCATTCTCGTTCCCCTCCAAGGGCCCCCGGGGGCTCGTCCACGAACTCCACTCGTTGGCGACCACGGTGCTGGATGTGACCCGGAAGGGCGCAGCGGAATCGGGAGCTCAGACGTGGGCACCGCGCGCACCGGGAATCTCCTTGGCGGCGATACCGCGTGCGCCCGCCCCCGCGCAATCGCCCGCGCAGCGGCTCGTCCAGATGCGCGCGTTGACGCGTGAGTTCTCCGGGACGACCCAGGACCAGGAGAAGCGGACCTGGGACCTTCGGCTCTTGCCGCAGCCGCTCTACCGCTACGAGAGCAGCGATCCCGACGTGCTTGACGGCGGTGTGTTCGCCTTCGTGAGCTCGGCGGGGACCGACCCGGAAGCCATTCTGATCGTTGAAGCCCGCAAAGCTCCCGGCACGGCCGCTCCCGCGTGGCAGTACGGCCTGGCGCGGTACACCGATATGAAGCTGCGTATGCGGCACCAGAACGAGGAGGTTTTTTCGGCCCCGCTCCTCCTGGGGTCACCGGATTTCAGGGAAAGCTACCGCATCTTTCACGATCGGGAGATCCCGGCCGTCGAAAACGAGAAGACGCCCCCTGGGTGTTGAGGTCGATTCATGAGAATCCACCCGTACCACTCGTGGGCCTTTCTCGCTGCGTTGCTGGTGCAGTCGGCGTCGCGCGTGGTCGAGCGGTCTCGGCGTGAGCTCGCCGGGAGCTGGCAGGCACGCACGCGCTGGGTGTTGCTGGTCCGCATGACCACCGAGGAGCTCGACGGGGACCTGGCGCACCGTTACCGGGACCTGGCCGGCGATCTCGGCGGCGAGCGGGACGTCGGCTACTTTTCCGAGCAGCCCAGCGCGACCCTGTGGTCCGACTCCTCTCCCGAGGGGTTCAGCCGGATCCAGCGCTACTACATGGCACAGGGCATTCTGCCGCCTTCGCTGCTGCGGCTCGACGAGCGTTGGCCACGGATCGTCGTGGATTGCCGGAAGGCCGAGGAGGCGGCGCAGGTGGTCTCGCGCATGCGCTTGACGGCGATCCGCGACTACGGTCCCGGACTGCTGCTGGCGCGCCCAGGAGAATAGGAGGGAGCGCCATGGCCTGCCTGGGGATGTTCGGCCTCTCGTGGGTGATCGGCTACCTGATCTGCCGGGCGGTCCTGGCTTCGTCCTGGCGCGACACGCCGACGGCGCTGCGGCTCGGCCTGGGCTGGGCGGCGGGTGCGGCGTTTATTGGGATGACGACGTTCTGGGCCATCGTGCTGGCACCCCATCAGCGCGCGGTGTTCGTCGGCGTGGCCGCGTGCGCGGGGCTATCACTCGCGCTCGTGCGCTTGGGGCGGGCGCCGGGCGTTGTCGCACCCAGCGCTGGCGGAACGTGTGCGCGTTTGGCTGACAGGTTCGGTGCCGGGGCGTTTGCAGCGGTGCTGGCCCTGTGGGTTGCCAGGACGCTTCAACTGGGGGTCGGCTCGCCTGCGGGCGGGTGGGACGCCTTTTCGATCTGGAACCAACGGGCGCGCTTCTTCTACCTCTGCCCGGACGGGTGGACCCGCGCGTTCGACCCGGTCTTGGCATGGTCGCACCCGGAGTATCCCAACCTGCTTCCGAGCCTGGTCGTCTACGGCTGGCTGCCGGAGGGACGTTGCGTCCCCCTTGCACCGGTCGCGGTCGCCATCTTCACTCAGCTTGGCAAGCTGCTGCTGATCGTCGGTTTGACTCAGGCCGCCTATCCGCGCTCGGGATGGCCGTGGGTCTTCGGGATTTTCTACGCCACGATCCCCCAGGAATGGACCCAGGAGGGGGCGTGGCAGTATGCCGACCGGCCCCTGGCTGTCTTTCTGCTCGCCGGCATCGGCTGCATGGCCCTCACGCTCCGGCAACACCGGCGGAACTGGTACTTCCTGGCCGGTCTCTTCTGGGGGGCGTCCGCCTTCTGCAAGGACGAGGGAAAAGCCGCCCTCGTCGTCCTGGCGATCGGAGCCGGTCTGGCGACCCCTTTGCGCGGTCAATCACGGCGGCGGGCGGCGGGCGATCGGCAACCTCGGCCTGCTTGGTCTCGGCCTCGTGCCCGGACTCGGCTCGCTCGCGCTCCAGTGGGCCTACAACCCGACTCCGACCAAGCTCATCGAGCTCATGACGACCGCGCCGTTGCGAGACACGGGACGGACGACGTTGATCCTCCAGTTCGTGCTAAAGCGCCTGGACCACCCCGAATGGGGCCGGATGTGGTGGGGATGCGGCCTGTCGTTCCTGGCGCTCGCGCCCTGGCTCCGGCGTCGCGAGCTGTGGTTGCTCTGGGTGTTTCCGACGGCGCAATTGCTGGTTTACCTGATGATATTTCAGTTGACTCCGCAACCGTTGGAATGGCATCTCGACTCGGCCATGCCTCGGCTGCTGTTCCACGTTGGGCCGATCGTCTTCCTCGCGGCAAGCTGGCTGATCCTCGAGTGCAAGGGATGGGTGACAATCGGGACCAGGGGCGAGCCGCGGCTGGATCCCTCTTCCTCTCTGTAGGGTGCATTTCATGCACCTCACAAAGAGAACGCGGAACCGTGGACCGTTCTAGAAAACCTGGTTGAGCCCGAACCAGAGCACGGGGCCGAGGGCGGGATGCAGCCCGAGCGGCTGCGCGATGTCAACGCGCAGGGTGGCGCGCTCCAGGAAGGCGAAGAGCGCGGTGTCGACCCGGATCCCGACGCCGACACCGTGCACGACCGGGCCCCAGGTGTTGCCGAAGTAAGACTGACCGACGTCGTAGAAGACGGCGCCCACGAGGTTCTTCATAGACAGAACGTGGTCGAGGATGTCCTGGTCCATCTCCTTCCAGAGCGGGTAGCGCCACTCGACGGTGCCAAGCCACACGGAGCTGCCGAGCTGCTCCTGAAGGTCGAGTGCGCGGAGTCGGCGGCCACCTCCCAGTCGGAATAGGTACGCATCACCCGGGGAACCGTATCCGCCGTAGGCGCGCAGCGCGATCCGGCTTTTGGACAGTTCGCCCGACATGGTGGGGAGCGGCCGGACGATGCCGTATTCCAGGGTGGCACGCGTGTAGTTGAGGCTCGAGCCGAACGCGGTGTTGCCGTACTCGGCCGTCCCCTCGAACATGTACCCCTGGACGGGGTCCCAGTAGGGGAAAAGGGTGCTGATATGGTAGCGTGCGCCGAAGGCCCTCAACTGCCCGTTTTGCACCGGGCGGCCGTCGTCTCCGGGCCAGAACTCCCAGCCGGTCCCGAAGTAGAGCTCGGCGAACGCCTGGTCGTCGAGCAGCACGCTGGGCGACTCCAGCATCCGGTACCGCAGGAAGGCCCGGCCGCCCGAGTGGCGCTGGTCGTTATAGAAATTGTAGAGACCTTCTTCGTAGAAGAGCCCGGCCGACCATTTTGGCCACGGAAAGTGATAGAGCGTCGCCTGGCCGCCGAAGATCGCCTCGCGCAGGGCGGGCTCGGTGCCTGCCCAGCCGGTGACCGACCAGCGGTCGATGCGCTGGACGCCGACCTTGAAACCGCCGCGCGCGTACTGGTCGATGAACGGGCCCGCGACGATCGAGGGGCGGTCGTAGGCTTGAAACTGGGAGGACTCGTCGAGCGGCGTCATCATCGGCGTGACGCGCCACGCGACCTCGGGCTTCCAGCGATTATTGTCGGGCGCAGCGTCCAGGAGCGCGTGGTCGGGATCGACCAGCACCTGGCTCGGCGTTGCGGGTGCCTGGACCTGAACGACCCAGGTGTCGGTCTTGTCCTTGTGCTCGACGTGTGCGCCGGGGACGTCGTAGCTGCCGCGGTCGGGCCAGATGGGGATGCGCAGGTCAGCGTCGCCGCAGCGGCAGAGCACGACGGTGGGCTCGGCCATCTGTCCCTTCTGCTGGATCTCGACGGTGACCTCGTGGGGGGCCGAGCGCGACCGGGGGCCATCGACGTGCACGCGCGCGAGCGCCCAATCGGTCTCTTTGTGCTCGATCAGCCAGCCGTCGAGGAACCGGGGCCAGTCGAAGGCGGGGTCGAACGCGGCGAGCTCACGCTTCAGGTCCTCGTACCGGAACGTCTTGTAGGCGTAGTCGAAGTACACCTTGCCGAAAAAGGCGTTGAAGCGGTCGGGCCCGAGCCGGTTCTGGATCATGCCGATGACCTTGCCGCCGCGGTCGTAGGCCAGACTGAAGAGCGACCCGAGGTTCCCCATGGCCTTGAGGTCCTGGATCACCTTGCCGTCGTTGCCGTGCGCCCGCCAGCCGTAGTAGCCCGCCAGGCGCAGGTCTTCGCGGCCGATCGTGGGGAGCCACCGCATGCTGTTCGGCCAGGTGATCAGGGCGCCGTTGCGCCCGTACTTCATGTCGAGCCGGATCGCCGTGATCCCGTTGACGATCCCCTCGTCCATGAACGTCTCGGCATACCCGTCCGTGCCGACGACGTTCCAGAACCACTGGTGAAGCGTTTCGTGGGTCACAAGGTGGTCGAGGTAGCGCGCTCCGGCCGAGGGGATGCGCATCACGCGGTCGTCGAGCAGGACCAGCCCCGAACACTCGTTCCCGTTCCAGCCGAAGAACGAGGGAGCGACCTCGAACTCCTCGTCGAAATAGGGGCCGAACCAGCTCTCGTAGAGGGGAATGACTTCCTTGGCGAATTCCATGACCCGTTTGGCGTTCCCGCCGTGTTCGGGGAACGAGACCACGCGGACTCGCGTGGCGCCGACCTGCTCTTCGCTGGCAACGAAGCGGTCGGAGCACACCAAGGCGAAGTCCCGGGCGGGAGCGCCCGTGATCGTCACGAGCTGGCGCTTGCCGTTCAAGGGGTCCGTGCGGACGATCCGTCCCGTCGAGGCGACGACCTGTCCTTCCGGCAGGTCGAACCGGACGAGGTAGTGCCCCGCTTCCTGGTGCCACGGCTGATGCCAGGGGACGAACGGCGTGCGCTCCCAGCCGTTGTCATCGTGGTGCGCCAGCACGGGATACCAGTTGAGCAGGTAGGTGATCCCCCGGTGGTATCCCCAGCGTCCCCAGAAATCGGGCAGGTCCACGAAATAGTCGATCTCGACGACGACCGCGGCCCCCGGCGGGACCTCGCGCCCGAGCGGGACGATCATGACCGTGTCGACCTTGGCGTCGAAACTGAACGGGAGCGGCTTCCCCTCGCTCCGAATCGCCGCGACCGTCATCCGGCGCCCGTGTGCATCCATCGCTTCTTCCGGGCTCAGGCGCAAGACTTCGAGCGTCTTGGACAGCGCGAGGCGATCGCTGCTCTGCATCTGGTAGCGGGGGTAGACGTGAAAGACGAGCTCCCGAGTCGGCTTGTGGGTTCGATTCGTGTACTGGACCCGCTGGCGCGCAGCGACCTGCCGGTGCTCCAGGTCGAGCCGGGCGTCGATCTCGTAACGCGGCAGGCCGGGCGGAACGGTCAGCCTGGGCCGCTGGTCCGACGGCCGAATGCCGGTGTTTTGGCCGGACGCGCGTACGCCGGCCGGCTGGGCTCGAGCGCTGCCCGCGCCGAGCGTTCCCAGCAGTAGGAGAATCAGAAGGGACTCGCGCAATCCATTGCGCATCAGGCGACGGGTCTCTCGCGTCCTGCGATTCGCCGCCGCCTGGGGGAGCAGCGGTCAAGCGAGTGGGCGATGGGGCCAGCGTATTCTAACCGAATACGGGCTGAAGACCACGTCAAAGCGTGAGGTGGTAGGCCGAACTGGGGTTCCTCGAAGTGGCGCCGCTCGGTGGTCAAACCCGCGCCATGACGAGCGACGCGCTCGGGCCACCCAGGTTTCTGAAGAGCCGGCCACTGCCGGCCCTACAGGTTGATCCGCGGCGCGCTGGTACGATGGTAATGGCCACGGTGCAGCCGACTTAGCAGTGGCCGGTTGATGTCCTGGGGCCCCGGCGGCACCAGATCACCAGGCCAGCCGCGAGCGCCGCGAAGGTGGCAAAAGTCTGTGGTTCAGGAACGGATTGCGGCCCGGTAGGTGACCCTGGGGGCAGGATGTCGAGCTGGAATTCAAACTCATTCATGAAGCCGCCGGTGACGTCGGCAACGATCCGGATTCGATTGGGGTCCGTAAAGGCGCTCAGAAGCGATGGCGGGAGTCCCGAACCGGCCCAGTTGGCGGTTCGGATGCTCAGGTTGGAAACCGTGAGGATGGCACCGATATCGGACGTGTCGTCCCCCGCGACCGCGCCCGAGAGATTGCCTGAGATATTGATCCAAGGGGCATTGGGAACGGGAGGCATACCAGCCAGGGCCTCGAGCCACGGCTGTTGCGGGGTACTCGCGGGCGGAGTGAAGTAAAGATTCATCCCGAAAGATCCGCTGACGGGTTCAGAGAATGGAACCCACGTCGGTGGTTCTCCGACTGATGGAGACCCCCAACCCGACGGCGGCCGTTCGATGCCGTTGACCCTTTCGGACACCAGGAACTGACCCGACTGGAGTCCATCGGAGATCTGATAAGTTTGGGCGTTCGTATCCCCGGCCACTGGCGAACCGTCCTGGGACTCGATGGAGTAACCGCCTTGGATCGAGAGCTCGACCGGGTTCGCACCGACGTGCGAGGTGAAAACCGGAATCATGGCCAGCCCGAAGCTCAATGCGAGAAACTGGCGCATCACGCCCTCCCTGGAGCCCGTTCCTATTGAGAATGCAATTACTTACAGGCGTCATGATTGTTATTTACGACGTTTCGTCAAGAGACGGTCGCAAAACGCCGAGCCTGGCTGTCGGGCTCGCGAAAGCCGCGTGGCCTCGGAGTCAAACAGTTCGTAGGGCCGGCCATTGCGGGCCGAATCCCGACCGGCAATGGCCGGCCCAACACGTTGTCGAAGCGCGCGACGGCATTCGCAGGCGTGTGCCGGTTTTCGGCGGATCAAACCCGCGCCATGACGAGGGACGCGTTCTGGCCGCCGAAGCCGAAGCTGTTCGAGATCGCCGTTCGCAACGGGATCTCGCGGGCGGTGTTTGGCACGTAGTCCAGGTCGCAGACGGGGTCCGCTTTCTCCTGGTTGATCGTCGGGGGGACGATCCCGCGCTCGAGTGAGAGAGCCGTCGCGGCGGCTTCGAGGGCACCCGACGCGCCGATCAGGTGGCCGACCATCGACTTCTGCGAGCTCATCGGGATCGACCCAGCGCGGTGGCCGAACACGCGCTTCACGGCGACGGTCTCCATGATGTCGTTGAGCCGCGTACTGGTCCCGTGGGCGTTGATGTAATCGATGTCGGCCGGGTCGACCTTCGCCTCGCGGAGCGCGGCGGTCATCGACAGGGCGGCACCCTTGCCCTCGGGCTCGGGGCGGGTGATGCCATACGCGTCGAAAGACGACCCAAAGCCGGTCACTTCGGCGTAGATCGTGGCCTTGCGCCGCCGGGCGCTGCGGAGGCTTTCGAGGACCAGGACCGCCGCCCCTTCGCCCAGAACGAAGCCGTCGCGATCGCCATCGAACGGGCGAGAGACCTCGGCGGGGGGCCGGATCGAGGCGCTGACGGTCTTCATCGCGTTGTAGGCGACCAGCAGTTGGGGATCGAGCCGGCTGTCGCAGCCGCCGGCCAGCATCACGTCGGAGTCGCCCCGGGCGATTAGGCGAAAGGCCTCGCCGACCGCCTGGGTGCCCGCCGCGCACGCCGTGACGACCGTGTTGTTCGGCCCCATCGCGTGGTGCAATATGGAGATGTGCGCTGCCGCCATGTTCGGCAGGTGGCGCAGCAGCCAGAGCGGGAAGATCGACTCGGCACGCGCCATCGAGAACCGGCCCATGTCGAAGGCCCCGTCGGTCCCGAGCCCCTTTGCGATGGGCCCGACGAGCTCCTCGACGTCGACCGGCGTGATGCCTGTTCCCATGCAAACGCCGAAACGGGCCGGGTCGAGCTTGTTGCTCTCGAGGCCCGAATCTTCCATCGCGAGGGCCGCAGCGCCGACCGCGAAGCCCACCGCGCGGCTCATTAGCTTCGCGCTCTTCTTGTTCTCGCCGAGAAACGGCGTGACGTCAAAGCCCTTGACCTCGCCCGCGATCTTGATCGGCAGGCCGGTCGTGTCAAAGCTTTCGATAAAGCTGACCCCGGACCGGCCCTCGACGATCGCCTCGCTGAAGGAACGACGGCCAATGCCGTTGGGCGAAACGACGCCTATTCCGGTGACCACCACGCGACGCATTCGATCCCCCACCGTCAAATGTCGCCAAATCGTTGAAGTCGTGGGCGAACCTTCGTCCCTGCCGCCAGAGCCCACTCGCTCCCTCGTGGAGCTGAGTTAACACGCGCTGGCCACGCCTGCGCCTCCGTCCCTCGGACGGCCCGGCAACGAGCGCGCTCAGACCTCGAACACAACCTGCGGATGATCGGTCTCGGACCAGATCCTGCCGAATACCTTCTCTACAAAGTTCGTGACGTAAGTGCGTTCCACCACTACTGCTTGCCAGGACGAGCCTATCTTACCATCCGAAAACGGACTCGGCAAATGAAATGGAAAGGTTGGGCAAGAGATTCCTGCAACATCGAACGGTTGCGCCGGGGGTGGGTTCCTCCCGGCAGGCGGCCTCCAAGAACGAGGTGACGGGGCCCGCGAACCTTGTTAGGCTGAAGGAGATCCGGAAACGAAGCGAAGCACAGCGCGGGTGGCTCTCCGACTCGACTTCAGCGAGGCGATGGTATGGCTCTGACACTGGCGGAACGCTCGAAACTCATTGCTCCCTCGGCGACCTTGGCGATGGCGGCGGAGGCCAAACGGCTGAAGGGGCAGGGGGTGGCGGTCCTCGACTTTGCGCTCGGCGAGCCCGACTTCCCTACGCCCGAGAACATCCAGGAGGCCGCGTTTCGGGCGATTCGCGGTGGCCAGACTCACTACACGCCCCCCGCGGGTATGCCCGAGCTGCGCGAGGCGATCGCGGACCTCTACACGAAACAGCAAGGGTTGCCGACCCAGGCGGCCCAGGTCGTGATCTCCAACGGCGCGAAGCACTCGATCCATAATGCCCTGATGGCGCTGTGCGGGCCGGGTGACGAGGTGATCATCCCGTCTCCTTACTGGGTGAGCTACGCGGACCTCGTGAAGTTGACCGGCGCGACGCCGGTGGTGATCGCGACGCCGGAATCGAGCGGTTTCAAGCTGACGCCCGAGCAGCTCGAGGCGGCGATCACTCCCCGGAGCCGGCTGCTGATGATCAACAGCCCATCCAACCCGACCGGCGTCGTTTACGTGCGGGGCGATCTGGAGAGGCTGGCGGACGTCGTGCTGAGAACCCAGATCGGCGTCATTTCGGACGAGATCTACGAGCAGTTGACCTACGGCGGGGTCGCGCCGACCTGTTTCGCCACATTACGGCCTGAGCTGGCCGAGCGAACGATCACAGTATCGGGGGTCAGCAAGACCTACGCGATGACGGGTTGGCGGATCGGTTGGGCGGTGGCCCCGCTCGCGGTGTCGAAGTTCATGGGCGACCTTCAGAGCCAGGAAACGAGTAACCCATGCTCGGTCAGTCAGTGGGCGGCCCTGGAGGCGGTGACGGGACCGCAAGACTCGGTGCGGGCCATGAAGGAACAGTTCGCGAAGCGCCGGGCGTATGTTCTGGAGCGGATCGAACGGCTGCCGGGGGTGACGTGCATTCCGCCCGGAGGGGCGTTTTACGCGTTCATGAACGTGTCGAGCCACTTCGGCCGGACGCTCGGCGGGCAGGTCATCACGGACTCGACCTCGTTTTGCCTGACTGCCCTGGCCAAGGCGCACGTGGCGCTCGTGATGGGATCGGCCTTCGGCGCCGAGGGGTACGCGCGGCTGTCCTTCGCGACCGACCTGGCGACGCTCGAAAAGGGGTTCGACGCCCTGGAAGTGTTTCTCAAGGGCTGAACGGCGCCGCGGCGCGGGTCGGCGGGTGATTTCTTTCAGAGGCGCGCGGCCGGGGACCGATAACGATCACGGGTGGGTCCCACGTGGGAATCGCGCTTGCCCGGATCGCGCGTCCCGGTTATCCTCCGCGCTCCCGTCGCGACTCTCCCCTTTTTCGCATCCTTTGGAACTCGCCTGCGAATCGCGCCGGTCGTTCGTCCGCGGCTTGGACGGCGTATCCGACCGGAGAGGTAGCCCATGAACGGTTCCCGGACGGTGGCTCTGGCCCTTTTGGCCCTGTTGATGTCGGCGGGCTGTCGCACCGCGGGTGTAGGCAACCTGGCTCAGTCGGAGCCGAAGCTGCCCCGCGCCTCGTCGACAGCCCGAGAGCTCGTCGCGGAGCTGAACCGGAACGCCGAGCGGGTCGAGACATTCGAGGCGACCCCGTCGATCACCGCGTACTTCCCCGAAGGGGGGGGCGGCGGGGCCAATGGGCGCCTGGCGTTCGCACGGCCTCGTAACTTCAAGCTCGTGATGTCCGCCGCGATGCAGGACATCGCGGACATCGGGTCGAACGACGACGAGTTCTGGTTCTGGATGAAGAACAAAGATCGTAAGGAAAAGAAGTCCATCTATTATTGCAAGTACGATGAGACGGGCCAGAGTCCTTTGACGGGGATGCTGCAACCGGATTGGATCGTCGAATCGCTGGGCTTCCGGGTCATCCCGCCGGAAGAGGCGGAGACGATCACGGTGAAGCCTGGCAAGGACCCGGGCACGCTCGTCATGGACCATCCGGCAGGGACGGGTGTCGGCGTTGCCCGCAACTTCCGGCGCGAGACGGTCCTTTCCGAGGCGACGCACCACATCCTCGAGCATCGCGTCTATTCGGCCAAGAACGTGCTGCTCGCGCGCGCGACGATCGCCGACCGCGACTATCGGTCGCTGCCCGTCGGCGCCGATGGGCAGGGCGAAAAGGTGAACCTGCCGACCAAGCTCCGGCTGGAGTGGTTCCAGGAAAGTCAGCAGAACCTGAAGCTGG
The DNA here is from genome assembly GCA_031291845.1 of Isosphaeraceae bacterium. Lineage (GTDB taxonomy): Bacteria > Planctomycetota > Planctomycetia > Isosphaerales > Isosphaeraceae > DAIDJG01. The sequence goes on along the minus strand of JARLIH010000014.1, from coordinate 25,239 downwards.
AAGTCGTTCTCAACCAGCCCCAGGTGAATACGAAGTTCGACGCCGAGCGCAGGGCGGCGCTGTTCGTGGAGCCGCCCAAGAAGGGAGAGCGCGTGAACCTGGCGGAGCTCGCCGGCGCGACGGCCGAGGACAAGGGCTCGAACGTCCGCAACACGCGTCCCGTGCCGCCGGCGGGCGTGCGCCTGGGGGACCCCGCGCCCCTGGGTGGCGATGAAGCCCGCGTTCCCCCGCGCGACCCCGTTGCCCTGACTGCGGACCTCGGCACCTTCCCGGGCGAGCTGGCCCCGCCGCCGCTCCCCGATGTGCTGGCGACCGGCCCCGTTGGCTCGGATGCGTATGCCCCGCCCCCCGCGGGATACGAACGCTAGGCCGTAATCAGACCGCCCGCTGCTCCGCCACTCTGCGCAGGTTTTGACGTGCCTTGGCGAGAATCGGGCCGACCGAATTCTCCGGGATGTTGAGCTGCTTGGCGATCTGGCGGTAGTTCAGGTATTTCAGATGATAAAGCCGGACCACTTCGGCTTCCCGGTCGGCGAGTTGCTCGAGCATGCGCTCCACTTCCTCGGCCGATGCAATGGCCTCGGCTTCGCCTGAACCGTCATCACCCACGATCGCCCGGTGGGCGTTCGTGTGGCCGAGTTCGGCCTCGCGGTGCCGCTTGATCACTTCCTTCACACAAACCCGCCGAGCGACGACCGTTAGATAAGTGGGCAGCGCGCTGGCGCCGTTGAACCGTTTGAGGACGCCGTAGTCGTCATCAACAATGGCCAGGAAGATTTCCGCCGCGATGTCTTCGATGTCGGCGGCCGACAGCGCGATACTCCGCGCGTGCGAGACGTGATGGATGACGTGATATATCAAGCCCATGTACCGGTCGACGAAATCGTTCCAGGCCCCGGGCTCTTTGCGTAGGCAGCGGTCGATCAACTCGCGGTCAATATCACATAGGGGCACGGCCGAGCCTCCTCGACGGCAGAGGGGGCGTGTCGCGTCCAAAGAGAGCCAATCTCTTGGGGTTGGCAACGCGTCACACCATTTTACCACCCAAATGCGCTACGACAAGCGTCACCGGTTCCACTCCTCGCTCAATGCACGCATTTAGCCGATTTGGGCCGGCGTGGGAGTGATTCCGATTCCTCGATCGGGGTCGCGCAGGTAGAATTACCCAAAACGGGCCCCATGTCCCGCTTGCCCCTCCGAGCCCGCTGCGCGACCGCGTGAGATCTCGGGCAAACGTCTGATTATTGCTGGAGACCGTGCCTTGGATCTTCCCAAAGGTCGCCCCAAGATCTTGATCGCTGACGACAACCTTCAGAACGTCGAGCTTCTCGAGGCCTACCTGAGCGACGTCGACTGCGAGATCAGGACCGCCTACGACGGCGAGGATACCCTCCGCGTTGTGAAGGAATTCGCACCCGACCTGCTCCTGCTCGACGTCATGATGCCGAGGCTGTCCGGGTTCGAGGTATGCCGCAAACTTCGTTCCGACCCGGCGACGAAGGACCTCTTGGTGCTGATGGTGACTGCGCTCAACGAACAGTCCGACTTCGAGCGCGGGGTCCAGTCGGGCACGGACGACTTCCTCACGAAGCCCGTGAACAAGGTCGAGCTACTGTGCCGGATCCGGAGCCTGCTGCGCGTCCGGCACCTCAAGAACCAGCTCGATCGCACCCTCGCGTACCTGGCCGAATTCGAGGCCACGAGCCGCGCCACGCCGGAGCCAGGTCGACCCGCGGGGCGGGACGCGGCCGGGAGTGGCGGCGGCAGCAAGCCGCTATGAGCGAAGGCCGGGGAAGCGTCACGATTCGTCCGCGCCGCGCGCGGCCGTTCTTCGCGCGCCATCCGTGGGTCTTCGTCACGTCGGTCGAGCGCGTCGAGGGCAGCCCCGGGCCGGGCGACGAGGTGGACGTCTTCAGCCACGAGCGGCAATTCATCGGACGCGGCCTGTACAACCCCCACAGCGCCATCCGCGTGCGCCTCTATCGGTGGGACGACGGACCGCTCGACGAGGCCTTCTGGGGAAACCTCTTCCAACGCGCCTTGAGCTTGAGACGCGACGTGCTGAGGCTCGGCGGGCCCGGAACGGCTTACCGCGTCGTGTCGAGCGAGGGGGATGGAATCTCGGGGCTGACCGTCGATCGTTACGACCGCTGGCTCGTCGCGCAGTTTTCGAGCCTCGCCCTTTTCGAGCACCGTGCGCCCCTGGGACGGCTCCTGGCCGAACAGACTGGGGTCGAAGGGATCCTGCTCCGAATCGATCGCAGCGTTGCTGAGGCCGAGGGGCTGAGGGGGGCCGAGGACGTTCTCGTCGGATCGGCGCCGGCCGAGCCCGTGGTGATCGACGAGCACGGGTTGACCTATCAGGTCGACCTGCGGGGCGGTCAGAAGACCGGTTTCTACCTCGATCAGCGCGAGAACCGTCGCGCCTCGGCGCGCTTCTGCGAAGGCCGGCGGGTCCTCGACCTCTTTTGCTACAACGGCGGGTTTGCCCTGAACGCCTTGCGGCACGGTGGCGCGACTCACGTGCTGGGCATCGACAGTTCCGCTCCCGCGATCGAGGCTGCACGCCGCAACGCCGTTCAGAACCAACTGGCCCACGCACGGTTCGAGGTGGCCGACGTCATGCCTACGCTCGAATCGCTACGGGCGCGCGGCGAACGGTTCGACGTCGTCTTTTGCGATCCACCCAAGTTCGCGCGTCACGCCCGAGGGCTTGACGATGCCCTCAAGGGCTACCTGCGGCTCAACCGGGCGGCCGTGGATGTGCTCGCACCGAACGGCCTGTTCGTCACCTGCTCCTGCTCGGGCCTCATCCACCGGAGCTTGTTCGCCGACATGATCGGGCAGGTCGCCGAGCTTTCCGGCCGACCGATCCAGATCGTCGAACAACGCGGCCAGGCTCCCGACCACCCGGTCTCCGCGTCCTGCCTGGAGACGGACTACCTGAAGTGCTTCCTGTGCCGGGTTGGGTAAAACGCTGAATCTTGGGATCCCCACAAACCTCATCAACGTCTCGCGGCGAATTGTTGAAGAATTGCTGGAACAATAGTGGAGAAGACGATACTGTATAGCGGTGTGGAGCGGGAAACGTCGCGGCGTGTTCGACCCGGAAGACGAGTCATGACAACGGACGACAGGAACTTCGAGCACAACCGAAGCCACGAGACCGGGCTGCGGAGCTGGGGGCCGAGTGCGCGCGACCTGATCGCGGTCGGCCGGCCTTCTCGGCGGTGGTTCTTGCGGGCGGGGATGTCCGGTGTGGCCGGGTTGTCGGCGGCACAACTGCTCCAGCTTCGCGCCGGCGCGGCGACGCCAGCGGCGGGGCGGCCGAAATCGGTGATTCTGTTCTGGCTCTCGGGAGGGCCGAGCCACATCGACATGTGGGACCCGAAGCCCGACGCCCCGCGCGAGATCCGGGGCCCGTTCGGGACGATTCCGACGAGCGTGCCGGGAGTGCGGTTCTGCGAACACCTGCCGCGCCAGGCGGCGATTATGGATCGGCTCACGGTCATCCGTTCGATGGATTGTGCGGCGAGTAACCACACGCCCATCACATTGCAGGCGGGCAACCCGCTGGCGCGCAGGACCGACGACGGTCGCGACGGCGCGGGTTATCCCTCGATGGGCTCGATCGTGGCCAAGTTCAAGGGACCGAACGACCCGAGCCTGCCGGCGTTCGTGGGCCTGGCCGATAGCTGGGTGGCCGACGTGTGGGGCGCGGGGCACATGGGGTCGGCGTTCGAGCCGGTCAAGGGGAGCGAGCTGGCCGGGCGTTTTCAATTGCCCAAGGGCGTGTCCGTCGACCGGCTCAGCGATCGCGACGCGCTGCGCCGGCAGTTCGACCACCTGCGCGCGGGACTCGACCGGACCGACGTGATGGAGAACTCGGACCGTTACTCGCGGATCGCGCTCGAGATGGTGAGCTCGGGAAAAGCCCAGCGTGCATTCGAGGTGGAGAAGGAAGATCCGAAGTTGCGGGACGCGTATGGAAGCGACAGCCTCGGGAAGAAGGCGTTGCTGGCGCGCCGGCTGGTGGAGGCGGGCGTCACTTTTGTGCTGGTGAGCGGCGCGTGGGGCTACTTCGATCACCACGGCGACAGCGTCGTCTGGAAGGGGATCGAGAAGGGGCTCAAGCCGCTGCTGCCGCGCGTCGACCAGGTGCTCGCCACCTTAATTCTCGACCTGGAAGCGCGCGGGAGGCTCGACGACACGCTGGTGATCATGATGGGCGAGTTCGGGCGCTCGCCGATGATCAACCGGGACGCCGGGCGCGACCACTGGACCAACGTGATGTCGCTGGTCCTGGCCGGTGGCGGGCTGCGGCACGGCCAGGTCATCGGCGCCACGGACAGCAAGGGGCACGCGATCCACGAGCGCGCAGTGAGACCGCAAGACCTCGCCGCGACGGTCTTCACGTACCTTGGCATCGACCCTGGCGCCCACTGGATCAGTGCCCAGGGGCGCCCCACTCCCATCGTGACCGAGGGGGGCCAGGCGCTCGCCGAGCTCATCTGAAAAGTTCGGCTTGTGAGAATCCGGCGAAAGGGGTACACCGGAAACGCACGGCTCCCGCCCAGGATGGACCGCATTGCGCTGCAAGGAGGCACCGCACCCATGCCGCCCCGCCGCGAGCTTTTGAGCTTCGCCGCCGTCCTCTCGGCGCTTGTCGGGGCGTTTTTTCACGAGTCGCTGTTTGGCGGTAAGGTGCTCAGCCCGGCGGACGTCTTGTTCGTCTCGGCGAGCTTCCGCGAGCGCGGCGGGCCGCTCTACGAGCCGGCCAACCGTCTGCTGATGGACCCGGTCCTTCAGTTTCAACCGTGGCTCGAATTCAATCGCACGATGCTCAGACGCGGGCGGCTCCCCTTGTGGAACAGCCACGCGGGCTGCGGCGCGCCCCACCTGGCCAACGGGCAGAGCGCGGTGTTCGACCCCTTCAACGCGCTGGGGTATCTCGCCCCGCTACCGGATGCGTACGCTTGGATGGCCGCCGGGCGCCTGTTCGCAGCAGGGTTGGGGATGTTCGTGCTCGCGCGTTCGTGGGGGCTGGCGCCGTGGGGGCGCTGGTTCGCGGGGTTGACGTTTCCGTTCTGCGGGTTCCTGGTCGCCTGGCTGCTCTATCCGGTCACGAACGTGGCGGCGTGGATGCCTTGGCTGTTCTGGGCGACGGATCGGGCGTTGGCACGGCCGGGTGCGCGCTCGGCCGGGATCGTGGCCGTGACGGTTGCGCTCGTGCTCCTGGGCGGGCACGTGCAGACGAGCGCTCACGTGCTGCTTGCGGCGGGCGTCTATGCGGCTTGGCGTCTCTGGCGAACCGGTGTGTCCCGAGCCGGCGCGCTGAGCTGCGTCGCGGGGGGCCTCCTCGGCCTGGCCGTGGCCGCGATCGAGATCGTGCCGCTGGGCTTCTACCTCGCGCGCAGTCCGGTCTGGAACGATCGCGCGCAGGAGCGCGTCCCGTTCTGGGTCGTGACGAAACCGCGTTGGCTCGACGCCCTGGGGACGGGCTTGCCCTACGCGTTCGGCAGCCAGAGACGCGGTCACCCGAACCTGGCTCGCGCGGTCGGAGCGCACAACCTGAACGAGACCGCCGGCGGGTTCGCGGGACTGGCAACCTTGCTTTGGCTCGCCCCCGCGGGATGGGCGGCACGCGGTCGGCTGCCCCGGGCCGAGTTCTTGGGGGGCCTCGTCGCTCTGGGGGCACTCGGCGCCTTTGGCTTACCTCCTGTCGACAACCTGCTGCGCGCACTCCCCGTGCTGGATGTGACCGACAATCGCCGCCTGACGCTTTGGATTGCGTTTGGCCTGGTCCTTCTCGGTGCTTGCGGGATGGACGCACTGGCCGAGACCATCGGCTCGCGGCGGCGGATTGGGCCGGCGATCTGGATGGGTGGGGCCGTGGTGCTGGCGGCGATCGCCCTCAACGTCCCGCACGCCGAGACTCGCCTGCGCAGCCGTGCGCTCGAACACTACGCGCGGGCGTCGGCCGCGACGCCGGGGGCCGATCCCGCGGTCTACGCGGCCCGCGCGGAGCGGCAGGTGCACCAAGTGCTCGGGTTCGTCCCCGCCTATCTCGGGCTCGCGTCGGCCCACCTCGCGGCCCTCGCCGCGCTCGCGACGCTCGCCGGGCGCGGGGCGATCTCGGCGCGGCCGGCACGGGCGTCGCTGCTGGCGATCACGCTTGTTGACCTCTTCGCGTTCGGGCTCGGTCTAAACCCGGCGATCGCGCGCGAGGACGACCGTCCCGCGAGCGTCGTCATCAATGACTTGCTTCGGGAGGTCGGGCGCAGCGGGCGCGTGATCGGCCTGGGTGAGGAGTTGCCGCCGAACGTCCTGATGCGCTACGGGCTCGCGGACGCGCGAAACTACGATTCCGTCGAGTTGAGCCGCAGCCTGGCCTGGTTCGCCCCGCTGTATGAACCGTCGAAGCGGCCGGTGACCAGCCGGGGGGAGATCACGTGGGCAGGGGTGCAGCGGGCGCGCGAGCGTCTTGAGGAGGCCGCGGTGTCGGCCGTCGTCTCGGCCGACGCGCCGCCGGAGCGCGCCTTCCGGAACGTCGAACGTGTCGGCGCGGCCTGGGTGGTTCGCCTCGATGCGCAGCCGCTCGTGAGCGCTGATGCCGCGGACGCCACACTGACGGTTGAGCGCGACGAGGGCTTATTCCACATCCTGGTAGAAAATGCCGGGGATGTTTGCATTCAGATTCGCGAAACTTTCGATCCGGGGTGGCGTGCGATCCTGGACGGTGTACCCGCGGCGGTCGAGCCGTATCGGGATACGTTCCTGGCCGTGCGCGTGGCGCCCGGCCGTCACCGCCTGACGCTGCGCTACGACCCTCGCGAGGTGCGCGGAGCGCTTGCAACGTCGTTTGGGGCCGCGCTTCTCACGGTTTTCGCCTTGACGGGCTTTCGGCCCTTCCGCTCTATTCGAATTATCGGCCGGGGACTTGGAAGGCCCTGAGCCGCCACGTTAGAATCGAGTTGCTAATCTACTCCGGTCCTTCGAAACCGGCCAATTACCTGAGGGAACAAACGCTGATGGTCCACTTCACGTGTGATCTCTGCGGAAAGGATTTGACCGCGTCCGGTGACTCACGGTACGTGGTCAAGATCGAGGCGTTCGCCGGCTTTGATCCCAACGAGATCACAGAGGAAGACCTCGACGAGGATCACATGGAGGCCGTGTCTCAGCTCCTTCAGCGCGATGAAACGCTCAGCGCCGACGAGCTCTCGCAACCCGTCCACAAAGGGTTCCGTTTCGATCTTTGCCCGGCCTGTCACGTCCGTTTCCTGAAGGATCCGCTCGGCAAAGAGCTTAATCGCTCGTTTGATTTTAGTAATAATTGAATTGTTTTTTTGTTGTCGGTGCGCCGGGGTGCGAGCTTGCGAGCGGCCGACCGGCGCAGTCGGTCACGAGAGGTCGTTGTGCGACGACCTTCCGCACGGTCGAAGGGAAACCCGACCGGTCCCGGAGCTGCGGGACGAAGGCATCAACGAGTGGCCAGGAAGACCACGTTGGTGACGATCGAGAGGGCCAGCAACATCGCGAGTGCCGCGATGAGCGAGTTCCGGCCGTTCACGTAGCCGGCCCACTCGGCCATGATGGCGTCCGAGATTTCGTGGCCGCCGCCGGCCCCTTCCTTGGTCTCGCCTTCCGCGAGCACGGCCAGCGTGTCGGGCTTCTGGCCGGCGAGCATGGGGCTTTCGCCCTGGATAAGGCACTTCAGGTCGAGAATGAGGTCGTCGGGATTGCGGTACCGGTTCTCGCGGTTCTTGGCCATCATCGTCTCGACGACCATGCCCAGCCCGCTGGAAAGATGCGTGTTCAGGTGGTCGGGGGGCACGAGCATGACATTTTTGTCGACGTGTTTGCGCATGACCTCCGACGGCGTGTCGCCGCTGTAGGGCACGTGGCCGGTCACCATGTGGTAGAGCGTGGCCCCGAGGCTGTAGATGTCGGCCCGGATGTCTACGTCGACCTGTCCGCGCACCTGTTCGGGGCTGATGTAGTACGGCGTGCCGATGGCCATGCCGGCCTCGGACATGGCCCACTTCTCGTCGGCCGTCAACCGCGCCAAGCCGAGGTCGGCCAGCTTGACGTTCCCGTCCTTCGTCAAGATCACGTTCTCGGGCTTGATGTCGCGGTGAATCAAGCCTCGCTGGTGGGCGTGTTTGAGGGCCTCCGCGACGGCCAGCACGATCCGCAGCGCGGTCTTTTCGTCGTAGACCTCGTTGCGGTCGAGGGCGTCCTTGATGGTGGAACCCTCGACGTATTCCATCACGAAGAAGTGGTAGCCGTTCATCTCGCCGGCGTCGATCGCGTTGACGATGTTGTTGTGCGAAAGCTTCGCGGCGATTTTCGCCTCGCGGTCGAACCGCTTGATGAACTCCTTGTTCTGGGCCAGGGCGTCGAGCAGGATCTTCACGGCCACGATGCGGTCGACGCTCGTCTGGCGCGCCTTGTAGACGATTCCCATCGACCCTTTGCCGAGCTTCTCGATGATCTGGTAGCCGGGGATGTCCAGCTTGCGCGTCGACTCGCCCATCTCCCGGAGCAGCCTCGTACACTGGTTCTTGGTGAGGACCCGGGCCTCAACCATGATGTCGAGCAGGCTCTTCGACGAGTCGCCGGCGAGTTTGGCCTTGTGGGCCTTGCAGAGCTCAATCTCGTTCGCGGTGGCGAGGCCCCGGCGCAGGATCGACTTCTCGAGGTTGAATTCGTTCAGGCTCGAGAGGCCCTTCGAATCCTTGTCCTTCGCGGGGGGGTTGCTTTCGAGCGAAGTGGCCATTCAGCCTTCTCCTCAGACCTCGGTCGCGACGCGGCGGCGATCGAGCATTCGCCGTTCCAAGAGCGGGCAGATCGGAAGCGAGCGGCGGCCTATGAGACAGGAAAGTCGGACGCCGTAAGTGGAGTCTTGCGCAAAAATTATGGGGAGCGGTCTGCGGATGTCAACGTAAATCTGGATCGCCCCGATTTCGTATCGTTTAGGCCCCGGTTCGGGGGGGGCGGGGCCCGGTCGACGACACGCGCGCTTGTACGCTCCCTATTGTCCCGGCTATAGTATGTGCTCTCGAAGGGAGATACGGATAGGGAGCGTGGTGGTGACGCCGGGCTTGCCCCTTTTTCGCCAGAGGTTTCGCGCCAGGTCGTGGGAGGCGGAATTGCCTAGAATCGGTGTGATCGCGGGTGACGGTGTGGGTCCCGAGGTGGTCCGCGAGGGATTAGCCGTCCTCGAAGACGTGGCGCGTCGCGACGGTTTCTCTTACGAGCTGGCATCCTTCGACCTGGGAGGCGAGCGGTACCTCAAGACGGGTGAAGTGCTTCCCGACGCGGTCGAGGAAGACCTGCGCCGGTGCGATGCGATCTTCCTGGGCGCTGTGGGACACCCCGACGTGCCGCCGGGGGTGCTCGAGAAGGGGATCTTGCTCCGGCTCCGCTTCGCGTTTCACCAGTACATCAACCTCCGTCCCGTCCGGCTGTATCCGGGGGTCGAGACGCCCGTCAAAGGAAAAGGTCCCGACGATATCGACATGGCGGTCGTCCGCGAAAACAACGAAGACCTGTACGTCGGCGCTGGCGGCTTTACCCGGAAAGGGACCGCCGAGGAAGTGGCGATCCAGACTTCGATCAACACCCGCGCGGGGGTGGAGCGGTGCCTCCGGTTCGCCTTCGACCTAGCGCGCGAGCGCGGCCGGCAGCGTCCGTTCCGCGGGCTCAGTCCGTCGGACCGCGACCGAGGGTTCGTCGGCCAGGTCACGCTCGTGGCGAAGACGAACGTCCTCACGTTCGCGCACGACCTCTGGATGAGGGCCTTCACGGAAGTTTCTCGTGACTACCCCGAGATCAAAAGCGACTATCAGCACGTGGACGCCTGCTGCATGCGGATGGTGGTGAGCCCGGAGCGCTTCGACGTGATTGCGACGACGAACATGTTTGGAGACATCATCACCGACCTGGGAGCGGTTCTCCAGGGGGGGATGGGCCTGGCGGCCTCGGGGAACCTGAACCCCGCGCGCACTGCACCCAGCATGTTCGAGCCCGTCCACGGCTCCGCGCCCGACATCGCCGGTAAGGGAATCGCGAACCCGATCGCGGCGATCTTGTCGGTAGCCATGATGCTCGATCACTTGAACGCCAGCCGCCCGGCGGAGCGCATCCGCAAGGCGGTCGCCAAGGTCCTGGCGTCCGGCAGTCCCAGGACCCCCGACCTGGGAGGGACCGCCTGCACGGCCGAAGTCGGCCGCGCCGTTCGCGAGGCCCTCGAATAGGCGGCCGGGCGACGGCGCTAAGGGACGGGACCACATGGCACAGCCGACTTCATCGAATCTGCCCCGACGAAGTACCTGCTTTCCGATTGCCGCGTGTCCCCACTTACGCCAACGCCCCGCGAGCTGATCGCCTGATCGGAGGAGAGCCTCGCTTATGAGTCTCGGCGCCAGTCACTCACTCGACGCCAGCGTTCTCGTCCTCAACAAGTTCTTCATGGCCGTCCACGTCATCTCCGTCCGCCGTGCCTTCTGCCTCCTCTTCAAGGACCTGGCGGAAGTGATCACGCTCGACGACGGCCGGTACCAGTCTTTCGACTTCGAAAGCTGGCGCGAAGTCTCCGAAGCCCGGGCCCGCTTCCGCGGTCCGGACGACGACTTCATACGCACGGTCCACTACGAGATCCAGGTGCCGCGCGTGATCCGCTTGTTGAGCTACGACCGCCTCCCCAAGCAGAAGGTCAAGTTCAACCGCCGCAACATCTTCGCCCGCGACAGCAACCGCTGCCAGTACTGCGGTAAGCGGTTCCCGACGAGCGAGCTCAGCCTCGACCACGTCCTGCCGCGGAGCCGGGGAGGGCTGGCCAACTGGGAGAACATCGTCTGCGCCTGCCTGAAGTGCAACGTGCGCAAGGGTGGCCGGACCCCCTGGGAGGCGGGAATGCGCCTCGTCAAGGAACCGATTGCGCCCAAGACCAGCCCGGTCTTGAGCCTCAAGCTCTCGCACCGGAAGTACCAGAGCTGGAAGACATTCCTCGACAACGCCTATTGGTCCGTCGAGCTCCACTGACGCCCGCGCGCCGCGGCGGTCCGTGGCGCGTCTCAAGCGGTTTTCGGACGACTGGCACACCACCGCGTGGCTGGGGGCGAGCCCGCGCCAGGGCGACGCCCCCGGTCGGCGCCGCACATCCCTCGGCGCCGCGGGCACCGCCCTGGGCTGTTGAAAAGTTGGGGTTGCAGCGGCTCTTGAGCCGCGTCGGTGAACGCGCTTCTCTTGCGCCTCGGGCACTCATCCCACCTCTCCCCTTGCGGGAGGGGGGGGCGCGCGACACTTCCGGCCAGAACGCTTTCGACCGCCAAGCCCAACTCTTCACCCGCCCAGCATCGCGCTGGCGGTCAAGCCCAGCCACCCATGCCAGAGACCGTGTGCATCCCAAACGAGAATCGCTCTCGCGTGGACTCGACGCCGCGTCCGGTTGTCTCGGGATGACATGCTCGGAGTCTTCGACGGGCGTGCCGAATCACCAGGGGGGGCGGTCGACCACGGCGCGCCCACCTGGCGACCATGGGCCGAATCGGGTTGGTCCTGAAACGAGAAAGCCGAGCTCCTGAGTACTCAGGAGCTCGGCTTTCTCGATTTCGGTCAACCCGGATCCGAACGGTGGCGAAACCGTTCGTTGCGGGATTAGTTCTTCTTCTCAGCGGGCTTCTCGTCAGCGGGCTTGGCGTCGGCCGGCTTGTCAGCGGGCTTGGCGTCGGCCGGCTTGTCAGCGGGCTTCTCGTCGGCCGGCTTGGCGTCGGCCGGCTTGGCCTCATCCTTCTTCTCGGCCGGCTTGGCCTCGGTCGGGGCCGGGGCGACGGCGGGCGGCGGGGTGGTGGCGGCGGGGGTCGGGGCCGGGTTATCGGCCGGCGGGGCCTCCTCCGGGCTGCAGCCGACCAGAGCGAGAGCCAGGGCGAATCCAGGAACAACCGACCACGTCATGAAGCGAAACTTCACCGATATGCTCCTCAACGTTCAGTGAGTGAACGGCGGCCGTCCTCTGGTGGGGAAATCCGGATGATCGTCTCGTTCCGAACCTGTACGCTCACAAAGGTCGCACAGGCGACCCGCACGCTCACAACGCGATACGGCGATGGATTATAACCACGTGTCGGTACAGTCGCAACGAAAAAGAAGGCCATCGGATAACTTCGCGCCGGAGACCCCGAACAAACAAGGACTGCGGGGCCATTGCGCCGCGCACGCAGGATGGCGCAACCCCTAGCGAGGCTTGGCCGTCCTGTCGGCTGAAGTCGCCGCAAACGGTTCTCGCCGTTTGTAATTTTTTCCTCATGATCCGCGCCTTTCGGACGGTCCTGCCGCGTCACGTCCGAAACAACGCGTCACGCTTGGCGAAAACAGCCAACACCCGGTCTGGCCCCGGGTTATCACCTTCCTGACCTGCTTTGGACCGCCGTTCCTGGTGACCCCCGGAACAACACGGCATCCCCGTTGCATCAGATTGCGGCTGCTCCGCTCTCACGATTCTTCTCCCCCCAAATCACTCTACGGACGGTGGTCCTCACCTCGGGTGCGGGCCGCTTCGCGCCGGGAATGCGCACAAAACGCACCGGTCGACGAACAGGAGGTTCCTCGTGTCATTGTCGAGAGCGCTCGCTTGTGGGGTCGTCGTTGGAAGCATCCTGGGGGCCGCGAGCCACGCGGACGCCAACCCTTTCTCCGGAGGGGGATGGGTCTGGACGAGCTATGAATCACGAACGGACCCTGGCACCGTGTCGAACGCATCCGGGTTCTCGGATCCCGGCTCCTCCTCCACGCTCGTCATCCCGAGCGCAACCGCCGCCGTTTCGTCGAGCAATACGGTGACGAATGCAGGAAACTCGTCGTTCGCGGTCTCCGCGCCGAGTTCGTCCGCCCCTGCGGGATCGTCGTCCAGCAGCTCATCCGCAGCGGCCGATGCTTTCATCAATTTCGGTACCGGCCCGTATCCGGAAGCGAGCACGCTTACGAGCGGCGGCGCGGAGGCCTGGTACCTGAGCCCGACCGTGGAGCATGTTTTCGGAGGAGTGCCGAACGCCCAACAACAGTCGGACTTTACCAGCCAGGTCCTGAAGGACGTCCAGCAGACGTTTTCACTGAGCGGTCTCTCGCCGATCTTGACGACCGACCCCACCGTATCGGCGAACCACACGATCAGTGTCGTCGCCAATACGTCGTACAGCCCCAACCCAAACGCGATCGGGATCACGGACGTTGGCAATAACGGGTTCAGCTTCATCGACAACCTGAACTCAGCGCAGTCGGTGACCGACCTGGAGTGGGCTGTCGCTCATAACATTGCACACGAACTGATGCACGCGTTCGGCGTCGCCGTTCATCACGACCAGACGGGCACCTACCTCGATGCCGCCACGGCTTCGTGGTCGCTGCTGACCGATCCGAACACGGTTTTCAGCCCCGCGGCCGTGCAAGACATCTTGAGCCATAACTACGGGCGCAGCAGCAGTTCCGGCGCGCTCGGCGCGGAGCAAATCGACGGCGACCAGACCGTCACGGCTCAACCTGTTCCCGAACCGTCCACGCTGGCCCTCTGGGGGATGCTGGGCGTAGGGGCACGGGTGGCGCGGCGCCGGCGTCGCCTCGTGGCGTGACTTTCGAAGGGGCGTGCCACCCCAATTGGTCGAAAAGCGACTTTGCCGTCGTCCGCGGGAGCGCGGCCCTCTGGCTTGACGGGTCGCGTGATTACGCGACAATCGGGCGCCGGCGAACGGACGCCACGCGGCCCCCGAACGGCAAGCCCCAGGGACAGCGCGCCCCGATGGAACCATCGTGCCTCCTCATGGCCTCGGCCGCGCTCTTGTTGGCGTCGCGGCTGCTGATGCCCCGCCCGGGCGCACGGCCGGAAATCGAAGGATATCGCCAGTTCCTCTGGGAGCTGAACCGACTCTTTTGCTCGTTGTGGCACGGGTTGGATTCAACGTCGATGGCACCCTTGCCGGAGCGAGGGCCGGCGATCCTGATTGCGAACCACACGTCCGGGCTCGATCCCTCGTTGTTGCAGGCGACATCACGGCGGGTGCTCGGTTTCTTGATCGCGCGGGAGTTCTACGAGCACCGGGTGTTCCACCCGATCTGCCGCATTCTCGGCTGCATTCCGGTGAACCGGGACGGGCACGACCTCGCTGCAGTGCGTGCCGCACTGCTCGCCCTGAAAGCGGGGAGGGTCGTGCCAATTTTCCCCGAAGGCCGGATCAACCCGACCTCGGGCCGAACGATCCTGGAGCCGAAGCCGGGAGTGGCCTTCATCGTTCTGCGGGCCCGCGTGCCGGTGATCCCCGCGTTCATCTGGGGAACGCCGGCGACCAACCGCATCGTCAGAGCGCTCGTGACGCCGTCGCGTGCGCATGTGATTTACGGCCCGCCGATCGATCCGTCGGCGCTCGACGTGGACGGCCCGGTCGACCGGGAGCGGCTCGCGGCGGTGGCCGACCAGTTGATGGACGCGATCCGCTCGCTCCAGGCGCGGGCGCTGGGAGGCGAGAGCGTCCGCGAGCCGGGCGCCGTTGCGACTCATGATCCCGATCGATTACCACGACGCACTGAGGAGCGTGCTGGCGCGCTATCCGGCGATCGCGCGGCCCTGCGCGGAGCCTGAGTCGCTGGAGAATGCCGGCGGTCTCAGCGGCGCGCAGCTCTGGCGATTTCCCTCGGGCCGGGGCATGCTCGTTGCGCGCGCCTGGCCGCCGGAAGGGCCGCCGCGACGGGCGCTGGAGATGATTCACCAGTGGATCGGGCGCGCCGGCCGGGTCGGTTTCCTGTCCCTGCCCTTGGCGTCGCTCGACGGCCGGACCATTCACGAGGAGGCGGGACGGCTCTGGGAAGTCTCGCCCTGGCTCAGCGGCGCACCGCCGGCGCTGGGCCCGGCGGAGCGCACGCAAGTCCGCGCTGCATTCGCCGGACTCGGCGCGGTCCACCAGGCGCTTCGTGTCGAGGGCGTCCACGGGACCAGTCCCGGCCTGCGGGATCGGCTTCTCGAGCTGGAATGGTGGCTCTCCGCCGGTTTCACTGCGCTGGAAGCGGCCCTCGGGCCGTCGGAGCAGGATGCGGCCGCCGCGCTCGCCCGGCAATGGTTGGCCGACGCACGCCGCGCTGCCCCAACGTGGCACGGTCTGCTCCGTGACGCCGCGGGGGCGACCGTTTGGTGCCAGCCCTGCCTGCGCGACGTGCGCCCCGAGCACTTTCTCTTCAACGGGGAGCGGTTGACCGGCCTGGTCGACTTCGGCGCGATGGGCGTCGAGTGCGTTTCGGGAGACCTCGCCCGCCTGCTCTCCGAGTGGCTTGGCACCGACCGCTCGTTGCGCGCGGAGGGGCTGGCCGCGTACGCGGCGATTCGCTCGTTGGACGAGACAGAAACCGTCCTGATCGACGCGTTCGAGCGGTCCGCGGCCCTGCTGGGCGCGGGGCGCTGGGCCTCCTGGCATTTTCTCGAACGTCGCCCGTTTCGCGACCCCGACGCGGTGAGGCTGGGGCTGCGCAAGGGAGTCGACCGCCTCGCCCAGCGCTTGGCGTCCGACCTCTCTTGATGCGTCACGACGACTGGGTCAAGAGCCGCTGCGTCGCCTCGTGGTCGAAGACCACGCGCGAGATCTCGAGCGCTCGCCCGGAGTCCGGATCGACCTCGACGAGCGCTCCGTTGAGCCTGGGGTCTCCCGTGGCGACCTCGAAGTAATGCGGCACGAACGTGAGCGTGGCCGCCAGAACGCGGTCGTACCGCCGCCCGAGGATCGAGTCGTGCGGCCCGGTCATGCCGACGTCGGTCTGGTAGGCCGTCCCCTTGGGCAGGACGCGCTCGTCGGCCGTGGGGACGTGGGTGTGCGTGCCCAGGACCGCGGAGACCCGCCCGTCGAGGTAGCGCCCGAGGAGCTGCTTGTCGCTCGTCGCCTCGGCGTGGACGTCGACCACGATCACGCGCGCGTTCCGGCCCAACTGATCGAGCACGCGATCGGCCGCCCGGAACGGACAGTCGACCGGACGCATGTACGTCCGGCCGAGCAGGGTGAACACGCCGACCGGCGTTCCATCCTTCGCCTCAACGATCACCGATTCTTCCCCCGGCGAATCGATAGGGAAGTTGGCCGGCCGCAATAGCCGGTTGGTCTGCTCGAACAGGCCGAAGACCTCGTCCTTGCGATAGACGTGGTCCCCGAGTGTAAACACATCGACACCCGCCTCGAGCAGCTCTTCGTAGCACTTGACCGTCAGGCCCGACCCGCCGGCGGCGTTTTCGGCGTTACAGACGACCAGGCCGAGCCCCCAGCGGTGGATCAGCCGAGGTAGGACCTGGCCCACGATCTTCCGGCCGGGGGAGCCGACGACGTCACCGATGAAGAGGATCTTGAGGGGCATTCAATGCTCACTTCCGCCCGTGGATCAAGTCGTCGATCAAGCGCAGCTTTTCGTGCGGAGTCAGGACCTTGCTGAGGCTTCGGACCTGATCGAATGTCGTGGTCGTCATGGTTGCCTCATCATCGTTGAGTGGACCAGCGGCTGGGCGGAACGAGGGCTTCGGTCAGCGTGTCGAAGTCTCTGCCGGCCCTGGAGGTCTGGCGAGGGCCCGCCCGATGACGGCGCCGATCACGCCTGCTGTCCAACAAGCGAGGAGATAACAGGTGCCCTGGGAGTAGTGCACGCGCTCCGTGTGGGAACGTCTTGCTTTGTAGTACGCATCGATGACAGCATTGTTTGGATCGACATAAGAAAGTTGTCGATTATATAAAAAGAAATCACCGATCTTATCGCTCGCGTACGGCATGGCACCCGATGGTCGGGAGGGAAGTTGATGACAACGCTCGGCGAGGCCATCGAGCAATCCGGTGTCCGGTAGATGAACGCCGACCGTGCTTCGAACGGCGGGGACGAAGATCAGCACGAAGTAGCCCCAACCGAAGAGTGTGAACCCCAACCAGGCGCCCCTGGGCGGAGTGCCGATCAGCGCTCCTAGCAGCGTAATCGAAAGCGTTGCCAGTGTGAGGAAGTAGGCCCATTGGAACCACACCTCTGCGCCCGAGCGAAGAGCCGCGCAGCCCAAGCCCAGCGCTCCAATGATCCCCATCACTTGCGCAACCGAGAAGCGCCTCATGCTCGGCTCCCTCGCTCACCGCGCGAACTCGACGCTTCGCGACTCCCGCAGGACCGTGACCTTCACCTCTCCAGGATACGTCAGGTGCTCCTGGACGGCACGGGCGATGTCGCGGGCGAGCTTGGCGGACTCCTCGTCGCTGAGACGCTGACTATCGGCGATCACGCGGATCTCGCGCCCGGCCTGGATCGCGTAGGCCTGTTCGACGCCAGGGAACCCGCACGCGAGCGCCTCGAGCTCTTCCAGCCGTCGGACGTATTTCTCCAAGGTCTCGCGCCGCGCGCCGGGGCGGCTGGCGCTGATGGCGTCGGCGGCGGCGACCAGCACCGTGTACGGTGTTTCGGGGCGGAGGTCGTCGTGGTGCCCGAGCGCGGCGTGGACGACTTCCTTCGGCTCGCCGTAGCGCTTGGTCAACTCCGCGCCGATGAGCGGGTGGCCGCCTTCCATTTCGTGATCGGCCGCCTTGCCGATGTCGTGCAGCAGGCCGCAGCGGCGGCCGAGCGGCCCGCTCAGGCCGATCTCTTCGGCGAGCAGGCCGGTCAAGTAGGCGACTTCGAGTGAGTGCTGGAGCACGTTCTGCGAGTAGCTCGTGCGGAACTTGAGGCGGCCGAGGAAGTCGAGCAACTTCTCGTGCAGACCCGGAACGTTCGCCTCCTGCGCGGCGGTCTGCCCGATGCGCCGGATGTGCTGCTCCATCTCCTCCTGGGTTTCCTTGACGATCTCTTCGATGCGTGTCGGGTGGATGCGGCCGTCCTGGATCAGCTTTTCGAGCGAGACCTTGGCGATCTCCCTGCGGATGTTATCGAAGCCGGTCACGATGACGATGCCCGGCGTGTCGTCGACGATCACGTCGACGCCCGTGGCCTTCTCGAACGCGCGAATGTTCCGGCCCTCTCGGCCGATGATGCGGCCCTTCATGTCGTCGGTCGGTATGTCGACCGTGCTGACCGTCGTTTCGGCGGTGTGAGCGGCGGCATAACGCTGGATGGCCGTGGCAAGGACTTCGCGGGCTTTTTGCTGGGACGATTCGCGGAGTACCTGCTCGTGCTTCAGGATCAGGCCGCCGACCTCGTGGCGGAGGTCGTCTTCCATCCGCCTGAGCAGGACCGATCGGGCCTCGTCCGGACCCAATTGCGCGAGCCGGTGCAGGACTTCGCGCTGTTCGCCCAACAGGTGCTTGACTTCTTGCCCGCGCCGATTGAGGTCTTCCTGCTGCTCGGTCAGGTAGCGCTGAACGCTCTCGAACTCGCGCTCTTTTTTGTTAATTAACTCGAGCTTCTGATCGAGCAAGTCCGCGCGTTTTTCGAGCCGCTTTTCCTGATCGCGGATGTCGCGCCGCGCTTCTTCCGCTTCGAGGTCGAGAGCCTCGCGGCGCCGGAGGGACTCTTCCTTGGCGCGGAGGTCGGCCTCTTTGTTGATCGTTTCGGCCTCGCGGCGGGCGTTGCCGAGGATCTCGTCGGCCAGGTCGCGGGCGGTCGCGGCGCGGATCCGGGCGAGGTACTGGGCGCCGCCCCAGCCACACCCCACTCCGGCGAGCAGACCGAAAAGGCCCCCCACAATGGTCCCGAACACGTCGGCGCCTCGTCTTTCGTTTTGGGGAGGTCTTCCGGCGCGCCGGATACCGCGCGGGATGCGGCGATCCGTCGAAGCGACCCAGGGGCGGCCACCGATACCGTCAACGACCCACAATCGCGCACGCCGAGCGCCCGAAGACGCTTCGAACCGCGCAACAGGAAAGCGAGCAAGCCCACGCCCGGATGCCCAGTTGGCGCCGCACGCGAGGCCATCCGACATCACGGCGCAACCGCCGCGACCCGCGACAGCTCGGACGGGAGCCTCCCCCGTCCGGCAAGTACGGGTTCCCAAACTCTCCGTAACAGGAACCAGGGGGTGCATCTTGGTGCTCGATCGCCCCTCCCCACGGGGGGAAGAGCTCGTCGCTCGAGCGGCGGCTGAGCCCGAGAGGAAGTACGCCTCTCGACACAGCGAGCAAACCACGGAGCCAGAGCACCAGAATCCACATGCCGCCGATCCTTAGCCGCGGGGAGGAATTGCAGTGTCGTTTGCGGTTACGGACCACCACTCATGCCCACGCAGTCGCGGGCACGGGTGCAAAAGTCGCGCGACCGGAAGTCAAAATCACGTAAACTTCATCGCCGGAGGTGTTTAGCCCCAGGGGTGAAATGCCCCGCAGGCTTGAAAGCCGCCAGCCGATCCAAGACCCCGGAGCTTCGACGCCCCGGGGCGAACGTCTAATGTAACAGAACGGTCGGGGGGGTCAATTGGCCGGTGCAAGAGCCCGGGAAGTGGTAGGGCTGGGGGGAAGCGGCAAGATCGGCTTAGGAGCGCGAGGCGGAATGCGCCGAGGACCACATTGTGTCACGACGGGGGGCACTGAGAGTGCTGTAAGCACAAACGATATCCCTAGAATCGCGGTTGTTTCGACCCAAGTTAAGGGCCAAAGAACGATTACCACCGCGCATCCGAACGACAGCCCAACGGCAAGTTCGAGAGGAAGCCATGCGTAGCAGGGTGCAACCAACACGCTCAAGAGGAGCGAGGGGCGAATCGAAAGCCGGGGACGCCGCCACGCATAGACAGCGACCAGAAACAACGTCGCCGTTACGACTAGGCTTGCCATTGCCATTCGCGTCAAAAGCTCCGCGACGGTGAACAGCAGAACCAACGTGGCAGGAACCCCAATGCCGACTAGCAGGGCAGTCCGCCGATCCGGGCGAATATTCGCTAGGCCGAGCATTCGCGTCGTCTGCTTGGGAAGTGACCTTGAACGATCGACTCGTCCAACGTCTGCCGGCACGGGCTGCCCGGGATTGGATCTGGACCCTTCCGTTGTGACGTTCACGACTCTCGGCTGTCCGCGATGCCGGATGACGAGAAATAGCCCCGGTCACGCGCTTCCCATTCCGTGTAGCCAAGCAAATCATACAGTGCGGCCCGGCTTTGCATGGCGTCGAGCACGCCGCGCTGGGTTCCGTGTTCCCGGAGCGCTTTCAACGTCAGCTCCGCCGCGTTCATCGCCGACCGGAAGGCCGTGAGAGGATACAGCACCGCGCGATAACCGATGGCAGCCAGGTCGTCGAGGGTCAGCAAGGGGCTGCGCCCGAACTCGGTCATGTTTGCGAGCAACGGACAGCGAAGGGCTTGGGCGAACCGGGCGAACTCTTCGCGGCTTTCGAGCGCCTCGGGAAAAATCATGTCCGCGCCGGCGGCAAGGTAAGCACGCGCTCGGATCACGGCGGCCTCGAAACCCTCTACTGAGCGTGCATCGGTGCGCGCGACGATCACGAAGTCCGCGTCTCGGCGCGCTGAGACGGCGGCCCGCACCTTCGCGACCATGGTCGAGGTATCGACGAGCGCTTTGCCCGACAGGTGGCCGCACCGTTTCGGCAGGACCTGGTCTTCCAGGTGGAGACCGGCCGCCCCCGCTTCTTCGTACAGGCGGACGGTGCGCTCGACGTTGACGGGCTCGCCGAACCCGGTGTCCGCATCGCAGAGCAACGGCAGGCTAGTCGCACGGGCGAGCACGGCGGCCTGCTCGGCGAACTCGGTGGCGGAGAGCAGGCCAATGTCGGGCAGCCCGGCCCAACCGGCCGAGAGCGCGCCGCCCGAGAGGTAGACCGCCTCGAAGCCGAGTCGTTCGGCGATCTTGGCGGTCAAGGCGTTGAACGCGCCCGGGATCATAATCGGACGGGCCGACCAGGCCGCACGCAAGCGAGAGCCGGGCGAGGACATGGACGCACCTACCTTGAGCGGAGACGCGATGGGCGTCGGGTTCGAGTCGATAATGTCGATGCTACCCGCCGGAGCGCAACGCGCAAAGTGCCGGCGCCCCGCTCGATCAGCGACGCAATGACTCGGACTGCAGGCGGACGATCTGGCTGCTCTCGTTGAGGGTTTCCAGGTCCACCACAGGCCGCGAGGGGCGGTAAGCCGGCATGGTGATCCAACAGTGGCGAGTTGGTTCGTCGCCGAGCTCTTTCCTCAGGATCTCGGCAAGGTCTGCGCTGAAGGCGGCGGCGCCCCGGTGATCGAGGTGCGACTTGTCGAGGAACAGCCCCCGGTCGTAGCCCGAATGACGACCGTCAATGACCCGCAAGCCAGGAAATGCGGCGATCTCGCGACGGATCGCCTGCTCGTATTTCTTGTCCGGATCGAGTTGATCGCTCCGGCGCTGCCAGTTCGGGCTGCACGGGGAAAGGATCAAGTAGACCGGGATCCGGTGGCTCTGGGCCAGCGCCAGGAACTTGCGAAAATAGATGACATGCACATTGCTACACGCAAAACGGAGCGGGCGATCAAGGTGGGGGAGCAGGTCGACGTCATCCTGGTAAGCCGGATTTTCACGTCCCGCGATCGCCCCCTGGTTGAGCGCGCTGTTCCGCCGCAGCGCGGTCCCTTCCGCGAACGGGTCCTCGGCTTGCCCGCCGAGTGCGCTCTTCAGTCGTGCGCGGACCTGGTTGCGAAAGGCATAGGTGGGCAGGGCTTTGTGCGTCAGCCAGTGTGCCAGGGTGTCGGGATCGTCTGCGTTCAACGCCAGCTCGAGGGCTTCGGAAAACGAGAGGAGCAACGGCCAGCGCTCATGGTTCAGCGCGAGCGGGGCCGCGAGCAGTGGGCGGAAGAAATCCACGACGACGGCCTTCGGTCGCGCGCCCGAGTCGATCGCCCGGCGCAACAGGAAGTAGCTCGACGGCGCCTCTCCCGCGATGACCGACAAGTTGAGCACGGAACGACCCAGGAGCGGCTCGACGACCTCGGGCTGGACGTCGAGCTTCATCTGGCTGTCGCCGAAGCAGAGCACCTCGTGATGCGCTGAGAGGTACTGGGCGCGGCGGTTCGTCAGCCACCAGTCGAAACCGGCCGAGCGGGTTTCCAGCGCGCACCACTGGCTGGCGAACGACTCGATGAGGAGAACCAGCGCCAGCATCCCGAGAAAGCCGGCGGGCACCGACCGGCGTACCGGCCTTGGTGAAGCTGTGGCCATCGCGTAGCCCGCGGGTCAAAACTGGAAATAGATAAACTGTCCGCCTCCGAACTCCCCGGCGATGACGAATGCGTAGAAGCAGGCCGTGTAGAAGGCGCTTCGCACATACCAGGGCGTACGGGCAATGACGTCCAGGTCCTTCGACACGTACTGGGCGACCTGCACCATCAGCAGCGGTACGATCGCCGCCAGAGCGGGCACGACGTAAGTCGCGGAGGGCACCGTGAGTCGCGTCGCGATCGCCGCCAGCATGCCGGAGACCTGGGTCAGGGACGTGGCTCGGAAGATCAGCCAGCCAGCGCAGATCAGGTGAAAGGTGACGAACATCCGCACGAGCTTCCAGCCGACGACTCCGGCCGGCGTCGCCGGTTGAATGCGTTTCAGGCTTGGCTCCAGGAGCCGGTGCCCGACCAGGATCACGCCCTGGTAACACCCCCAGACCACGAAGGTCCACGCTGCGCCATGCCAGAGCCCGCCGATGATCATCGTGAGCATCAGGTTCCGGCAGAGCATGGCGAGCCCGCCCCGGTTCCCCCCGAGTGGGATGTACAGGTAGTCGCGCAGCCAGCTCGACAGACTGATGTGCCAGCGCGCCCAGAAGTCCTTCGGGCTCGTGGCGAAGTAGGGGAGATTGAAGTTGAGCGCGAGCTCGAAGCCCAGGCACTTGGCGATCCCTCGGGCCGCGTCGGTGTAGCCCGAGAAGTCGCAGTAAATCTGGAACGCGAACGCATAGACGGCCAGCAGCGCGAGGCCCCCGTCGATCGACTCCCAGCGCCCGAAGAGGTCGTTGACCAGGAGCGCGAGGTTGTCGGCAATGACCACCTTCTTGGTCAGCCCCCAGAAGATCAGGTAGATTCCCTGGTAAAACTGCGGGATGTCGAACCGGCGCGGGCCGGCGACCTGCGGGAGCAGCGTCGTCGGCCGCATGATCGGACCGGCCACCAGGTGCGGGAAGAACGAGACGAACGTCGCGAACTCGAGCAAGTTGCGGGTTGGCTTGATGTCCTTCCGGTACACGTCGATGACGTAGCTCATCGACTGGAAGGTGTAGAACGAAATCCCGATCGGCAGCACCACGTCCAACTGCGACAGCGGCACGTTCAGTCCGAGTCGCGTCAGGAGGTCGTGGAGGCTTTCGGCGAAGAAGTTGTAATATTTGAAGCAGCCGAGCATTCCGAGGTTGAGGGCCATGCTCAGGGCGACGAACCCCTTGCGCTTTCGCGGGGCCGTGATCCGGTCGACGGCGATCCCGCACCCGTAATCCATCACCGTCGAGAGGATGAGGAGCGAGAGGAACCGCCAGTTCCAGCAGGCGTAGAAATAGTATCCGGCCGCGAGCAGCAAGACGTTCTGGAGCTTGTAGTTCTTTTGTAGGAGCCAGTAGGTGGGGAGGAGGAGCGCAAAGAAATAGGCGAACTGGAACGAATTGAACAGCATCCGGCGTCTCCTCCTTGAGAACGGTCGGCTATGCCGTGGCGGACCCGGGTGCGGCCGAATTGCTTCAGAGCGGTGCGGTGTTAACACACAGGGCTTTAAGCGTCAAGTTCCGCTTTGACGCCCAGGCCTGCTGCGCGGTGCGGTTTTGCATCGATTCCTTATCGGTGGAAGAAGGGGGATGGGTTTAGTCTTGGCCTGGGAACTCCGTGGGTTGCGTCCCAATGACGTGGGACGACCACTCGCTTGCGCTTCGTGGCAGTGATCGGCGGCTTTTCCGAGAGTTCCGTCTCATAAGTTTGCCGCCAGTGCCCTGTCTACACTAACCCGAAGCGCAAGCGAAGTTTACGTAAGACCTCGCTTGCGCTTCGGGTTAATGTCCTTGCGAAACGACCATCGAGCACGAAGCGCGAGCGAATGGGAGCGCGCGATCACGCGACAAAGGCCGCAGGGGCGTGAAGCCAACTTGCGACTCAGGACACTCGCACGAAGCGCAAGCGACTGGTCGTCCCACCGGCGACGACAAGTTCACGGCCCACCTTGACCTCAGACGTCGCAAAGGCGGACAGCCTGCCGCAGGCCGGCGAGCGGGTCGCGCGTGGGGATGAACTCCTGGCCGACGAAGCCCTGGTAACCGATCTCGAGCAGGGCCTCCATGATCGGCTTGTAGGCAATCTCCTGCTTGTCGTCGAGCTCACCGCGGCCGGGGTTGCCGGCCGTGTGGACGTGCCCGATGTAGTCGCGGTGCTCCCGGATGCGCCGGATGATGTCGCCATCCATGATCTGGACGTGGTAGATGTCGAACAGGAGCTTCAGGTTGGGAGAGCCAACGCGCTTGATGATGTCGATGCAGTAATCGGTATGGTTGCCCTGGTAGCCGGGGTGCCCCTTCATCGGGTGGTCGGTTGCGCGCGTGTTGAGCATCTCGAGGCAGAGGGTGACGTTCTTCTTTTCCGCGTAGCCGACGACCTTCTTGAAACCCTTGACGCAGTTCGCGGCGCCGACGTCGTCGGGAATGTCCTCGCGGTAGCCGGTGAACGAAATCACGTTCTTGAACCCGAACTCGGCGCACGCGTCGATCGAGTCTTTCGTCGCCTTGATGACCTGGTCGTAGTACTTCGGGTTGTTGAAACCCCTCACGAACGGGGGCAGGTCTCCCATGTCGATGGGCGCGATGGCGCAGACCAGGCCATTGTCCTTGAGCAGGGGAAAGTACTTCGGCGGGACGATCTCGATGCTGCCGCAGCCGAGCTCCTTGGCGATTTTCGCCGTCTCCTCGACGGTCCAGTACTTCTCGAAACACCAGTGAACGATGGACTGCTTGATCCGCCCGTTGCGCGCAGCGCTGTCTTCTGCGTTCGCGGAGCTGTCCAGCGCGGCCACCCCGAGGGCCGCGACGCCCGCAGTCGTTTCCAGCATCTTCCGGCGACTCGTCCGGACCGGCTTCGGCCGTTCGCTCATCGTCGTTGTCCTTGGCTCTGAAAATGTTCGAGGGGGGTCGGTGCTCCCTGCGAACATACACCAAGGGTCTGCCGGAAGCGAGAGGTCACGCAGGTGCAACGGCCGGCCGGCTTCAGAAACGGGACGGGCGCCCGGCTGTGGGGCGCCCGTCCCGTTTTGGAGGAAGCGTAGACGGTGGGACCAGCAGGCTCAGGGGCCGACGACCTCGGTGATTTTCTCGAGC
>JARLIH010000182.1 GCA_031291845.1 Isosphaeraceae bacterium | reverse complement strand
CTCCACCTACGCGACGACCTCTGCGACCACGCCGGCCTACCCCGATACGCCGGCGATCAATTGGGCCGCGCCGCAATCGAGCACGTCGGTGGCCCTGTCCTGGACCGATGCCCCCGGCGAGGCTGGCTTCCGCATCGAGCGAAGCAGCAATGGCGGCTCGACCTGGGCCGTCGCCGGGACGGTCGCCAGTGGCGTGACGACGTTCACCGACACCGGGTTGGCCGAGGCGACCTCCTACACCTACCGGATCTT
The DNA here is from genome assembly GCA_031291845.1 of Isosphaeraceae bacterium. Taxonomy (GTDB): domain Bacteria; phylum Planctomycetota; class Planctomycetia; order Isosphaerales; family Isosphaeraceae; genus DAIDJG01. The sequence continues at coordinate 12,498 of JARLIH010000182.1, read as the reverse complement.
TGCCACCAATGGGTCGGGCGATTCGATCCCGAGCGCGACCCAGGCGGCCGTCACCCCACCGGGGGCCCCGACCAGCCTGGCGGCGGTCGTGGCCTCGGGGGGCCAGATCAACCTGACGTGGACGGACCACTCCTCGGCGGCGGCGTACTACGTCATCCAGCAGTCGCCGAACGGCTCGACCGGCTGGGTGCAGGTCGGCACCGTCAATGGCGCGGCGGCGAACAGCGATACGGCGACCGGGCCGTTCGCCGGCTCGACGACCTACTACTTCCGTGTGTATGCTTATGCGTACACCGGAAGCGGCTCGGCCTATGCGACGACCTCGGCCACCACGCCCGCCCTCCCCGGTCGGCCGACGCTCAATTCGGCCACGGCGCAGTCCGACACGACGGCCGCGCTGGCCTGGACCGACGTGGCGGGGGAGACGGGTTTCCTCGTCGAGCGGAGCACCAACAGCGGCTCGACCTGGACCACCGCCGGCACGGTCGCCGCGGGCGTCACGACGTTCATCGACGCGGGCCTGGTCGAGTCGACGTCCTACACCTACCGCGTCACCGCGACGAATGCCGCGGGCGCTTCCGCCGCCAGCGCCACCCGGAGCGTCGCCACGCTCCCCTCGGCCCCGACGGGGCTGACCGCCGCGGTCGTCTCCGGCGGCCAAGTCAACCTGACGTGGACGGACCACTCCTCGGCGGCGTCGTACTACGTCATCCAGCAGTCGCCGAACGGCTCGACCGGCTGGGTCCAGGTCGGGACGACCAGCAGCGGGTCGGTGAGCAGCTCCACCGCAACCGGGCCGTTCAACGGCTCGACGACGTATTACTTCCGCGTGTATGCCTACTCCTCCGCCGGGGGCGGCTCCGCTTACGCCACCGCCTCGGCGAGCACGCCGGCCTTCCCGAACCAGCCGGTCCTGGCCTCGGCGACGGCGCAGTCCGACACATCCATTGCGCTGTCGTGGACCGATGTGGCGGGCGAGACCGGTTTCGTCGTTGAGCGGAGCACCAACAACGGCACGAGCTGGACCACGGCCGGCACCGTCGGCGCGGGGGTCACCAGCTTCACCGACACCGGCCTGTCGGAGGCGACGTCCTACAGCTATCGCGTCACCGCTACCAATGGCGCCGGCTCATCCGCCCCAAGTGCCACCCGCAGTGTCGCCACGGAACCGTCGGCCGCTACCGGCCTGACGGCGAGCGCCATTTCGCCCACGCAGATCAACCTCTCGTGGACCGACCACTCGGCGGCGGCCTACTACTATTACGTCGAGCAGTCGACCAATGGCACCACCTGGACGCAACTCGCCGCGCTCTCGGGCTCGGGCACCAGCAGCTACACGGCCACCGGGCCGTTCAACGGCTCGACCACGTACGACTTCCGCGTCCATGCGTATGCCAACACAGGCGGCAACTCGGCCTACGCCACCGCCTCGGTGACGACGCCCGCCTTCCCCAGTCAGCCAGCGATCACGACCGCCATGGCGCAGTCGGATACGGTAATCACCCTGGCGTGGGGCGACGTGGCGGGGGAGTCCGGCTTTCTCATCGAGCGGAGCACCAACAATGGCTCGACTTGGACCACGGCCGGGACGGTCGGGACCGGCATGACGACGTTCACCGACACCGGGCTGTCGGAGTCAACGCCCTACACCTATCGCGTCACCGCGACGAACCCCGCAGGCTCATCCGCCCCCAGCGCCACCCGTAGCGTCGCCACTCAGCCGTCGGCCCCGAGCGGCCTCACGGCCACGGCCGTTTCGGCGACGCAGGTCAACCTGACGTGGACCAACCACTCATCGGCCGCAACATACGACTACGTCGAGCAATCGACCAATGGCACCACCTGGACGCAGGTCGGCTCTGTCTACGGCACGACGGCCACGAGCTACACGGCCACCGGGCCGTTCAACGGCTCGACCACGTACGACTTCCGGGTCCATGCGTATGCCAATACAGGCGGCAACTCGGCCTATGCCACCGCCTCGGTGACCATGCCGGCCTTCCCCAGTCAGCCAGCGATCACGACCGCCATGGCGCAGTCGGATACGGTAATCACCCTGGCGTGGGGCGACGTGGCGGGCGAGTCCGGCTTCCTCATCGAGCGGAGCACCAACAACGGCTCGACTTGGACGACGGCCGGTACGGTCGGGACCGGCATGACGACGTTCACCGACACCGGGCTGTCGGAGTCAACGTCCTACACCTATCGCGTCACCGCGACGAACCCCACAGGCTCATCCGCCCCCAGCACGACCCAGGCCGCTACCACCCTGCCGGCAGCCCCGACCGGACTGTCGGCGGTCGTGGTTTCCGGTGGCCAGATCAACCTAAGCTGGACCAATCATTCCACGGCGGCGTCTTATTACATCGTCCAGCAGTCGCCAAACGGCTCGACTGGCTGGGTCCAGATTGCCAACGCCGGTGGCAATGCGTGCACGGTCACGGGCTCATTCAGCAGCTCGACCACATACTACTTCCGTGTTGCTGCCTATGCGTTCACCGGCGGTACTTCCGCCTACGTCTCGACTTCGACCACCACGCCCGCTTTCCCCGGGCAGCCGACGCTCATTTCGGTCACCGCCCAGTCCAACACGAGCGTGTTGTTGACGTGGTCGGACGTAGCGGGGGAGACGGGCTTCCGCGTCGACCGCAGCAGTGACGGCGGCACCACCTGGACCACCGCCGGCACCGTCGGGACAAGCATCACCAGCTTCACGGACACCGGGCTGACGGAGGCGACGTCCTACGCCTACCGCGTTACGGCGACCAACGCCGCCGCCTCCTCCGCCCCCAGCGCCACGCGTAGCGTCGCGACGCAGCCGTCGGCCCCGAGCGGCCTGGCGGCCACGGCGATCTCGCCCGCGCAGATCAATCTTTCGTGGACCGATCATTCGACGGCGGCCTCTTATTACTACGTGGAGCAATCGACCGACGGCACCACCTGGACGCAGGTCGGTTATGTCTACGGTACGACGGCCACGAGCTACACCGCGACCGGTCCGTTCAACGGCTCGACCACGTACGACTTCCGGGTCCGCGCCTACTCGTCCGGCGGCTACTCGGCCTACTCGCCGGTGACGTCCGTGACGACGGCGGGCTACCCGAGCCAGCCGGTGCTGACCTCCGCCGCGGCGCCGTCGGACACGTCGGTCACGCTGACCTGGACCGATGCCGCGGGCGAGGCCGGCTTCCGTGTCGAGCGCTACGTCGCGTCCTCCGGCACCTGGACGGCCATCGGCCTGGTCCCGGCCGGCGTGACGACCTACACCGACGCCGGGCTACGCGAGGGCAGTTCCTTCACCTACCGCGTCGTCGCGACCAACGCCGTCGGCGACTCGGCCCCCAGCGCGTCGCTGGCCGCCACGACCCTGACGGCGGCGCCGACGGGCTTGTCCGCCAACGCCGTCGCCTGGAATCGGATCGACCTGTCCTGGACGAATCACTCCTCGCTCGCGACGACCTACTACGTCGAGCAGTCGGCCGACAGCACACACTGGACGCAGATCGGCTCCATCTCCGACCCCGGGGCGATCAGCTTCTCGGCGATCGGGCCCTTCAACGGCTCGACCATGTACTACTTCCGCGTCCGGGCCTACAGCTCTACCGGCGGCTACTCCACCTACTCGTCAGTGACGGCGACGACACCGGCTTTCCCGAACCCGCCGGCGCTAACGGGGACGCCGCAGTCGGACACGTCGGTCACGCTGACCTGGACCGACGCCGCGGGCGGGTCGGGCTTCCGTGTCGAGCGGCTGGTGGGCGGCACCTGGACGGCAGTGGGCACGGTGGGCACGGGCGTGACCAGCTTCACCGACACCGGGCTCTCGGAGGCGACCTCGTACAGCTATCGCCTCTTCGCCACGAACTCGGTGGGCGATTCCGCCCCCAGTGCGACGCAGACCGCCGCGACGCCGCCCTCGTCGCCAAGCGGCCTGACGGCCACGGCGATCTCGCCCACGCGGGTTAACCTGTCGTGGACGGACCACTCGACGGCCGCCTCCTCCTACTATGTCGAGCAGTCGACCGACGGCATCTCTTGGACGCAGGTCGCGTCGCTCTCCGGCTCAGGCGCCAGCAGCTACACGGCGACCGGACCCTTCAACGGCTCGACGACCTACTACTTCCGTGTGCATGCATATGCCTACACTGGCGGGAACTCGGCCTATGCCACCGCCACAGTGACGACGCCCGGTTACCCAAGCCAGCCGACGATCGGGGCGGCCGCGGCGCAATCGGATACGGTGGTAACCCTGACGTGGTCGGACGTGGCAGGTGAAACCGGCTTCCGCATCGAGCGGCTGGTGAGCGGCACCTGGACGGCAGTGGGCACGGTCGCGGCGGGCGTGACCAGCTTCACCGACACCGGGCTCTCGGAGGCGACCTCGTACAGCTATCGCCTCTTCGCCACGAACTCGGTGGGCGACTCCGCCCCCAGTGCCACGCAGACCGTCGCCACGATACTGGACGCCCCCGAAGGGCTCACGGCCACGTTCGTCAGCGGTAGCGAGATCGACCTCTCGTGGACGGATCGCTCGAGCGTGGCAACGGGCTATGCCGTGGAGCAATCAACCGACGGCATGACCTGGACCCAGGTCGGCTCGCTCGGTGCGACCGCGACGAGTTTCACCGCGACCGGCCCGTTCGACCCCGCGACATCGTATGAGTTCCGCGTTCGGGCCTACGACAACGCAGGCCACACGTCGTACTCTCCCACGGCCGTCGTGATTGCGCCGTCGTTGCCGTTCCCCCCGACCGGCGTGACGGCCGTGCCCACGTCGGACACGGCGATCACCGTCACGTGGACCGAGGCGGCTGGCGAGGACGGCTATGTGATCGAGCGCAGCTCCGACGGGTGGAGCGACTGGGCGCAGATCGGGACCGCCGCGGCAAATCAGACGAGCTTCACCGACACCGGGCTGACCGAAGGGGCGTCGCGCTACTACCGGGTGCGGTCGACGATGACAGCCTTCGCCGCCGAATCGAGCGCCAGCAGCCTGAGTCTAGCGACGACGCTGCCGGCACGCCCGACCGGGCTCGAGGTCACGGCGATCGATGGCGGACTGGTCCAACTCCACTGGCAGGACAATTCCGCGATCGCCAGCGGTTACTCGATTCGGGAGCTGATCGACGGCACCTACCAGGAAATCCAAGCTGTCGGCGCCGGCGTCACGGATGCGACCGTCGCCGCAGAATTCGACCCATCCACGTCCTACAGCTTCGAGGTCCTGGCGTTCGAGACGCCGCTCCACATCGACACCGAATACTCGCTGGCCTCGAACGTGGCGCAGGTCACGACCGGGGCTTGGGCCGTCGTGCCGAGCAACCTGATCGCCAGTGGCGTCTCAGAGACGGAGATCGACCTGAGCTGGTCCGACAACGCGGGTGCCGGGGCGGACTACGAGGTCGATCGCAGCGCGGACGGCGGCAGCACGTGGATGGAGATCGCGACGGTCCCCTCAGGCTCGGGTGGCACGGCCGAGTACGCCGACACCGGGCTGACCGGCGGGGAATTCGCGAGCTACGCCTATCGCGTGAGGGCCACGGAGGCCGGCGTGGGCGACTCCGCGTATAGCGACATCGCCGAGGCGGTCACGCTCCCGGCCACCCCCACGGACTTCAGCGCGACGATCCCCGATGGCGGCCAGGTCAACCTGACCTGGGTCGACCAATCGAACATCGAGACGGCTTACATCGTTCAGCAATTGGTCGATGGCGACTGGCAGGACGTGGGGCAGGCCGATGCCAACGCGCAGGCCATGACCGTGATCGGCACGTACGAGCCGGCCACGCAGTACACCTTCCGGGTCATGGCGTATACGTACACCACTTCCCGTGACGCGTACTCGGCGCCGTCGAATGAGGCAACGGCCACGACGCCTGCGTGGCCGCTTGCCCCGACCGATCTGACCACGACCGCCGTCTCGAACTCGGAGATCGACCTGGCCTGGACTGCCAACGCTACGGACGCAACCAGCTACGAAATCGACCGGTCGACCGACGGCGTGACGTGGACCGTCGTGACAGACTCACTGCCGCCCGACACACAGTCCTACGCCGACGTGGGACTCTCCGACGGTACCATGTACGACTACCAAGTGCGGGCCGTGAACGGTATCGGCGGGTCCGGCTACGCGAGCGGCGCCGCTGCCACGTTACCGACGGCACCAACAAACCTGCAGGCGACGGTCGTTTCGGGGACCGAGATCGACCTGTCCTGGACGGCCTCGGATTATGCGACCGGCTACACGATCTGGAAGCTGCCCGAGGGTTCGGAAAGCTGGGAGCTCGTCGACGACGCTGTGCCGGCCACCCAGACCGCCTACGCCGTGACCGGGTTGATGCCGGGCGGCACCTACTACGCGTTCGCCGTGGCGCCGACGAACAGCACGGCCGATTCGGCGGTAGCCAATATCGACCCGCCGACGCTGAACACATCGCCTGTGATCGACCGCACAAGCGCAGCGCCGGACCCGGTGACCGGCAAGAGCGCCACGCTGAGTGTGGCCGCGGGCGACGACCAGCCCGAGAGCCAACTGACGTACTCGTGGTCGCTCCTCTCGTCACCCGACGACACCAGGGTCACCTTCAGTGACAATAACACCAACTCCGCGAAGAGCACCCTGGTTGCGTTCGATAAAGCGGGCACTTATCTATTCCTTGTTATCGTGACGGATGCACAGGGCCTTTCAGACACCGAGACATTGAGCGTATCGGTCAATCAGCAGCTGACCGGCATCGTGGTCACACCGGAGGACGCGGCGGTGATGACGGGGCAGACCCGCCAGCTCACTGCCACAGCCGTCGACCAGTTCGGCGACGCCATGGACCCTCAGCCGGGGCCATTCACGTGGTCGCTCGGCGGCGGTGGCGTCGGCGCCGTCGACGCCAGCGGGCTCTACACCGCCCCGTCGAGCGGCACGGACGCCACGTTCACGGTCAGCGCGTCCGCCGGTGGGGAGTCCGGCACGGCCAACCTCGCGTTCAGGGCGAAACCGGTCGCCGCGGACTGGCAGTATGACGAGGCGAGTTCTGAGGGGACCCCGTCGACCGGCTCGCCCCACGACTTCGACCTCGCGGCCCCGGCGGAGCTGAGCCTCAGGGACGCCTTCATCGCCGGTGATATCTACCAGGCTTATGATAACGGGACCCTGATCCTCACGACGGCGTTCGACGGATCGTCGCCCTACTCGCACGGGGAGGTGCGTCTGGCGGCGGGGCACCACAGCCTCAAGTTCGTGGACACGACGAGCCCCCTGTACCCGGCCGGGTTCTATTACAAAGTCGACCCCCTCCCGGACATGCTCCTCGAGTTGACGGTCGCCGACCATGGGGCCCCCACGACCAACAAGGTGACGGCCATTACGGACCAGGCGATCAAGGACCTGTACGTCTCTGAGGACCGCTCCACCATGAGCGCGGATGTTGATGTGAGTGCGCTGTTCGACCCGAACACCAACAAGTTCGGCAAGGAGATCCACTTCACCATCACGCGGGCCGATGGCTTGATCGTTGACAACAGCGATTTCGGCAACGGCGCCGCGGAGGAAGACGTCGCCCTCCCCGTCATCGCTACCGCGAGGGACTTCGTCATCACGGTCTGGTGGGACGTGGACGGTGACGGGCTGCTTGACAACGGCGAGGACAAGCGGGAGGTCGACGTCCATATCATCGGCTTCAATAGCGACAACAACGGCGATGGCGTCGTGAACGCCACCGACGATGGACTGAACGCGACCCAGCCGACTGCGCTCAACCTCGAGGGGAACGGCCCACAGTCACGAACCGAGTTCGACATCAGCATCGGCGCGCCCGGCGGGGACGTGGGCGGCTACAAGCTCGTCCTCCCCAATGTCGCCGGGCTGGAATTCTGGACCGCGGCCACCGGCGGGTCGCAGTTGATGCCCGACGCTGACGGCAACATCATCGACGCCGATCTGACGAGCGGTTACACCCGCACGATCTGGGTCTCCGCGGCCTCGGCCACGTTGCTCTCCGCGGCGGAGAACGCCCCCGGTGGGCCGACGGGCGATGCTACGATCCAGTTGCAGGTGAACAACCGGGTGGGCAAGACCGTCGCCCAGACCTCGATCGGCGTGAACCGGCCCGTGGAGGTTCTGTACGCCGTCGACGGCACCTCGGCCACGGCGGCCAAGAACTACAACGTCCGCCAGTTCGAGCAGAGGTTCCGGGGCGTGGAGGGCACCGACAAGTTCTACTTCGCGGGCCCCGTGGACGAGATCAACGGGTCCGACTCGCCGGCAATCGTTACCGACGTGGAGTGGGAAATCGCGCTCGATTATCAAATCGCAACCCTATTGCACAGGCGGCTCGTGATCGACATGGTCGGCTGGAGCCGCGGCGCGGTGATCGTCGGGACGGTGGCCGCCGACCTGAACACCGTGACCCTGACCGGCACCAGCTTTGTCATCCCGCAAGCGCTCAATACCGCGACCCAGAGCATCCCCGTCCACTGGCTCGGGTTGTTCGATGCGGTTAGCCAGATGGGAGTGTTCACAGTACCCTCGGGGCCGGTCGTCGCGCCACACAGCCCCTGGGCAAAGGTGTTCTCACCTAACGTCGTATCGCGTTTCCATCTAATACATACATATGTGAGCACAAAACAGAACAACCTCTTCCCGACGGAGATGGGGTTCGCCCCGACGACGCCGTTCAACCTGCCGGGCGGATCGACCCACGGCGCTGTGGGTACGAACCCCGCCGCCCTGAATATGATGATCAACAACGCGCGGGCGGCGGGCGTCCCGGTCCGCTAGAATGATTTTGTCCACCACGGTCGCGCCCTATCGGGCGCGGCCCCCATCCGGTGCGGAGAAGACGCCATGAGCAGTGACTCAACAGCAGGTTTCGTTGCGTTGCTCCTGCCGCTCCTCCTGTCGGCGGGCCCCTGGGCCTGTTCGGCAGACAACGGCCCTCCGAAACGCTACCCCTCGCCCAAGGCCGTCTTCGACGCCTACCGCGAGGCCCGCGCCAGGCGGGACTGGCGCACGTGCTTCTCCCTCATGACGCGTGAGCTGCAAGACGACGTCATCTTCGAGTGCGACTTCGCTTGCGAGGTCAGGGACGACAAAGATACGAACGCGATCCTGAAGCGCTTTGGTATCGATGAGGCGACGTTGATGAGTGACCTGAGGCGAGAGTACAAGGCGAAGCACGGCGTCGAGCCCGCCGACGAAAAAGCCTTCCAGGACGCCCTTGAAAAGGAGTACAAGGCGGCGCACGGAGTCCCCCCCCCCTCGCCCCGGTACGTGTGGACCGACATCCTGCGCCGGCACGTCAAGGATAGGGCCGGGTTTTACGAGGCGGCCGTCAACCTGATTGTCGATCATCCGCCATCGCCCATCGGCGACCTGGAACAGGCGGTTATCCATGACGACACGGCGACGGGGCGCGCGACGGTACCGGCCATCCATCCCGAGCGGCCACCGGGTGAAGCACCCCGGAAGGTCGAGGACACGCGTTACAAGACATTCCGCTTTCGGAAGGTTAACGGCGGCTGGTTGCTCAATTCAGTATGAGCGACCGGGGCTTGGCCACGTCCGCCTTCCGGCGCGAGACGGGAGCGATACACGGCCCGCTGCCGACCTGCTTAGAGGTATCAAGGCATGGACATAACGCCACCAGTACAGGCCACGCTCAGTACGGGCGCGATGCTGGGCTTGCTCACTCTGCTCGAGCCCGCGTTTGCCACCCCCAGTAAGCTTGTACCGTGTTCCTTCCCTCTCATCTTCATTCTCTTCGTCACCCACGTCAACATTGGGATCCTCGCGTGTCTCGTCGCCGGAGCGTTCTGGTCGTGGTCGTGGTTCTTGTTCCGTGGCCAGTCGCGCGTACCGCTCCGCACTGTGATTGCCTTTGCCGCCGCCGCGATCCTCTCGCTCGTTCATTTCGTCTCGTTCTGGCGACGTGGTATCGAGTTTTCCCCGGGTCCCATACTCACGGTCTGCTATGCGATCCTGGATGGCCTCTGCGTCGCGGGCCTCGCATTCTTGCTACTTCGCGCTAGGCAGAGACCTTCCTTTCCCCGCAACCTCACCTTGCACGCGCTCCTTTTCGTCTGGCTCATCACCTACGCCTTCCCCTATCTCATGGAGTGGCCTTAGTTCCACTTTCGGAAGGTCAACGGCGGCTGGTTGCTCGATTCACTGTGAGCGACCGGGGCCTGGCCACGTCTGCCTTCCGGCGCGAGACGGAAGCATCACGAGGCCTGCTACCGACCGGATGCCGATGAGATCCCCCGGACGGCAGGCCGGCGATCACACATGCTCCTTGCTGGACCGGCGCTGGCCTGCCTGGACGAGGCCTGTGCCTTTGACTTTCAGGGCCGGCGGGTGGCTGGGACGGAGTCTTCCACGGAGAGAGACACGAGGATTCAGGTCCCGGTTCTCGGTGAAGCCTACGCGAAGTGCCGCGTGCCGAAGACGCACCATGCCGTGGCCTCGGCATCCGTGGGAAAAACGACGCGGATCAAGGAGGGAATCATGCCGCCCTAACGCACCCGGAGGACGAAGGCGATGCACCGCGGTTACAACAGCCTCTTCATAGCCCTTGCCCGTCCTGCACGGACCTGCGTTAATATGATCGATTTTCATTGTCGTGGTACTGTTTGCCATGATGGAGGTGCAGTTTCTGAAGGCCAGGCCCCAGCCATGAGGTTCCCCAACATGCAGGTCAGAGTGAATCGGATCATCGTGGCGGTCCTGGTGCTCGCCCCAGCGGTCGGGCACTCGCGCGGACAGGGAGGATCCTCCTTGAAAGCGCAGCTCGCTGCCGCCCGAGAGCGTCATCAACGGGCCGTTACGCAATACCGTCAAGCAGGCGCTGCCGCCGCCCCTCCCGTGACCAAGGCGCGCTACGAGGAGGAGAGACGCCGGGACCTAGGTAACCTTCTCGATCAGGCCGAGAGACACCCAGACGATTCGGCCGCCGTGCCGGCGATCCAGTTTGTGATCAACGCCGACTACGAGGGGTCGATCGGCGTGCTGGATCGGGCGATCGGACTCCTCTCCCGAGACCACGTCTCCCGCCCGGGCAACGGGCAATACTGCCGGTTCCTGGCGCCTTACTATTATGCCCCGGCTGCAGAATCGTTCATCCGCGCGGTACTCGCGAAGCACCCGGATCGCTGGGAACGGGCAGGGGCTTGCCTTGCACTGGGCACGATGCTGCGGATCAAATCTACCGGGTGCGACACCTCCGCGAGTACCCCGACCTGATCAAGTCCTATGAGGACGACCACGGGGCCGAGGCGATCGCGCGCTTCCTCCGGGAGACGAACCCCGATGCGGCCGAGAAGGCCGCTGAGGCGGCGTTCGAGCGCGTCGTGAACGAGTTTGGCGACCTGCGCGCTCCGCATTTCCCCCGGACCCTCGGCGAGATCGCCGCTGGCGAGCTGAACGCGCTTCGCAATCTCAAAATCGGCCGGCTCGCCCCGGACATCGAAGGAACCGACGTCGAGGGAAAGCGGTTCACGCTGAGTGATTTCCGCGGGAAGGTGGTCCTGCTGGTCTTCTCGGGCGAGTGGTACCCCAAATGCACGGAGATGTACGCGAGGGAGCGAGCGCTCCTGGCACGGTACGCAGATCGGTCGCTCGCGGTCGTGGACGTCAACACCGACGCCAGCCCGGACAAGCTGCGGGCGTCGATCAACGCCGGCCGGGTAACCTGGCGCTGCTGGTGGGACGGTGGCCATAACGGCCCGATTGCCACGAGTTGGGCCATTCGCGGTTACCCGCGTACCTATGTTCTCGACGCCAAGGGCATCATCCGCTACCAGAATGTTCGAGACGACGCCATGGACGAGGCGGTCGCTGAGCTGATGGCGACTACGAAAGAGTGATCCGCGTCGTACGAGTGCGGCCGGTGGACCGGCTCCGGCGGAAGGACAGGCATTGCGCGCTGACCGTCGGATCGCCGTGTGCCCATCCTTTCGCGGGTCTACCGCAAGTCGAGGGTCAGCGTCAACGACGTCCCTGGCTACACCGGGACTGCACGAACCCTCGATTTCGCGAAGCTGGGCCAGGCCCTCTTCGACATGAGGACGAGCGATTAACGCACGAGCCTCGGAGATCGCGAGCTTCTCTATGAGAATGAGAATTCATGATCGGGAGTGCCGACTCCTCGGGGCCAGCCTGGTCCTCTGGCTGACGGCACTTGCTGGCTGCGCTGGGGGCGGAAAAGGAGAGGAGCCGGCGATTGACTGGGATTCGTCCCGGATGCGTGAGATCGAGGCAGAGTGGAGCTTGCTACGAGACGCCTACAAGAAAGACCCAAGGGGGGACGCGAAGGGAAGCTGGTCGGCCGAGCCGCTTTTTCAAATACGCTTATCCCCGGGGCTGCTCCTCGTTGTACTACACAAGTTCTGCCGCGGGTTCCCGGGGTGGCATGCCCCTCTCGGCTCCGGGCCCGAACGTCTCCCAGCAGAGGGCGATGTCATGAAGCCGCTGCAGCCCAAGCCACACCGTTTGCGGGCCTGGCTCGT
>JARLIH010000181.1 GCA_031291845.1 Isosphaeraceae bacterium | reverse complement strand
GTGTTTTGGTCCCCGGGTGTGGGTGGGGGGGCGCGGGGCCTGGGCGGGGGGGGGCCTTGCCCACGGGGGGGGCGCCCGCGCCGGGGGCTGGCCCCGGGACGTGCCACCCAGACTTTCTGCCTGGAGCGGTCCGACGGCCATCGACCGCATCGTCTCGTATGGGGATTGTTCCCGGTTTTACGGATCGATCCGCGGCAAGGCCGGGTCGGATGCCGTTTCGGCGAGTGCGCGTACGCGCGGGTTGAGCCGGGCGCTGAACCGGTCGGCCAGGGCTCGCCAGCGAGCGCGGGGGATGGCCACCTCGAAGAAAGCAATCTGCGCCGGCACTCCGCGCGGGCCGAGCAGCGCCTCGGTCACGGCCGTTAGCCAGTCCGCCAGCGCGGGCGCATCGTCGTCGTAGAACGCCCGGGCGGTGAGTGCGTGACGCTTCAGCCGATCGAAGAGCGCATCGTCGGGCGTTGTCCGCTCGGCGCCCAGCGTTTCCTTGAACAGGGTGAGCCAGGTCTGGGTTCCGCCCACGGCTCTCCACGCGCCTCGCAGCGCAGCCGCGTTGCCGATGCGCGGATCGGCCAGGTGGGCCTGGAGCAGCTTGCACGCATCCCGCTTCGTCCTCCAGGCCGCCGGCATGCGGGGACCGAGCCGGTCGTGCACACGGTCGAGAAGGCCCCAAAGCGCAACCTGGTCGCGCGCGCCGCTCAGGATCCGCCAGCCGAGCTTCGACTCGTAACTGGCCCAGAAGCGCTGGGCGAACCGGTCGTGACGGGGAAGCAGGGCGTCGAGCGCCTCGGCGAGCCGGTCCCCTTCCCGCCAGTAGGAGAGCCACTCCGGCCGATCGGTCCCGGACGTGACGAGTAGCTCTTCGAGGGTTGCCCCGTCTGGCCGAACCGGCCCTTGGGACAGACGCTCGATCCGCGCGGCGGTCGTCTTGCCGGCTTCGGAATGGGGCCCGGTTCGCTCCGCTTCTTTTTCGTCGGCTTCGAGCAACTCGCGCAGGACGTGGACGCTCGTGGACGTCCGCGCCGGTATCGGCTCGTCCCGTTCCCGCCCGACGGCGAGGTCGACGCTCTGCGATTCGGTGGCCGCCGTCCGCGCTGTCTGGAGGAACGGCGTGAGGGCCCGGGCGGCCTCGATGGGCGTCGCGAAGCGCTGGGCGGGATCCTTCGCCATCATTCGCTTCACCACCAGTTCCAGCGCCGGCGAAACGTCGGGCCGCGCCCGCCTCAAGGGGGGCGGATCGGCCGACTGGTGCGCGCTGAGGACCCCCAACAAGCCGCCGGCCTCGGAAAACGGCGTTGTGCCGGCAAGCAGGTGATAGAGCGTACAGCCGAGGCTGTAAATGTCGGCCCGGATGTCGACCTGCCGAGGATCGTTGATCTGCTCGGGGGCGAGGTAGTGCGGCGTACCCAGCGTCTGGTTCAGCGCCGTCAGCGTGTTGGAACCGTCGATCGCGTCCTCCCGCACCACCTTGGCCAACCCGAAGTCGAGCACCTTCACCACCTTCTTCTTCCCCTGCCGGGTCAGGATCAGGTTGCTCGGCTTGATATCGCGGTGGACCAGCCCCTGCTCGTGGGCGTGCTGAAGGCCCAAAGCGGCCTGCGCTGCACACGCACAGGCGTAGGGGACGGGCCGCGGCCCTTGCTCGAGTAGGAGCTTGCCGAGATCGTCCCCTTCGACGTACTCCATCACCAGCACGACCACCGACCCGAGCGGGAGCGCATCGAGCGCCCGGACCACGTTGGGATGGTTGAGCTGGGCCGCCAGCCGGACCTCTCGTAAGAACCGCTCAACCGATCGCGGCCGCTCGAGCAGCTCCCCCTTCAACACCTTGAGCACCTGCAACCGATCCATCAAGGTGTGCCGGGCAAGGTACACGACTCCCATCGCCCCGCGCCCAAGTTCTTTGACCACTTCGTATTGCGGAATCTGCGCCAGCTCGGGAGCGAGCATCGACTGCGGAAAGGCGACCGGGCCCGCGGCGGGGTCCGGCAACAGGGTCGTTTCCAACTCCCCCTGCGCGCCCCCAGCGCTCAAGGCGCGGCCCGGACCCGCCGGCGCGCCGGCCGCCGTCTCCCGTCGAGTCGGGTGCGTCCCTCGGTGAAAGTCCATCGCGCGCCGTCTCCCGCCACGATTCGCCGGCCTTTGGAGGGCCTGACGCCTCTGAAAACCGCAGAGGTCGAGCCAAGTGCTCCCACAATGCGCCTGGGGGGACGCCTGCCGTATAGTAAAACGCAACGCTGGCCCTTGTTGAGACCAACTTCACGACGGCGGACGACGAAATCAATACGCACGGATCGCATGACCGAATCGGCCCTTGCCTCGCCGTGGGACGTGCTCTCCGCCTCGTCGGAATCGGTTTGCGAACGAGTCCGAATTCGGACGAGCGCACGACGAGCTGAAGGGCTGCGGCTTTCGTCAGGGACGATCCGCGCGCGAGGCCTATTGGCGCTACGCTCACCTGTGCTGGTGGCCGACCTCTACAAGGAAACCACCGGGTGCGTGGAAGTAGAACGTCCAGGCCCCGTGGAACTCCTTGCGCGGCCCCACGTCGAATCCATCCGACTTCAGGCGGTCGTGGATCTCGTCCACCCGCTCCCGGCTCTCCTGCATGAAGCCGATGTGGAAGGCGCCGGGGTACTCGACCTCCGTCGCCTTCTCGAAATTGTTCAGGGTCAAGACGCACCCCGATTCGTCGACCAGCACGGCGAGCGCGTCGCGGCCTTTTTCTGCGACGCACTGCAGCCCGAAATAGGTCTCGAAGAACTCCCGCGTCCGACGGACGTCAGGAACGGTCAGGTTGACGTGATTCAGCCGCATGATTGGGACTCCAACGGGATCACGAGGAACGAACGGAAATGGCGACCCACCCGGAGAAGGGAGATGCACACCACACGCGGGGATTTCCCCGGGGCCGCGCAGCGAGAACGGCCCTCGTCTGGCGCCCGAAGCCTCCTTGCCACGTCCGGGTGAAACCGCAATAATATTACGACCGCGAATCGTTACAGTCAATAACCATTTTTCGGAGAAACGAATGGCCCGAACTCGCGCCTCGAGTCCATCCCTGGACCCGATGGACGGGCTTGCCTTCCTGCTTTCGCAGGTAGGTGCGCACGCGGCCGCCCGATTTGCGGAACGTCTGGTCCCCTTGGAGCTCGCGCCGCCGCACGCGGGCATCCTGAAGGTCATCAAGCGTGCCGACGGCCTGAGCCAGCAGGCGCTGGGGGAGAAGCTCGGCGTGTTCCCGAGCCGGCTCGTGGCGTTGCTCGACGACCTGGAAAAGCGCGGGTTGGTCGAGCGGCGGGACAGTCCCACGGACCGGCGCTCCTACGCGCTTTACCTGACCGACGCGGGGCGCGATGCGCTGGAAAAGCTCGATCGCACCGCGCGCGAGCACCAAGACGCGCTTTGCGCCGCGCTCGACGAGTCAGAGCGGGCACAGCTCGCGGATTACCTCGCGCGGATCGCGGCCCAGCAGCAGCTCACGCCGGGCGTTCATCCGGGTTTTCGCAAGCTCGACCGTCCGGAAGGTCGTCGAGGCGGCTCGCCGGGGCCGTGCTGATCCGGCCGAACGCTCGTTTCGACCCGAGCGCTCCGTGGGGCATCGACGCGCGATGGTCAGCGCCACGCCTCGTCCGCCCACCCCCACGAACACCATATCTGCAAGTTCTTCGCAGTCCGTAAGCACGCTGCACGCAACTCGGCTTCGGACGGGGAGTGGAAATCGGCAGCGTTGACGACTGTAGCCGCATCTGTCCGCGCGTCGCGGGGTCATTGATGGAAACCACCTGCCTGGACGGGTAAGCTGGGAATCCGAGACGACCGTGGAAGAATCGCGCGCGTTGGGCAAGTCTCCGGGACCGATCGGGAGCGACCGTAGATGCGAGCCTACCACGACCTCGGCGGCCTGCCTGGCGGACCGATTGATCGCACGGAGCGCACGCTGGAGCCGTGGGAGAAGCGGATCGACGCCATGGTCCAGCTCCTCTCTGCGCGGGAGCGCGGGATCATCAGCGTGGACGAGCTCCGGCGGGCGATCGAGGGACTCGGCAACGAGGAATACGATCGGCTGAGCTACTACGAGCGCTGGCTGGCCGGGATGACGAACCTGCTGCTCGAGAAGGGCGTCCTGACGACTGGCGAGCTGGGGCGGAAGCTCGACGAGGTCCGCGGGCGCGAGGGGACTGCGTCATGAGCGGGCCGTTTGCGCCGGGGGATCGCGTGGCGGTGCGCCGGACCGACTCGCCCGGACATCTGCGCACTCCGTATTACGTCCGTGGGCTCGTGGGGGTGGTCGAACGGGTCTGCGGGCCGTTCCCGAACCCGGAGGAGCGGGCGTACGGCCGCGACGGCTTGCCCGCTCGGGCGCTCTACCGTGTCCGGTTCCGCCAGGCGGACGTCTGGCCCGGTTACTGTGGGCCGCCGGCCGACGTGGTCGAGGTTGAGATCTACGAGCACTGGCTGGAACCCGCCTGATCCGGTCGGGGGGAGGGGAATCCCATGCATGACGAGCACGATCACGGACCGGGCCACGCACACGCCGGAGCGCATCCGCCGCAGCCGGACGTCGAGGACCTGCCGCCGAGCGAGTCGCAACGGCTGGAAACGGCGGTGCGCGAGCTCTTGATCGAAAAGGGCGTGTTTGCCGGGGCCGACCTGCACAAGATGCTTGAGACGATCGATTCCTGGACGCCCGCCCTCGGCGCCCGGCTCGTAGCGCGGGCCTGGGTGGACCCGGCCTTCAAGGAGCGGTTGCTGACCGACGCGCCGGCGGCGGCGCGCGAGCTCGGCCTCGACCCGGGCCAGGCGCACCTGGTCGTGATGGAGAACACGCCCGAACGCCACAACCTGGTCGTCTGCACGCTCTGCTCGTGTTATCCCAAACGGCTGCTGGGGATCCCGCCCGACTGGTACAAGAGCCGGGCGTACCGCGCGCGGGCCGTGCGCGAGCCCCGCGCGGTGCTGGCCGAGTTCGGAACGGTACTGCCCGAGGGGGTGGCCGTCCACGTGCACGACAGCACCGCGGACCTTCGCTACCTGGTCCTCCCGATGCGTCCGGAGGCGACCCAGGGGATGTCGGAGGAGGAGCTGGCGGCGCTGGTCACGCGCGACCAGATGATCGGCGTCGCGGTGCCGGTCGGCTGAGGCTGCCGGTCGGCGTGCTCGGTTGCGCCGGATGACCTCTCAGGTCGATGCCCGTTTCATCTCGGATCCGGACCGTGCGTCGTGCGGCCCGTTGGCCGCGGTGCGCCGAGCCGCCTCCCAGATTCTTCACGGATTTCACGCAAGATAGCCAGATTCTTCACGGTTACTTAACAAGTTTCATCAATAATCCCACTCTCCAGTTTTTATGACAGGCATGTAATCGCCTCGAAAGCCTCACCCAGAGACTACGCCATGACCACTCCGTGCGGTACGCCGGCTCCACGTCGCGGATTCACGCTGATCGAGCTCCTCGTCGTCATTGCCATCATCGCCGTATTGATCGCCTTGCTGCTGCCAGCCGTGCAGGCCGCGCGTGAGGCGGCCCGCAGGGCCCAGTGCGTGAACAACCTGAAGCAGATCGGCCTGGCGTCGCACAACTACGAGAGCACGAATGGGGCCTTCCCCCCCGCGAACATCATGTCGGGCTCGTGGGGCGTCTCGATCAAGCCGCCGACCAAGGGTTGGACGAACAACTTCAGCGCGCTGGCCAAGATCCTCTCGTTCGCGGAGCAGAGCCAATCATATAATGCAATGAATTATGTCTTCAAAGATAGCGACGTTTCGAACACCACGATCTGCGGCAGCTTGATCAAGATGTTCGTCTGCCCGAGTGACCCGAATACACAGTCGTTCAACGACGGCGGTACGGTCTTCGGCGGCTCGAACTACGGGTCGTGCGACGGCGACTGGTATGTCTTCAGCTTCTCCCAGGGGGCTCCGGCGGGGACTGGCTGGGCCGGGATGCCGTCGCGCACGGCGTTCGCGGTCAACATGGCGCGGCCGATCTCCAATTTCACCGACGGCACGAGTAATACGCTGCTCTTCTCCGAAATCAAGACCTTCGACAACCGGCTCAAGTGCGGCAGCCTGTCGGTGAACAACCCGTTCGCCATCCCGAGCGCGGATGGGCCGCCCCCGGCCGACTACTCGGGCGGCGGTTGCTCGTTCGGCAACACGATGCATACCCGGTGGACCAACGGCGGCGTCTATCACTCGGGCTTCACCACGGCCTGGCCCCCGAACAAGGTGACCACCTACACCAACACCACGGCCCTGACCACCGGAATCAGCACGTCGCTGGGGATTGTCGACACCGACATCATCAGCATCAACGAGAACGACGGCGGTCCCACGTTCGGCGCGTTTACCAGCCGGAGCTACCACCCCGGCGGCGTGAATTCGCTGTTCGCCGACGGCAGCGTGAAGTTCATCAAGAGCTCGATCGACGGCAATACCTGGCGCTCCCTCGGGTCGGTCCAGGGGGCCGAGGTCGTCTCGGGCGACGCGTACTGACCGGTTGCGCTGGGTGAGTGCTGCGGCGCTCATCCAACCTCGTTGCGGCGCCTCGGCGCTCGAGGGAACGGAATTGCGATCCCGGAGTCGTTGACGGGCGCAGTGCCGACGACACCTCGCGTGGCTTCAGATTGGCTCGGGTGGCACGCCCGGAGTCTTCGACGGGCGTGGCGCACGATCAGAGCCGATCGACCACGCCCGTCGAAGACTCCGGGCGTGTCCCCCGAATCGAGACTTCCAGGTCCCTCTCAGAGCCGCGCTAGCTCCCCTTTGCCGACTGTTCGATGGCCCAGAAGACCAGGTCGGTGGGGAGGGGCTCGACGCCTAGCCGGCCGAGCTTCGCGGCGATCTGGCCGCGATGGTAGGTCGCGTGGTTGACGACGTGCCGCAAGACGGCCCAGATCGGCGCGGACACGTCGCGGTCCTGGAAATTGCGGTACGACAGGATCGCCGCGAGACGCTCGGGCGTGAACGTCGGAAGAAGTTGTTCGAACGCCTCTTGCCCCCGGGCCAGCAACTCGTCCGCGGCGTCGAGCGTCGGATAATCGGCCTCGGTCGCGCGTGCCACAATCGGCTCTCCGCGCAGCCGGTGCGACCAGATGAGGGTCGCGTCAGCCAGATGTACGAGCGTCGCCCGGACCGAGGACCAACCCGGCACCGGCTCCTGCGTGTACTGTTCGGCGGAGAGCCGCCGCGCGGCTTGCACCACGCGGTCGTTGGCCCAGCGGTTGTAAGCGAACAGGGAAGCGAAATCGTCGTTCATGGTTTACAGGCCTCGCGATCCGTGACGAAAGAGGCTGACGATCGCGGATTTGAGGGCGCCACTCGTAGCCCCCAAAAGGGGCTAGGAGGAATGCCCCCTGTTGCATCCATTAATCCGTGACGTTCAGCAAGAAAGAGCGGAGGAGGAAGGCCGGAGCCCGTCCTCCGCTCTCCTTTGTCTTACCATCCCGGCCCCGCCTTCGGCCATGCGACAATGCCGCTCAGTCTTCCAGGCGGAGGTTGCTCGCCTCGGTCAAGCGGTCGAAATACGCCGCCTGTGTAACCTGGTACACGAGCTCGGCGACTTCCTGGTCGGAATAGTGGGAACGCAGGACGGCAAAGTCGGCGTCCGTCATCAAGGCAGGGTCGACCGTGAGCTTCCGGGCGAACGCCAGGGCCGCGCGCTCAGCCGGGCCAGCCGGTCCGCCCGGCTTGTCCAGCGCATAGATCGCGTCATCATCGAGCCCCAGGGCGTTCAGCCGCTTCTTCGCGTGGCCGAGGGCGTACCAAGCGCGGTCCTGGCGGGCAGCGACCCAGGCGACCTCGGCTCGAAGCTTCGGGCTCAGCTTTCCCTTCTCCCGCGAGTTGGAGACCTGCGCAATCCACGCCTTGCCCGCCTTGGGGAAATTCGCGAGCAGCCGCGCCCAGTCGGGTACGGACGATGACGTGTCCGACCAGCCTTCGGGCAAGAGCGCCCGCGCCTTGTCGTCGCCGGCCAGCGGCAGCCTCGGCGCGCGTTTGCGTGCGGCAACCAGGGCTGCCTCAACCTGTTCGCGCGTCTCGAGCGCTCCGCGCTCGGCCGGGAGCGCGCAGGCGGGGCCGTCGGCCTTCGGATCCAGGGGCGCGACCCGGCTGCGCAGGGCCTGGTACTTCTCGGCCGTCGGCGTCAGGTAGACCCGGTGCGCTTCCTGCGGGATCGCCAGCGAGCCGGTCCAGCGATTCATCGCGTTGTTCCCCGCCACGGTCACAAGGATCTCCAGGATCTGGAGGTCGTTGTAATGGGCGCGCAGGGCGTCGATGTCACGGTCGCCGATCGACTGCGGTTCGCGCGTCAACTTCAGCGTGAAGGCGAACGCCGCACGTTCGGCCGGGGTGTACTCGGACCAGTCACCGTCGAGCGCGGCGATGCGGTCCTCGGTCACGCCGTCGGCCGCGAGCTTCGACTCCTGATGCCCCTGGCAATAGGTGCAGTTGTTCGCGCGCGAGACGATCCAGAAGAACATCGTCTTCAAGGTCGGGCTGAGCGTAAGCGCGGGATCGGGCTCGCGCGAGAATCCGGCCGCAGCGCCGCCCGTGACCTCGGTCAGGTAGAGCTTGCGCATCCGTCCATTGTTGACGAGCCCGCCCCCCAGGCCGGACGCGCCGTTCCGTCCTTTGCCTGCGCCGGCCTTCGCCTTCGCTTCTTCGAAGCGTGCCTTGGCCTCGGCGATCTCCTGGTCGGTCGGCGCGGGGAGGGGGAGGCGCGGGTTGGACTGCTTCGATCGTTCCAGTTGCGCTTTCAGCTCGGGCCGCGTGGGAACGACGACGGCCGGCGCGTCGGACGCGGGGGCATCGGCCGCAAGGCAGACGCCGGGGAGGGTCAGCATGAAGCCCGTAGCGAGGAAATGGGTCGATCTGAATCTCATCGAATGCTCTCCTGCGAGTTGTTGTTGGTTCCCAGAAATCGCCGTTCGCGTGTCGGTTTCGCCGCGCTCGACCGGGGCACGAGATAATGACCCCATGCCCCGGCCGCCCTGGGTCACTCTGCCAACGAGAGCCCGGCCGACTCGGTAATACGGTCGAAAGAGGCCCGCGTCGTCGTATAGTTGATCAACTGCACGACGTCGCGCGGCCCGGCCAGCTTGACGGCCTTTGCCACGTCGTCATCCGTCAACACGACCGGCGACGCGGCCAGCTTCCGGGCCACCGTGAACAGGGCGCGCTCGGCCGGCGAGAACCCGGACCAGTCGCCGTCAAGCCGGTAGATCTGCTCGTCCGACTGGCCCAGCTCCTTGAGCCGGCGCTGGGCCAGGCCCGTGGCATACCACGCGCGGTCCTGGCGGGCGATGATCCAGCTCACCTGGGCCCTGAGCAGGGGCGTGAGGTCCCCCTTCTCCTCGACCGCGCGCACGCTCGCGACCCGGTTGACCCCCTCGCGCGAGAAGTTGACCACGAGGCGAACCCATTGGGGCAAGGGACCCTCCGGGAACGTCTCCGACACGAGCGCGCGGGCCTTGGCCTCGTCGAGGAGCGGCAGGCGCGGGACGCGTTTACGGGTGGCCGCGAGGGCCTTCTCGACCTCGGCCCGCGATTCCAGCGGCGGTCGCTTGCAGACCGTCCGCTTCGTGGGCTCGCCCGTCGTCGGGTCGTTCACGACCGGCGCGACCTTCGTGATCGCGGTTCGGAACTTCTCCGGTGTGGGCGTCAGGTAGGTCTGCGGGGTTGCGGGACGTTCTGGGGCCGGTGTGGCGACCGCGCCGTTCTCCGTCCGCCTGCCAAAGCCGCCGCCGTTCCTGGACTGCGGGACGCCGGCCCCCTCCTTCCAGCGATTGATCGCGTTGTTCCCGGCGACCGAGAGGATCATCTCGAGAATCTGCAAGTCTTTATAGTACTTGCGAAGACCGTCGATGTCGGCGTCGTTCAGGTTGTAGGGCTCGTACGTCAGCTTGCGGGCGAAGGCGAACGCAGCGCGCTGGGCGGGGTCGAAATCGGACCAGTCGCCGTCGAGAGCGGCGATCTCATCTTCCTTCAAGCCGGCTCCCAGCAGCTTCGACTCCTGGTGCCCCAGGCAGTACTGGCAGTTGTTGGTGCGCGAGACGATCCAGAACAGCTCGGTCTTGAAGGCGTAATCGAGCGACATGCTCGGGTCGGCGTTGCGGCCGAGCCCTCCGGCTGGGGCGGGAGTCCCCTTCGTGGTGCCACCGGCCCCCGCCGCCGCCGCTCGGCTGCCGCCGCCAAAGCCGAACCCTTCTCCGGCAGGCAGGTAGAGTGCGCGGAGCCGGCCCTCGTAGCTACTACCGCGCTCGCCGAGCTTCGCCTTCTCTTCTTCGCTCAGCTCGGGAAGGGGAATGCGAGGCTTGCGCGTCTTCATGTCCTCAAGAAACTGTTTCATCTCGGGCCGGGTGAGCGGTACGGGCCGGGGCTCGTCCGCTTGCGCGGCTCCGGCCGTTGCCAGTACCAAGCACAGCGCCAGCGCTTCGGGTTTCCGCATGGATGGCGTCCTCTCTCTTTGTGGCGTGCCCGTGTAAGAAGGAGGGGCTCGCTCGTTCGTGAATCGCCTTTCGTCGGGTGCATGGAATGCACCGGTGCGTTCCACGCCCCCCACAAACGCATCAAAGGCTGTCCTGTCTCAGGACCAGCAGTTGCGGCCGCGTGGTGACCGCATAGACGGCGTTCTTCTTCACGACTTTGCCCTTCGCGGTCTTCAGCTCGAGGACCACGTTGTAGTTGACGTCGGTACCGACGAGCTTGCCCTCGTCGTTGGCCTCGTAGCTTTGCAGACGGAGTCCTGACATCCAGTCGCCGTCGGTGACGTGGATCGGAGGAGTGCGCTGGGCGAGTGCGCGGGGCGGCTCGCCCCCTTTCCAGGCGTCGAGCACCGTCTGGAGCGTTTTGCGGCCCTCGGCGGCGTCGGACGGGGGGGCCGACGGACCGCCGCAGCCAGAGCCCAGCGCGAGGATCAAGGCAACCGCCGGCCACCAGGACCGGTAGGGTGGAGAGGGGTATTTGCCGTTCACGGCAGGGACCTCCGAGCAACGGGTCGAAAGGGGTCGGTCCTTTTCTCAGAAGCTGTCGCTGCTGACGACCTCGCCGCCGTTGCGGGTGCCCACCGCGCGCCAGGCCGCGAGATTGACCGACGACTTGAAGAACCGGACCGAGCCGTCGGCCATCGTGACGTTGACCCCGCCCGGGTGGCGGCTGTTGGCGGTGGTGCTGATGCGCTGGGGCGGGAACATGCATCCCCGCGAGTTCGGCGGGAAGGCGTGGTAGTAGCGCGTCGACGTGTGGCCGTCGGACATCCAAGGGGCGCCGGCGTTGGAGTTTCCCTGCTTGGTCAGGTCGAGGACGTTGACTGCCAGGCAGTCCTGGTACGCCTGGTCCGCGGTTGCCGGGTAGGTACCGGGCTCATAGGTGTCGGAAATCGGGGTTGAGATCGCGTTGCTGAAGTCCCCTTTGACGTGCTCGCTGAAGGCGGCGGTATTGCTCGTGCCGTCGATCACGTCGGCAATCCGAACGTTGAAGTCGAGGAAGATCAGCCCGTTCGGGGGGGGCATTGTGGTGTTGACGGCCGCCGTGTCCTGGGCGCCGTAGGCATTCAAGATGCTCGTGCCGTAGTTTATGCGATAGTTGATGCCCCCGTCCCCCACCGGGAGTACGTTCGCGGCGTCGCTCGGGCAGAGGAACGTGTTCACGCTCGTCGCCAGGGCCGTCGAATTCGTCACATCGGTCGAGTTGAGGTTGAAGTTGGTCGAGTTGGCGATCACGGACTGCTCCATGAACGGGAGCAAGCGCGTCTGAGCCGAGATGTTGTTCTTCGAGCCGGTCGCCACGTTGAGGCTCTGGCCGATCGGGAAGGACCCGTTGACGTCGTGGTAATTGTGCAGGGCGAGCCCGAGCTGCTTCAGGTTGTTGACACACTGCGACCGGCGAGCGGCCTCACGGGCGGCCTGGACGGCCGGCAGGAGCAGGGCAATCAGCACTGCGATGATGGCGATGACGACCAACAGTTCAATCAGCGTGAATCCGGAACGCAGGGAACGGGACCTCATGGCGTGGTCCTTTCGAGAAAAGGGATGAATGGATCAACAAACCCAACCGACCGCAAATCCATGCGCGCGTTCGAGCGCATACCCCGACCGGTCACGGCACGGGGCGTGGAGTGTCTGCCAGCGTAGCCCGGCGCGGTCGAACGGTGCCGCCGGTGCGTTCAAGTCAGAACCGTTGTTACGTGGATGCCAACAGCAAGCGCACGCGCGCTGGGCGCCCTGCCCACGAAGACTCGGGCATGATGCCCAACAGTCTCACGGATGCGTGCAGAACCAGCCCCGCTACTCGCGTGTCACGCGGTCCGAGGTGGTCGGTCGGGCGGGAAGGCGAAGTGGACGGGCCGTCGCGCGCAACGGTCCATCATGCACGCGAGCGACGGCAAAGTTGCCGGTGAAGGAGCGAAGTTCAAGCAGGCCCACGCGTCGGCCGGAAACAGGCCTGCGGGGGCCGGGGCCATCGGCGGCATCGGGTTCCGCGAGCAGGAGAGGCCGGAGCAGGGCGAGGGAAACCCGACCGGCCGCCGCGAGCGCTCTCCCGCCCCGGGCAGCTCCGCCGGGGAGAGGAGCTCCAGGCTATTCACGACCGACACCCCGCCGTGGGTGCCCTGATCGCGGAGGAGAACATAGTGTGTACAACCAGCCCGGGCAGTCGCCGGCGCGAGCACGCCGCTGGCCAGAAGCGCGATCCACGCTCCCGCCCCCAACCAAACCAGGCGCCGTACCAGCCGGATTTTCATGTCGTGCTGAGACGTCGAATCACGTTAAGAAGCAAGAGACGGCCCTCAGTGCGCACAGACCCGCAGAATGGTTGAGAGGGCGTGTAGGCTCAGCGTATCGCACGTCCCGCGGGAATTCAAGCGTTGACATTGAGAAATCTGGCTGCTACGTAAGACGTTGAAGGACGGTCCGCAGCTTCGTCTGCGCTTGCCAGAAAATCGGGCCTTGGCGATAATCAATGGCCTATCCTGGAGGGTCCGGGAAGGACCCCGCGCCCTCGGATTTCCATTCACACCGACTCCGCCAGGAACTTTTTGAAGCGTCGAGCGGCCGCCAAAGCGGGACCCAGCGAACTAAGTCCCAGCGCGGTGATCCACCCTCGGCCTTCCCAATCGCGAAGGAACCGCGCCATGAAGATCGCCGTGATCGGGACGGGATACGTGGGACTGGTGACGGGCACTTGCCTTGCCGAGAGCGGCAACGACGTGGTGTGCGTCGACAAGATCGAATCCAAGATCGCGCGGCTCAAGGCCGGGGAGGTCCCGATCTACGAGCCGGGCCTGACCGAGCTGGTGCACCGCAACACGCGCGATGGCCGGCTGCGGTTCACGACGAGCCTGCCCGAGGGGATCGCCGACGCCGAGCTGATCTTCATCGCCGTCGGCACCCCCCAGGGCGAGCACGGCGGCGCCGACTTGCGCGGGATCTGGGCCGTGGGCCAGGAGATCGCCCAGAACCTGACCGAGCCCAAGACGATCATCATCAAGAGCACCGTCCCGGTCGGTACCAACGCCGAGCTCGCGCGGCGCATGGCCGAGGTGAGCGACGTCGCATTCGACGTCGCCAGCAACCCCGAGTTCCTCAAGGAAGGGGCGGCGATCGAGGACTTCAACAAGCCCGACCGCGTCGTCGTCGGCGTGCGGCGGGGTGAGGTGGGCGAGCAGCTCCGCGAGCTCTACGACCCGTTCCTCCGCACCGACCGGCCGTTCCTTGTGATGACCCCTGAGAGCGCCGAGATGACCAAGTACGTGGCCAACTGCCTGCTGGCCACGAAGATCAGCTTCATCAACGAGATGGCCAACCTTTGCGAGGGATACGGCGCCGACATCAACGAGGTGCGGCGGGGGATCGGACACGACCAGCGGATCGGCTTCAGCTTCCTCTTCCCCGGCGCCGGCTACGGCGGCAGTTGCTTCCCGAAGGACGTCCGCGCCGCGATCCACATGGCCCAGTCGCGCGGCCTGCCCGCCCGGATGATGGAGGCGGTCGACGCCGTGAACGAAGCGCAGAAGGACGTGCTCGGCCGTAAGATCCTCGAGCATTTCGACGGCGAGGCCCGGGGCAAGACCGTCGCCATTTGGGGCCTGGCGTTCAAGCCCAAGACCGACGACATCCGTGAGGCTCCCGCGATCGTCCTGATCGACACCCTGCTGGCCGCCGGCGTCGAGATTCGGGTCAACGACCCCGAGGCCCTGAACAACGCGCGTGCCATTTACGGCAACCGCCTGACCTACTGCGACCGCCCCTACGGTGCCCTCGAGCAGGCCGATGCCCTGGCCATCGTCACCGAGTGGAACGAGTTCCGCAACCCCGACTTCGAGGTGATGGCCCGCCTGCTGCGCGAGCCGGTCATCTTCGACGGACGCAACCTGTACGACCCCGCCCGCATGGCCGCCCTGGGCTTCCTCTACCACGGCATCGGCCGGGCTGTGCCGGCCGTGGGGCACCAGACGGTGGGGTAGGCCGCCAGGAGACGTGTTCTCTCGCCAATGCTCTCGATCTTGTTCTGGAACCTGGACGGCAAGCCGCACCGGAACGCCGTTCAGCACGCCGAGAACTTGGTCGAGAGCATTGCTCGCCTAACGTTGGCGAAGGACGTTGATATTCTGGTCTTCGCCGAATGCGGGGTCGATGACCGTCGCTTGATCGAGCGTTTGAACGCAACAGGCCTCGGGCCCTATGACCGATCGCCGATTAAAAGCCGAAGAGTCCGGGTATTCACACGCCTGGAGCCATCCACGATCGCCGAAGCATTCAGCGACCCCGTCGAGGATCGCCTCGCCGTAATTCAAATCGAGACGGGCGCCTCTCCCGCGATTTTGCTGGCGGGAGTTCATTTTCACGATCGGATGAGCATTCCCACCGACGTTGGCCGCGCGCTCGCAACGAGCGTGCTGGCCCGCACGATCGAAAGCGTCGAGGACGAAGCGGGACACCAACGAACAGCGCTCGTTGGTGACCTGAACATGAACCCGTTTGAGGGCGGCGTGGTCGGGACCCATGCCTTGCACGGGGTCATGACACGCGCACTCGCCAGGAGCGTTCCCGAATTAGCCTCTCGCAAACTCTTCCGCTGCTTCTATAATCCGATGTGGGGGCTCCTGGGCGACCGTTCCAAGGGGCCCGCCGGTACATACTACTTTCCGAACCTGACCGATCCCGCAAACCATTTTTGGAATGTCTTCGATCAGGTCTTGCTACGACCGGCGCTCATGGATCACCTCGTCGACCTGGAAGTTTTGGCAAGCGATGGCACGGAGTCGTTCATTACGAAAGGCGGCCGGCCAAGGCGCGCCGTGCTCTCAGATCACTTGCCTCTATTCTTCCGACTCGACGTTTGACGCGAGCTAGCGAGATGGCTGAGACGATTCCAGATCTTTGGGCCGATGATATCCGCGTCGATGTGCTGACACCGCTGGCGATCCTGCGCACACAGCAAGGGTTGCTGAAGAAACGGACGCAAGGCGTCTTGGACGCGAAGGTCACTTCGGTGGAAGAGAACGGGCTCGTCCAGCATCAATTCGATGTCGTCGCAACGGCGATCCAACGCTATCAGGAGCGAGTGCTGATCGCCACACACGCTAGCGGTCGGGTTTATCCGGTCACGGTAAAGGCTGAAACATTAGAACATTTAGAACAACTCGAAGAAGATGATATTCTAACAGATGAATGTATCGTTTTTACAGAAGAGGATTTTATACAAATCATTCGGCAGGTGTTCCAGTCGGGCGAGGTCCGCTCTGCGATGCAATCCCTGATCGCGCAGAGTAACGAAATTCACACGAATCGCTCTGCACCGGCCGTGCATCCTGAGCAATAGCTTGGTCTCAACGTGCCTGCCCCAGTCATCACTGTGCGACGCCCAAGAAGGCGAAGCTGCTTGATTTTCGGTTCGTCTCACTCAGGCGGTCTATGGCGGAGGGCTGCTGGGGGTTTTTGTTCCGAACTTCCGAGTGGCGTACTGCTTGACTCTGCCTCGCGCCGCCACGCGTCCGCCAGGGTTGCCAGGCCAGCGCGGGCGCACAGATCGGCCAGGTCGCGGCAGGACGAGGACTCGTCGAGGCGGGCCACATCCGCACTAAGGCGGGGGCCGAGGACGGCGGGATCGAGCGTCTCGCGCAGGCGGCCGACGATTTCAGCCTCGCGCCGGGCCTGGTCGTCGCGGCCGAGGGCGCGGCAGGCCCGGGCCAGGCGGTAGTGCGTGCGCCAGTCGTAGGGGAAATCGCCCAGCGCGCGTTCGAAGGACGCGGCTGCGCCCGCGGGGTCACGCTCGTAGTCGAGCTGCCAGCGGCCGAGCAGGCGGTCGTAGCGGCCGTCGCGGCTGCCGGGGGGCCAGGCGTCGAGTACTTGCCGGCCGCGTTGGGGGTCACCGGCGTCGGCCAGCGACTCGACCAACAACTCGCGTGCGCCGGTGTGTGCCGGTGTGCGTTCCAGCAGATCCGCCAAGGCGGCGATCCGCGCGGCGCGGTCGGGTTCGTCGGCCGACGGGTGCGCGGCGCTCCGGCGGAGGCGGGCCACGCGCGCGTCGACGTCGGCCGGATCGGCCGCCACCCAACGGTCGAGCGCAGCGCGGGCCTGGTCATCGGGCAGGTCGGCGAGCAATGCCAACGTCGCGTCGCGGAGCACCTCCCGGCGCGACGACGGGATGACGGCGGCGAGCGCCTCGTCCCCCAGCCGGCGCGCTTCCCAGGCACGCTCTTCAACGCGGTAAAGCTGGAGCAGCAGGCGCCAGGGCTCGGGGTCCCCCGGATCCGCCTCGGCCGCCCGCCGCAAGGCGCG
>JARLIH010000180.1 GCA_031291845.1 Isosphaeraceae bacterium | reverse complement strand
TGCCCCGGGACGCCGGGGCACGAAGACTTTGCCCCGGCTACCCGGTGTGGATGCCGTCTTCTTCGAGGGAACGATCCTCCCGTCGCAAAGTCTCACCGGAGGCGAATCAGGCCTGGATCGGTTGGGCGGATCGTCGTCGTATGATACGATAGTGACTCTAGATAGCCGCTCCTTCCTCCAGACCTGAGCGAGACGCCATGCCGATGGCAACCACGAAACGCGATTATTATGACGTCCTTGGCGTGAAACGGGATGCTACGCAGGAGGACATTAAGAAGTCTTATCGGCAACTGGCGCTGAAGAACCATCCGGACAAGAACCCGGGCGACGCGGAGGCGGAGAAGCGGTTCAAGGAGGCGGCGGAAGCGTACGAAATCCTGTCGGACAAAGAGAAGCGACAGCGCTACGACCGCTACGGGCATGCGGGATTGGAAGGGTCGGCCTTCCACGATTTCCGCAATGCCGAAGACATCATGTCCGCCTTCGGCGACATTTTCGGCGGCGGCCTGTTCGGCGACCTCTTCGGCCAGCGCCGGCGGGGACCGCGGCCTGGGCAGGACCTCTTGATGAAGCTCGAAATCGAGCTCCAGGAGGCGGCTCGAGGGGCAACCAAGGCGGTCGACGTCACGAGGCAAGAGTATTGCGCCGATTGTAACGGGTCGGGTGCACGCAAGGGAACCGTGGCCACGACCTGCAACTACTGCGGCGGCCAGGGGCAGGTCGTGCAGTCGCGCGGGTTCTTCCAGGTTGCCACCACTTGCCCGGCCTGCGGCGGTGAGGGCGTGCGCATCACCGACCCCTGTCCCAAGTGCCGCGGGACGGGACGGAACAATGCGGTCGCCCACCTCAAGGTCGATATCCCGCCGGGCGTCGAGAGTGGCATGTGGCTCCAGCTTCGCGGGCAGGGGGAGCCCGGCGACCCCGGGGCGCCGCGAGGGAACCTGCGAATCCAGATTCTCGTCCGCAAGCACCCCTTCTTCGAGCGGAACCGCAACGACTTGGTCTGCCAGGTGCCGATCAGCGTCGCCCAGGCCGCCCTCGGGGCGGAGATTGAGGTGCCAACGCTCGACGGACCCGACCGCCTGCTCGTCCCCAAGGGGACGCAGAGCAGCGACGTTCTGCGGATCAAGGGGCGCGGCATGCCCGATATCAGCGGCCGCGGCCGCGGTGACGAGCTGGTCGAGATCGTCGTGGAGACTCCGCGCCACCTCACGCCGCGACAGGAGGAACTGTTCCGCGAGCTCGCCGAGCTGGAGCACGAACACGTAAGCCCCCGCCGCAAGAGCTTCTTCGAGAAACTGAAGGATTACTTCACCGAGGACGCCGACGGTCCCGAGTCGGAAACGTCCTGAGCCACGCCCAACCAGGCCGCGGCGGCGAGCACGGGAGGATGACCATGATGAACGAGACAACCCCCAGCACTGAGAACGCCACCCAGGACGAACCCGCTCCGAACGGCAACGGGGGCGGCGCGATGCCCGACCCCGACCTCCAGATTGAGACCGCTTCCATGGCCGAAGATCTCTCCCAGGTGCAACGGCAGCGCGACGAGTACTTCGAGCAGCTCCAGCGCAGCCGTGCTGAGTTCGCCAACTATCAGAAACGATCGAAGACGCAAGCCGAGGCGGACCGGCTCTACGCGGTCGGCTCGCTCGCGCGTGACTTCCTCGACTCGATCGATAACCTCGAGCGTGCGACCGAGGCCCTGCGCTCCTCGGCCAGCCCGGGAATCGCCGAGGGACTGGACATGGTTCAGAAGCAGATGCTGGCGATCCTCGCCAAGCATGGGGTCGAACCGATCGCCGCGCTCGGCGACCCGTTTGACCCGGCTTTCCACGAGGCGATTACCCAGCAGCCGAGCGCTGAGCACCCCGAGGGGACTGTGGTTGCCGAGTTGAGCAAGGGCTACCGGATCCGCGACCGCGTCCTCCGCCCCACGCGCGTCAGCGTGTCGGTCAAGCCGGTCTGAACCAGCTCCCTGGAGAGAACGCCAGTCATGCCCACTTACGACTATATCTGCGACTCCTGCCAGCACGAGTTCGAAGCCTTCGAATCGATCAAGGCCGACCCACAAAAGCAGTGCCCGCAGTGCCACGCCGAGTCACTCCGGCGCAAGATCGGACCCGGGGCCGCGATCCTGTTCAAAGGCTCGGGCTTCTACCAGACCGACTATCGTAGCGACTCGTACAAAAAAGCGGCGGCCGCCGACAAGCCGGGCGAAGCCACCAAGCCGTCGACCGATAGCGCGGCGTCCTCTTCCGCTCCGTCCAAGACCGAATCGTCCAAACCCTCGTCGAACGGGACCTCCAGCACATGATCCGCGGGCGTTGCCCGATCTGCTCGAAGACGTACGAGATTCAGGCGCTCGCCGACCTGCCGACCTTCCCGTTCTGCTGCGAGCGTTGCCGCCTGATCGATCTCGGGCGCTGGATCGACGGCAACTACGCCATTCCCGGCGGACCGGAATCCACAGAGAAGGAAGAAGAGTTATCCGCAGATGACGCAGATTAATGCAGGTAGAGAAAGATTTCTCTGATTTGATCTGCGTACATCTGTGGATAATGACTCTTTTTCTTCACGCCATCTGACGATCCGCCCTGCGGACCAGGTCGACGACCGGCAGGCCGTGGGGGCAGGCCGATTCAGCGGCGAGCAGGTCGGCGGCGGCGAGGTCTCGTGCCACCGGCGGCAGTGCCTGGTAGAGGGCACGGGCTTCCTGGCGCTTGCCGTAGACTTCATAGTAACGCAGGTAGCGGAGGACGGTCGCGACGGGAACGCCCTTCGCGGCGGACTCGCAGAGGTGGCCGCACCCGTGGCAGTACAGGTGCGCGGTGGTCTCGCGGTACTGTTCGAGCAGCCGCATCTCGGTCGTGGTGAGGGGTTCCTGGCTCGCCGCGACGTTCTCGCGCAGGTCGCTGAAGTTGGTCATCTCGCTCACGACGACCTGCATGCGCGGGTCCATCCAGACGGTCTTGATCGCGGCCACTTCGCGCTTGTAGCCCTTCTCGAGCAGGTCGACGATCGCTTTCTCGCGGGGTTGGAAGCCGCCGGCGGGGGCCTTGATCCCCTTGGCCTCGAGCGCCGCCTTGTCCGCGGGGAACGCTTCCGCGCCGCTCTGCGTCTTCATCGCGACGAGACCGATATTGGCCTTCGAGGCCTTGTCGATCGCGCGGTTCAGGTCGTCGTACCGCTCCTTCTTGCCCACATCGCGGTAGTTGTATTTGATCATGACTTGGTCGATCCAGCCGACCTCGGCCGCCAGCTCGAGGATCTCGGGCAGGATCGGGTCGTGGCAGCTCAAGCCGCAGAAGCGAATTTTGTTCACCTTCTTGAGGTGTTCAAAGGCCGCCTTCACGCCGGGGTCGCGCAACATGTCGATTTCGCGCGTCGAGATGCCGTGAATGTAGTAGCAATCGGCGTAGTCCGTCTTGAGGCGCGCGAGGCTCTCGTCGAGGCGCTCCTCGTACACCTTGACCGCGGCGTCACCCGTGGCGTGGCCCTTGGAGTTCTTGGTGACGAGGTAGATGTCCTTGCGCATTCCGGTGCGGTCGAGCACCTCGCCGATAACCTTCTCGGCCTTCGTGTTCTCGTACGACTCGGACGTGTCGATGTAGCGGACGCCCGAGAACAGGGCGGCCTGCACGAAGCTGGGGCTGAGCGCCCAGCTCGTTCCCATGCCCAGCTTCGTGACTTTCTGGCCAGTCTTGCCAAGCGTTACGGTGGGGACCACCGCCTTGGCCTGTGTTGCGGGAGGAGCGCCCCGCAGCGCGTCGGTCGACGCGAGCGCGGCCCCCGCCGCCGCAGCCGTCTTCAAGAACCGGCGGCGGTTGCCGCCGCCGCAAGGACCGTGCGACCCTTCCATTGATGCCACCTTCCCCAATTGCTTTGGTTGGAACCGTTCGTCACCCGACCACCTGAACCCCCACTCGGTTCTCGGGAACCAGGACCGGCTCGTGTGCCCTTCCTCGATTGCGGACGAGGCGGGGGACGGGGCGAGGCGACCGCTCGCGCGCTCTGAAGAGGAAGACCGCGCGATGGGGGTCCAAAAAACTTTGCTTATTGTGATCCAGTCCGCCGACGTTGGTCAACAAGTTTTTGACAATTTACGCAGTCTTGCCAGCGTGTTCGCATCAACGGAATTCGATTCGGCGACTGGTCGTTTGTCCCTGCTAATCGCACTACGGGTCTTTCTATCGTAATGTCTTAAACTGGAAACCGTTGAAAAATAAGAACCACGTATTGTCGGAAAGCGATTCACGCGAGCAGCGGAACATGCAGGCCCGCCCCAGAAACGTCGGTAACGCTCGATCGCCTCATCGGAGCTTCACGCGTGTGTCCTCCACCGCGTGCACTCCTGCCCAATCACTCGGCGAGATTGCCGCGACGCCCGTTCCGCGAGACCGCCGGATCGCGAGCCGTCGGCCGTTCCTTACGAATTGCCGTAAGGCATTGCAGCACATTGGGAACGGTGTCCAGCTCGCACCTCGCTCGACGCTGTGAAAGGGGACCGCTGTCGGCCGAAGGCAACATCGCGAGGACCTTTGGCTCGCGAGTTGCTTAGGTGTAGGGAGGAGCCAAATGCTCCCGACGAGCGGCCTCGCTCGTCGCTTCTGGATCAAACCCCGGGCCCTGGCTTTGCCTACGGGCCGTGACCTGCCGACCCTCCCGTCGGACCACCGAGCGCTCACCCTCCCGAGCTCGCGTTTTCCCGTACTCGACTGGCTCCCGGATTCTCCATGGAAGCTTTAGGGCTTCCGCGCGTTGATCTTAACGAATTCGTTCAAAATGGACCGCTTCCCGCGATGAAGCGGGGACAGCCAGTCCCTGGTCTAAGCCTTCGCAGCGGAGGATCGAACATGATGACTTCTTTGGGCACATTGGTTCGCGGGACTTTGCTGATGCTGGCTCTGGCTTGCGGTTTGGCGGTCAGTACGGCACGGCTCATGCCGAGGCCGGCGGGGTTCCGGCTGTGGCAGGTGCCGCGGCACGCCGCGATCAATGGTGGGTTTTTTGCGCCGACGCACTCACCGACGGAGGTGTTCAACACCGAGACGGGACGCTTCGTCACCTTCCGGCTTCCTGACGGCGAAGCGCTCCAGTGGGCGGGCTTTTCGGACTGGGTGGACGACGAGGGAGAATCGCAGGTTGTGGGTCGCTGGACCTCCCGCGCGGGCAACCATGGCGACGCCACGCTCGAAGACGTAGGGCTGGGCCGGTTCTCGTTTCCCAGCGGCCGTGCGCTCGATCGTGTTCGCCTGGAGAAGGCTCCGGTGAGTCTTCCGTGTTGGTATCCCGGGAGCACTTCGCGGGTCCTTTACGCATCCGCTGACGGTGGTCTTTATCGGTATGAATTTAAAGGACGATCCGTTTACGACAGCGCTCCAATCGATGACAGGGCCCTGCCGATCACTTGGTCCAAGCTACCGCCCGGCGTCGTCGACGTGTTTGTCGAGGATCCATTCTGGCCCGCAGACGATTGCCTGAAGGACTGTCTCCTCGCCACCGTTAGCTTCAAGATCCAAAGCCGTCGAGGCGTGAAATACCAACCCCACCAGATCTGGTGGCTGCGGCTCGATGCGACGGGCACTACCGTGGTCGACTCGGGCCGCTTGTCGTCCGATGGCCGCAACGGAGGCGAGAGCGGCGATTCCGACGCCGACGAGCGCTACCCACGCATGCGGCCGTCGACCGATGGGGAGCTCATCCTGGCGTACCAAGTCCGCCGGGAGAAACGCAACGCCAGTGAACTGCGCGTCGCACGCGTCGAGCTCGACCCGAAGACCGGGGTGCCGGTGATGCGGCACGCCGATAGCCGAAAACTCCTCGAGGGGTGCGCGATCGTTCCTCCCATTTTCACGCCCACCGGCGACGGCTTGTTCACCCTCGTACACAATCCCCAGGGTCTCGCGACGCTTGAACGCGTCCCCTTCTCGGAGTCGCTCCTCCCCCAAGCCTCGCGCTCGCTCGCTCGCCGCCCGCTGGCCCCGCGGTCCTTGACCTACCGCGTGCCGGGCACCGCGGTTCCGAAGCACCCCGGCTGACGGTTCCGCAAGAGCGATGGCCGGCTTGCCCAGACGTCCGCGGCGCGGCATAGTACAAGAGTCATCGCCGCGTCGCACGTCGTCCCGCCCATGGCCCACGGAGGCCGTCGCTCATGTCGAAGTTCACGCGCATCCTAATCTGGTCGCTCGCGTTTGCGCTTCTCGCGAGTGTATCGCTTGTTCGCCCGGCACACGGGGCGGTGACTCGTGAGGAGGTGGAGCGCGCCATCCGGGATGGCGTGAAGTACTTATTGGACCTCCAGCGCGACGACGGGTCGTGGGCCGACATCGACAACGAAGCGCACACGGGCACGACGAGTCTCGTGACGCTCGCACTCCTCACTGCGGGCGAGCCGGCCAACTCGCCCAAGATCACGAGGTCGCTCAATTACCTGCGAAACTTCGGCCCCGACCAGCTCAAGAGCACGTATGCCATCGCGCTGCAGACGATGGTCTTCTGTGCTGCGGACCCGGTGCGCTACCGGGTGCAGATCGCCGGCAACGTCAACTGGCTCGAGGACGCACAGATCAAGCCGAACGACCGGGTGAACTGGCCCGGCTCCTGGAGCTACTCGGGGTTCAAGAACCGGCACGGCGACAACTCGAACAGCCAGTACGCGCTGCTGGGTCTGCACGCCGCGACGGAGGTGGGAATTCCGGTCAGGCCGGAGGTCTGGACGCTCTCCCGCCAGTACTGGGAGCGGTCGCAGCACGGAGACGGGAGCTGGGCCTACACTCCCGACGCGGCCGCGAGCGCGACCGCGAGCATGACGTGCGCGGGGATCTCGAGCTTGATCATCACCGGGCTCAAGCGTTTCCAGGGCCAGGAATTTCTTCAGGGGGACGTCATCCGCGATTGTGGCCGGGGAGGGATGAATGTCAACCTTCAGCGCGGGGTCGACTGGCTCGCTGCTCGCTTCTTCGTCGGGCAGAATTTCGGCAACAACCAGCAGTGGAAGTATTATTACCTGTATGGGCTGGAACGAGCGGGGCGACTGTCGGGCCAGCGGTTCTTCGGCGAGCACGACTGGTACCGCGAGGGGGCCGAGCTGCTCGTGCACGAGCAGGACAAGCTCTCGGGCTCGTGGCGCGGAGTGGTGGTGGAGGGGGAAAAGATCATCGCGACGAGCTTCTCGCTCTTGTTCCTGGCGAAGGGGCGTGCGCCGGTCTTGATGAACAAGCTCCGCCACGGCCCCCGAGGGGACTGGAACAACGACGCGGACGACGTCCGGAACATCGTGAACCTGGTCTCGCGCGACTGGAAGCACCTGCTGACCTGGCAGGTCGTGAATCCCGACCTCGCGCAGGTCGAGGACTTGCTGCAAGCGCCCATCGCGTTCTTCAACGGGCACGACGCGCCGTTGTTCGACGAAGCGGGGCAGAAGACCCTGCGCCAGTTCGTGGAGCAGGGGGGATTCATCTTCGCCGACGCGTGCTGCGGCCGGGCCGAGTTCGACCGGGGCTTCCGCGAGCTCATGAAGCGAATTTTTCCGGAAGACGAGTACAAGCTCCACCCGCTGGCCGAGGACCACGCCGTCTGGCGGTCCAAGCACGAGCTGAGCCCGAACACCTGGCCCCTCTGGGGGATCGAGCACGGCTGCCGCACCGTGGTCATTTACTCGCCCGACGACCTGTCGTGCTACTGGAACCAGTCGGAAAATAGTCCCGCCAACCCGGCCGTGATCAAGGCCCAGAAAGTGGGCGAGAACGTCATCGACTATGCGACCGGCAAGGAGCTGCCGGCCGACAAGCTGACCGTGCGGGTCGTGACCGACTTCAAGGCCGAGACTCCCAAGCGGGGTGCCCTGCATATCGCGAAGCTGCGCCACGCCGGCGACTGGAACGTCGCGCCGTTGGCGGTCCCCAACCTGATGAACGCGCTGCGCCAGCCTCCTCTCAACTTCGACGTCGTGATCAACCACAAGGAAATGTTCCCGAACGATCCGAACCTGATCTTTTTCCCCCTGATGTACGTCCACGGCCGGGCAGCGCTCTCGTTCAGCAAAGAGGATCTCGATCGTCTCCGGCGCAACCTGGACCCGGGCGGGGGTACGTTGTTCGCCGACGCCGCCTGCGGCAGCCCTTCGTTCGACGCGTCCTTCCGCCGCGTCGTCGCCGAGCTCTTCCCCAAGCACCCCCTGGTCCCGATCCCCCATGACGACGATCTTTACACCACGAAGGTCGCCTTCGACCTCTCGAAGGTCCAGTACAGCAAGGCGGCCGGCGGGGGGCAGGACTACCCGGCGCTCGAGGGGGTCAAGATCAACGGGCACTGGGCCGTGATCTACTCCAAGAACGACATCGGCTGCGCGCTCGAGCGTCTCCAGGCGCTCGACTGCAAGGGCTACGCCCACAACAGCGCTCTGATGATCGCGGCCAACATCGTGATCTACGCGACGCTCCCATAGGTCGGCCAAGTTCCGCCGACATTCCAGTCGGACAGGGAGACCGGTCGCGGCTTGGATGCGGCCGCCGGTTCAGGTAAAGTCAGTTCCGGGCGCGAAACGGGCGCGCCCCGGCCGCCCCGGTGAGTGGGAACCGCGCAAGGTGAGGGTCGTGCGACGATGGTAGACCGCGAGGCGATCCGCCAATCTCTGCGGACTTACCTCGAAGACGACCTGGGCGAGGCCCTCCCCGCGTTCGACGACGGTGTGAACCTCCGCGAGGGGCTTGGCCTCGACTCCGTCGACGTCGTGGGCCTTGTCATGCAGGTCGAGCGGCAATTGCGGATTCGGCTGGCGACCGAGGAGTTGGTGCAGCTCGTCACGGTCGGCGACTTGCTCGACCTGCTCCTGGCCAAGACGTCGGAGCGACCGGCGCCGCCACCGGACGACGGAACGAAAGACGCCGCGTGAACGTCCGCGCCAGGCCGCGCATCGCCGGCCGGGCCAAGAGCTTCACTCCTCGATCGCAAAGGACGAAGGGATTTTGCCCCAGGAGCCCACACCATCCCTCCGTGTCGACGTCCTGGCGCGGTCGGCGCTGCGAATCCGCGCGGACCAGGTTCCGGAGCTCCGCAAGTCGCCCTGCACACCCGGCGGTGCGGCGCTTCCTGCAAGCCTGTTGAAGCACGCGGACGAGCAGACGGTCGCGGGAATCGCCGCCGTGCTCGGGGCGATCGAGGAAGCGGGCTTGGAAGCGGGCGCGTTCGGCGACTGGGCCGTGGTGGTCGCCCCGCGACACCTCGGTCGTGCAACGTTTTTCCGGACCGCGTTCCCGCAATTCCAAGCCGAAGGCGCCTGGGGCGTGTCTCCCCATCTGATCTCGAGCCTCTCGCTTCACTCCCCCTCGGGGGCGATCAGCCTCGCTCTGAAGGCGCGCGGGCCCAACCTCGGGGTCGGGGGCGGTCCTGGTGGCGAGGTGTCCGCGTTCTTGATGGCCGCGATGATGCTCGAAGCGGGATCGGTCCCCGGAGCCTGGGTCGTGCTCTCGGGCTGGAGTCGCTTGCGGGCTGAGGATAGGCCCGAAAACGGCCTCGGCGAGTACCTCGCCTGCGCAGTCGCCCTGGTCCCGCCGCGGCCCGATTGGAACGGGGGGCGGCTGTGCGTTCTGCCGGCGGCGGTCTTCTTCGAGCCGCCCGAAGGCGCGGTCATGCCGGCGAACCGGCTCGCCGACTGGATGACGGACGCCGCGCAACTCCCTGGTCGGCCCGGCCCGGTCCCCAGCGCACGAGACCGCGCATGACGCACGAAAGCGCCGTCTGGATCACCGGCATCGGCGCGGTCACACCGCTGGGGACTGCGTTCGAATCGATCGCTGCCAACCTCCTCGCGGGACGATCGGGTGTCCGCGCAGTCACCGAGTTTCCGGTGCAGGACCACCCGAGCCAGATCGCCGCCCGCGTCGAGTCGATCCCTTGCCCGCCCGGCTGGGACGCCGAGGGTTTCGCGCAGCGGCGGCCACTGGAACGGCTCGTGCTCTCGTGCTGTGCCGTGGCGCTAGGGGACTCGGGCTGGTGGGACCAGCGCGAGCGCATCCGTGTCGGCCTGGTGCTCGGCCTCGGCGCCGAGTGGCTCGTGTCGTGGGAGGGCGACGCGCTCCGCAACGGGCTCGAACGCGCCGCGGAGACCGAGTACCCGCTGTCGCTGGACGACGTGGCTCGCCGTGTGCTTGGACTGACGGGACCTGCGCTCGGCCTGTCGACGGCCTGTGCGAGCGGCAACCACGCCCTCGCCGTCGCGCGCCGGTGGCTCGCGCTCGGGTGGGTGGACATCTGCCTGGCCGGGGCCTGTGACATGGGGGTCTCACCCATGTCGCTCGCCTGCTTCGGCAACCTGCGTGCGCTCTCTCGCCGGAACGCCGAACCCACCACCGCCTCGCGCCCGTTCGATCGCGGCCGTGACGGATTCGTCATCGGCGAAGGAGGGGCCGTCTTCGTGCTCGAGCCCGAGTCCTCCGCGCGAAGGCGAGGCGCCCGGGCCTATGCCTCGGTCTGCGGATTCGGCGCCAGCAGCGACGCCCACCACGCCGTGATCCCCAGCCCCAACCCGGGACCGGCCGTCGCGGCCGTGCGCCAGGCCCTCGGCGACGCCGGTGTCGCGCTGGACGAAGTCAGCTATATCAACGCCCACGCCACCGGTACGCCGGTGGGTGACGAACTCGAGGCCAACGCCCTCAGGATCGTCCTCGGGCACGCCGTCCCGCGCGTGCCCGTCAGCTCGACCAAGAGCATGACGGGGCACCTGCTCACGGCCGCCGGAGCGATGGAATGCATCGCCGGGATCGCGGCGATCGCGCACCAGGCGGTGCCGCCGACCATCAACCTCGACGACCCCGACCCGAAGTGCGCGCTGTGCCACGTCGCCCACGAAGCGAGGCCCCACGCCGTCGACGTCGTCGTCTCCAATTCGTTCGGGTTTGGCGGGAGCAACACGTCGCTCGTGCTGCGACGGGTCCCGTAACGAGGGGGGAATGGTTTTGTAGGGTGCGTGGAATGCGTCAGTGCATTTCCATGCAACCTATGGATGATTCTTGAGTGCGCTGCCGAGGCCCTGAATCACATCAGGGAAATGCAGGTCGACCCCCAATTCGTCGCGGAGCCGGCGATTTGCGACCCGCTTGTTGGATTCCTCACGACGCGCCTCGGCGGAACCCGGCGCGGGTTGTGAGAAACGCGGCGGGGGCGCATCGAGGCACTCCGCAAGCCGCCCGTAGAACTCGGCGCGGGTGACCGGGCGGTCGTCGGCGACGTGGTACACCGCCCCCGGCTTGCCTCGCACGAGCGCGGCGACGGCCGCCGTGGCGGCATCGTCACTGTGAATAAAATTCACGAACTTGGATGGGTCGCCGGCGATCGGCTCTCCTCGCTCCACGTTGGCCCGGCGGGGGATGCGTCCCGGACCATAGAGGCCCGCGAAACGCAAAACGATCAGTGGAAACCCTCGGGCCGCGGCCCAATCACGCGCGAGGTTCTCGGCTTCGAGGCAGGTCCGGCCCGACTCGTGCCTCGGCTCGGCCAGCGCGTCCTCTTCGACCCAGCTTCCGTCGTCTTGGCCGTAGACTCCCGTGGAGCTCGCGTACACGATTCGCGCGCTCCGGTCGCCTAGCCGCTCCAGCGCGTTCCGGAGCCCGTCGACGTACACCGTCCGCATCGCCACGCCGGCGGTGCGGTCGAAGCCGACGGAGTAGAACACGCGGTCGGCTTCGGGCAACGCGCGCAGCGACGCCGGGTCGAGCACGTCGGCAATCACCGGCTCGATGAGCGACGCGGCGAGGTCGTCGGCCCTGGGCCGAGAGCGCACGGTCCCCCAGACGTGCTCGCCCGCCGCCACCAACTGCTGGGCGACGCGTTTTCCCAGGTAGCCACAGCCGACGATCAGCGTGCTCACGCGGTTTCCTCAGCGGCATCGGATAACGGCAAGGCCCGCGCCTCGGTTTCGGGACAGCCCGCGTCCAGATAGTTTTGCAGCAAGATCCGCGCGGCGAGCATGTCGCGCAGGCCCTTCCGCTTGCTCCGCTTGAGGCCGGCGGCGATCATCGCGTCCTCGGCGTCGACGGTCGTATAGCGCTCGTCGAAGTAGACGACGGGCAGGCCGGTCGCCCCGGCGATCCAGTCGCCGAACGTGCGCGCCAGCGACGCGGCGGTCCCCTCGCGGCCGCCCGTGTGCAAGGGAAGGCCGATCACGATGCGATCGACTTCATTCTCGGCGACCAGTGTCCGGTA
Source organism: Isosphaeraceae bacterium (assembly GCA_031291845.1). Classification (GTDB taxonomy): domain Bacteria; phylum Planctomycetota; class Planctomycetia; order Isosphaerales; family Isosphaeraceae; genus DAIDJG01. The sequence continues at coordinate 15,728 of JARLIH010000180.1, read as the reverse complement.
GTGCCGCGAATCTTGGGTCGCATCGCGCCGTTCGTAGACCTCGAGCGGGGTGGCGATGGACCGCCGCGGGTCGCTGACGGCGGCACCGACGCGCCTGGTCCCGAAATCCAAACCCAAAACCCTGGCCATACGGATAAATCCCGGGAGATTTCACCACAGAGCACACAGCGAGGAAGACCGAGGGAGAGACGGGAGAGGATTTCACCGCAGAGTTCGCAGAGGACGCGGAGAGAAAAACAGAGGGAGAGAGAGAGAGAATTAGGAAGGCGGAGTAAAGAGGTTCATAATTAATAGGAAATATTGAGGAACATCTAAAATCACTTGTACCACTCGTGCCGTCATTACTCGACACGCCCTTTACACCTCTATTCTCCAAATCCTTGCCTTACTCCGCCTCTCTCTCTCTTCCGTGGTGAAATCTCTTCACAGATATTCACTATCCAGTTTTTCGACCAAGGACTTCAGCTTATCCATTTGGTCCTTGCGTGCGACCAGGGTCGCGCCCCCCGACTGAACGATGACGAGGTCTTCCACCCCCAGGCACGCGATGAGCCCGCCGTCGTCGGAGATCACGACCGAGTTACGCGTGTCGGTCGTGACGGTCTTCCCCTGGACGGCGTTCCCCTGGTCGTCGTGGGGGAGCAGGGGGGCGAGGGCGCGCCAGTCGCCGACGTCGCTCCAGTTGTAGACGACTTCGAGGACGCGGACGTTCGGGGCCTTCTCCATGACGGCCTTATCGATGGGGACCTTCTCCATCGCCGGGAACTCGCGGGCGAGCGTCTCGGCCTCTGCGGGCGTGCCGAACGTCTGCGCGATGCGATCGAGGGCGGCCGCGAGCTTCGGCCGGTGGGTCTGGAGGGCGTCGAGGATCGCGCGGGCGCGCCAGAGGAAGATGCCGGCGTTCCAGGCGAAGCGGCCGGAGGCGACGAACTGCTCGGCCGTGGCGCGGTCGGGCTTTTCGCGGAACTGGGCCACGCGGTGCAGCGCGATTCCCTCGCGCGGGGGCAAGGCTTCGCCGCGCTCGATGTAGCCGTAGCCGGTTTCGGGGTGGGTCGGTTTGACGCCGAACGTGATGAACGTGGTCGGGTCGGCGTCGATCTCGGCCAGCGCGGCACGCACAGTGGCGCGGAAGGTCTCGGCGGGCTGGATGACATGGTCGGCCGGCATGACGATCATCGTACCGTCGGGGTCCCGCCGCGCGACGATCTGTGCGGCCAGACCGACGCAAGGCGCGGTGTCGCGCGGGCAAGGTTCGGCGACGACGTTCTCGCGGGGCAGATCCGGGAGCTGCTCGCGGACCGCCTCGGCCTGGTCGGCGCCGGTGATGATGAGCGTGCGCTCGGGCGGGACGAGCGGGGCGATCCGCGCCACGGTTTGCTGGAGCATCGTGGCGTCGCCGAACAGGCGAAGGAGCTGTTTGGGCGAATGGCGGCGGCTCTTGGGCCAGAACCGGGTGCCGCTCCCCCCGGCCATCACGACGGCGTGCAGCATGGCGAATCCGTTCTCCCGCTAGCGGGGCAAAAGCATCTCATCGGGACCGAGGTAGAGCGGCCCGTCCACGACCCGGCCGGGTTCGAGCTTGTCCCTGAGCTCGGCCGCGTCGAGGGCGAAGAGCGGGCTGATCTCGATCCCGAACGGGACCGAGCCGTCGGGCCGGCGCGCGACGGACGCCCCCGCGCGCTCGAGCCAGCCCGCGAACAGGTCGCTCATGCGCTGGCGGACCGTGGCGGGGGAATCGGGGCCGGTCGCGTTCTTGAGCGGCTCGAACTCCACGGCCCGGTCGGTCTCGACGAGGGTCCATCGCTGGGCCAGGGGCAGGGCGTCGAAGATGAACCGCTCGAACTTCACCGCATTGGGCGCGGTGGGTTCCACCTTCTTGCCCGATTCGTCGACATACGGCACTTTCTTCACGGCTCGATGGAACGGCAGGGCATGTGCGCCGAGGAGCCGCTCGATGAAGGAGCGTTCGAGGACGTGGATCGCGATGCTACCGGCCCAGAGCTCCAGGTTCCCTTCCGGGGCCCGCTTCTCGGCGAGCTCGGCGAGCTTCGGGAAGAGGTCAGAATACTCGATGACCTGGGGCTTGCCGTCGACGCGAACCACCACGCCGACCTTCTCCTCCGGAGTCACTTTCTCGACGACCTTGAACGACATCTCAGCGTTGGCCAGCCGGTGCAGGCCGAGGAACGCGGGGTCGGCGATCTTGACGAGGGGGTTGTCGACCTGGAAGTAGAACAGCGTGCGCACGCCCCGCGCGCGCATCTCGTCGAGGCAACTCGGTCCTCCGTCGGGCGCGGGGGCGGCGAGCGCGGTGAGGGTGCCGCCGTGGCCGTCGGGGCTGAGGGCGACCCGTCCCTTCTCGGCCAGCAGTACCTTGCCCGTCGCGCGATCGACCGCGGGGACTTGCCCCTGCACGAAGAAGCGGACGTGGCTGAGTCCGAAGCGGTGGTGCTCGTCGAAGAAGCGGACGGTCGCCTCGTGGTTCTCGGGGCTCGTCATGACGTAGAGCGGCAACGGCTTACCGTGCCGCCGGCCGAGGGCGACGATCTTCTCGGCGTGGATCTGGAACAGACTGGCGGCCGTGACCGGGCCGATGGGGTACGTCCCCTTGGGGCCGTCGAATCCCAGACGCGTCCCGGAGCCCCCCGCGACGAGCACCACGCCGACCTCTCCAGCCGCGAGCAACGCCGCGCCCGCTTCCGCCGCCCGCCGCCGCTCGACCCGCTCGGCGTCGGTCCGAGGGAGCCCGAATACGTCGATCGGCGCGACCCGCTCGGCATCCGGGACGCTCGTCTCGTCGTCCCGCACGAGTGCGGCTACGAGGCACTCGAGCTCGCCGAAGTCGATGCTCCGCACGTCGGCCAGGAGGCGCTCTCGCGCGGGTTCGTCCAGGTCCTTCCAGAACCGAAGCAGGTGCTCTTGCCCGTGCGCGGCCAGACGCGAGACGAGAAAGGGATCCAGGGACATGGCGCGACGGCTCCCGCGATGCGGTTCAAAACTCCAGCGCGAGCCCATCGTAGGCCAAGAACACCCGCGGCGGCAAGCTCGACTCCACCGGGCCGTGGTCGAAGCCGTGCGAGATGTGTGTGAAGTACGTCCGTTGCGGCCTCAGCCGCGCTACGACCGCGAGCGCTTGCTCGAGATTGAAGTGGGTGGGATGCGGCTCGTAGCGCAACGCATCGAGCAGCAAAACGTCGAGGCCTTCCAGGAGCGGCCAGCTCTCGTCGGGAATCCTGCAGACGTCGGTGCAGTAAGCCAGCCCCCCGACACGGAACCCGAGCACCGGCATCCGGCCGTGCTCCAGCCGAATCGGCAGGATCGACTGGCCCAGCACGTCGAACCGGGTCCCCGGTACAACCCGCTCGAAGTTCATTTTCGGCAGAAAGCCGGCCGGGAACTGGGCCGTGCGCTCCTGGAACGCGTAATGAAAGACGCGTCGGATGCTGGCCTCGGTCTCGGCCTCGCAATAGACAGGCACCGGCCCGCCGAGGTACTTCGGAAACAGCCGCGCGTCGTCGAGACCGAAGAGGTGATCGGCGTGCGCGTGCGTGTACGCAATCGCGTGGACCAGTCCCACACGCTCGCGGAGGAGCTGGATGCGCATTTCGGGCGTGGTGTCGACGAGCAGGTTCCCTCGGGGGAACTGGAACAGGACGCTCGGGCGCGTCCTTCGGTTCCTCGGGTCGTCCGAGGAGCAGACCGGACAGTCGCAGCCGAGCACGGGGACGCCGGTGGACGTGCCGCTTCCCAGAACGATCAGCCGGCGCGGGGCCGTCGCGACGATCTCCGCCAAAACAGAAGTCTCCTCACCACGGGAAGTTGCGCAGAAATCGGCGCCTCTTGTGACCTCTCGTGGGGCGGGTCGGCCCCCCGACGAGGTGGCAACCGGCCGTTTACGGTCCGGGGCGTCCGAGGGCGCGTGGTGGGTTGGCACCCGTCGGGGCCGACCCATCCTACAGAACGCAGTCCCATTGTACGGCCGTGCGGCTGCGGCTTCGACCTCAGACCCGAGCGTTTCCGTTCACGGCGGCGAATTCGGGGCGAAAGGATGTCCATTAATCTGCGGAGGCAAGTCTGGCTGCCGGCCGCGCTGCGGCAGGGCGGTCGGCTTGACCGATCGCCATGGGGTGATTTAAGATAGGTCTTTTTACGAACTTCCTGCGTGGCAAGCGCTACGGTTGGGGCGACCGCGACCATGGCAATGGAACTGCTGAACGAGCTTTGGGACAAGACGACGGACGCGATGACGCAGTTCTCCGAAGGCGTTTCGGAGGGCTTGATCCGGCTGTTCGGCAACTCGAACGAGCGCCAGATCCGTCGCATGCGGCCGATCGTGGAAAAGATCAACAGCTACGAGCCGGCCATGCAGGCGCTCTCCGACGAGGCGCTGCGGGACAAGACGGCGGAGTTTCGCCAGCGGCTGGCGCAGGGGGCGACGCTCGACGACCTCCTGCCCGAGGCGTTCGCCGCGTGCCGCGAGGCAGGTCGCCGGTACCTCAAGATGCGGCACTACGACGTCCAGCTCATGGGCGGCATGGTGCTGCACGGCGGCAACATCGCCGAGATGGTGACCGGTGAAGGCAAGACCCTCGTCGCCACGCTCGCCGCGTACCTCAATGCGCTCGAGGGGCAGGGGGTCCACGTCGTCACGGTCAACGACTACCTCGCCCGCCGCGACGCCGAGTGGATGAGCCCGCTCTACCAGGGGCTCGGCATGACCGTCGGCGCCATCCAGTCGGACATGGACTCGACCGAGCGCCAGGACATTTACGGGCGCGACATCACCTACGGCACCAACAACGAGTTCGGCTTCGACTACCTGCGCGACAACATGAAGCCGACGCGCGAGCAGCAGGCGCAGGGGATCCTCCACTACGCGATCATCGACGAGGTCGACAGCATCCTCATCGACGAGGCGCGTACGCCCCTGATCATCTCGGGCCCCGCCTTCGACGACGTGCGCAAGTACGCCGAGGCCGACCGGATCGCGCGGCTGCTCCAGAAGGACAAGCACTTCGAGGTCAAGGAGAAGGAGCGGACCTGCCACCTCAACGACGAGGGGATCCGCGAGGCCGAGCGGCTGGCGGGGCTCGAAAGCTTCTATACTCCCGGCAACATGGAGTGGCCGCACCTGATCGACAACGCGCTCAAGGCCCACCACCTCTACAAGAAAGACCGTGACTACGTCGAGCTCAACGGCGAGATCGTGATCGTCGACGAGTTCACCGGCCGCCTGATGACCGGCCGGCAGTGGTCGGACGGGCTGCACCAGGCGGTCGAGGCCAAGGAGCGGGTCCGGATCAAGGAAGAGAACCAGACGCTGGCCACGATCACCCTCCAGAACTTCTTCAAGCTCTACAAGAAGCTCTCGGGGATGACCGGCACCGCGATGACCGAGGCGAACGAGTTCTACAAGGTCTACAAGCTCGACGTCATCGCGATCCCCACGAACCGGGCCCTGACCCGGATGAGCTTCAACGACCTGATCTACCGCACCGAGCGCGAGAAGGTCGGGGCGATCATCAACGAGATCCGCGAGATCCACGCCACGGGGCGGCCGATTCTCGTCGGCACGACGTCGATCGAGAAGTCGGAAGAGCTGTCCGAGCTGCTCAAGCGGCACGGTATCCCGCACCAGGTTCTGAACGCCAAGTACCACGAGCGCGAGGCCGAGATCGTCGCGCAGGCCGGTCGCAAGGGGGCGGTGACGATCGCCACGAACATGGCGGGCCGCGGCACTGACATCATCCTGGGGGGCAACCCCGAGTTCATGGCCTGGGCCGACCTGAAGGTTCTGAAGGACGAGGACGGTCAGCCGCTCTACCCGACTCGTCTCGAAGTGCCCCCCCAAGTCTGGGCGGAGGCCGTCGGGAAGTACGAGCCCACGATGAAGGTCGAGGGACGCGAGGTCGCCGGGCTCGGCGGCCTGCACATCGTCGGCACCGAGCGGCACGAAAGCCGCCGCATCGACAACCAGCTCCGCGGCCGCGCGGGGCGGCAGGGAGACCCGGGGTCGTCGAAGTTCTTCCTGTCGCTCGAAGACGACCTGATGCGCAAGTTCGCCGGCGAGTGGGTCTCGCGCGTCCTGGCAAGCCTCGGTATGGAGGACGGTGAGGCGATCGAGCACCGCATGGTCTCGAAGCGCATCGAAGGGGCGCAGAAGAAGGTCGAAGAACGGAACTTCGACGCCCGCAAGAACCTACTCGAATACGACGAGGTCATGGACGAGCAGCGCAAGCGGATCTACTCGTTCCGCCAGCGGCTCCTGGACGGCATGCCGCCCAAGGACGCGATCATGGAAATGATCGACAGCCAGGTGCGCGACGCCGTCGCCCGGTTCCTCGCCGAGGACTACGGCCCGGCGAGCTTCGCCGACTGGAGCGGTCAGCGCCTGGGGGTCGAGCTGAACGCGCGCGACTTCAAGGGCAAAGAGTACGAGGTGGCCGAGGAAGAGGCCAAACATCAGGCCGAGTCGCAGGCGACCGACCTGGTGCGCGAGGCCGTCGAGGAAAACCTCCCCGCGGACGCCGACCCCTCCGAGTGGACCTGGCAGTCGCTGGTAACCTGGGCCAACACGCGCTATGGGTTGAACCTCAAGGACAAGGACCTCAGGCGCTTCGCCAAGTACGACCGCGACGAGTTCGAGTTCGGACGCGACGACCTGGAGGAGTTCCTGGTCGAGAAGGCCGTCGCCGCGATCCAGGCGGTCGACCTGACCCCCGCCCGGGAGTTCTTGCAGGACGACTGGGGCCGCCGCTCCTTGGCCGGCTGGCTGCACCACAAGTTCGGCATCGCGGTCGACGCGGCCGAGTGGGCCGGCCTGCCCAAGGACCAGGTCTCGGAGCGCATCCGTGCCCGCGTCCGCGAGCTTTACGGCCAGAAGGAAGCGGAGTTCCCCATTCGCGTGGGCATGACCCGCTACCTCCAGGAACGCTCGCAGGCGTCCGGCCCGCGTTATGACCGTGAGGGACTGGCCGCGTGGGCCTCGGAGCGGTTCCACCAGGTGATCGACCCGGGCGAGCTCCAGCCCCTCCTGCGCCCGGAAATCGAAGCGCTACTGCTGGGCGTGGCGCGCAAGCAGTACCAGGGGGCCCGGCTCTCCGACGAGCTGGAGAAGCGGGTCGAGGCCGCCTACGGCCCCGCGCCCGTGCCCGGGAAGCCCACGCCTCCGCCGGACGCCTCGGCCATCGCCGAGCTCGCCGTCTGGGCACGCCAGGAGCTGGGCGTCGAGACGACCGCCGAGGAACTGGCACGGCTGCCGAGGGCCGAGACCCGCGAGCGCCTCGCGGACGCGCTCGACGCCCGCCATCGCCCCGAAATGAGGGAGATGGAGAAGATGGTCCTTCTCCAGATCGTTGACGGGAGCTGGATGGAGCACCTCCGGGCGATGGACCACCTGCGCAGCTCGATCGGCCTGCAGGGATACGCCCAGATCGACCCGAAGGTCGAGTACAAGCGCGAGGGGATGAAGATCTTCTCCGAAATGTGGTCGGGCGTTGGCGACAAGGTGACCGACCTGGTGCTGCGGGTCGAGCAGTTCGACCCCGAGTTCCTCTCGTACCTCGGGGCCCGCTGGCAGCTCGACCGGGCGCAGACGATCCACGAGGCACCGCCGTCCGAGCCGAGCGCGCCAGGGGGCACGGGGATCCGGGCCCAGCAGGAGGCCGCCATCGCCGCGAGCCAGCAAGGGGGCGAGACCAAGCATGAGCCGCTCCGCAACGTTGGCAAAAAGGTGGGTCGAAACGACCCTTGCCCGTGCGGTTCGGGTAAAAAGTTCAAATCGTGCTGCATGCGAAAGACCGCCGCAACCGATCCATTCTAACGGTCGAAGCGCTTTCGCGGCGCCGTCTGACGGCCCTCGCAGCGACGGGCCCGGCGCCGTCCCAGGGTGCCGATCCCTTTTCTCCTTCATGAGTTAGTCTCAAAACTCGGTTGCCCCGTTCGCGGCCGCCCGGCCCCGGCGGGCGGTTCGCCCAGCGCGATGAGCCCGCGCAAGGCACGCGGCTTGCAGGCGTCAGACACTCTTTGATCGGGACGGCGGCGTCCCGCAAGGTACCGGTCCGGGAAAGGATTCCCTCCCGATGCCGATCGTGCTCAACGTGATTTACCTCTCCATCCTGTTCGCCTGCGCTCCGTTGTTGATCTTCCGGGCGATCCACGCCGGCAAGTATCGCCAGGGGTGGGCGGAAAAAGTGCTCGGCCGGGCTCCCAGGCGCATTGGGGACGGGCCGTGCTTGTGGTTCCACGCGGTCAGCGTCGGCGAGGTGCTGCTGCTCAAGCCGATCCTGCACGAACTGGTGCGCAGGCGCCCTGGCTGGGACGTCGTCGTGTCGACGACGACGCCGACGGGCCTCACGGTCGCGCGTCGCACCTATCCCGACCTGGTCACGTTCTACGCCCCGCTCGATTTCAGTTGGTCGACCCGCCGGGCCGTCGCGCGGCTTCGTCCGTCCGTGCTTGCGCTCGTGGAGCTGGAGCTCTGGCCCAACCTGATCCGCGCAGCGAAGCGGTCGGGGGCCGGCGTGGCGATTATCAACGGCCGTCTGAGCCGTCGCAGCCACGGCGGCTACCGCCGCCTGCGCGGGCCGCTCGGCTCCACGCTCCGGCGCCTGGATGCGGTGGCCGTGCAGACCGAGGAATACGCCGCGCGCTTCGTGGACCTCGGGGTGCCGAGCCCGAAGGTCCGCGTGACGGGCTCGGTGAAGTACGACGGCCTGGAGAGCGATCGGGACAACCCGCAGACGCTGGCCCTGCGCCGGGCTCTGGGCCTCGCGCCGGCCGACGTCGTGTTCGTGGCCGGCAGTACGATGGACGGGGAAGAGGCCGCGGCCCTGGCGGCCTACCGCGCCGCGCGGAAGCAGCACCCCCGTCTGCGCCTGATCATTGTGCCTCGGCACGCGAACCGGTTCGACAAGGTCGCGGCGTGGCTCGAGGAGCAGGGCGAAACGGTCGTCCGCCGCAGTGAGGACCAGGTCGCCCCGCGCGGGGGCGCCCGACCGCCGGTCATCCTCGTCGATACGATCGGCGAGCTCGCCGCCGTGTGGGGCCTCGCGGACATCGCGTTCGTGGGGGGGAGCCTGGCACCCGGCCGCGGGGGACAAAACATGATGGAGCCCGCCGCGTTCGGGGCCGCCGTTCTGTTCGGCCCGTTTACGGAGAACTTCCGTGAAACGGTCGAGCAGCTCCTCTCCGTCAACGGTGCTCGCCAAATTGCCGGGCCCGAAGAGCTTGCCACGGCGGTCATCGACGACTTAAAGGACCCTGAATCCGCAGCGGCCCGCGGTGCGGCGGGCCGCGCCTACGTGCTGGCACAGCACGGTGCGACCTCGCGCACGTTGGCGGAGCTCGATCGCCTTGTGGAATCGGTAATCAGTGGAAAAACGGCATGATCCAGCGGCAGGCTTCGGGAAAACTCAGCAACAACATGTCCCGTTCGTACTGACGTCCCGCGTCCCAACACGACGCAGACACAACCGCCGGCATGTTGTCGGCGGGGCGAGGCGACCTACCCAGGGAGAATGAGATGGCCGAAACCCACGATGCCGCGCAGCAAACAGAAGTTCACGTTGACGACTCCAGCACGTTACCGTCCTACTCGAACTTCTGCCGTGTGACCGCCACCCCCGAAGAAGTGATCCTCGACTTCGGCCTGAACCCGCAACCGTTCGCCACCGGGCGCCAGGATGTGAAGGCCAACCAGCGGATCGTCATGAATTTCTACACGGCCAAGCGGCTCCTCACGGCACTCGGGATGACCATCCAGCGCCACGAGGGGACCTTTGGCGCCATCGAGCTCGACGTACGCCGTCGCGCCGGCGCCGTACAGCAGCAGCAGCCGCAGTTCACCGCGCCCGGCCGCGGCCCCAGCGGCCCCGTGGGCGTGGTCGAGTAAGCCAATCGCGGATGCTTGCGGATTGATGCAGCGAGAGCCCAAGGCGATGCGCCTTGGGCTCTTCGTATTTGGGTCGGCGCCCGGCGCGTGGGCACGATCCCTGCAGGGCCGGCCATTGCCGGCTCTACTACGGCGCGTGACGGCGGCCAAGAAAAAATGCGGGAAGTTCGGGATTGTGGTGGTCCCGTTGAGGATGTGCCGCACGCGCTGCGCGTCGGGGGCGACGCGCGGCGGCCGGCGAGGCGAATCGGATTCCTGGCGCCCAACACCCGGAACCACCATGCCGGAAGAAACCATCGACCCAGGTCTGCTCGAGCAGACAAAGAACCAAATCCGCAAGCTGGTGGCCGAAATCGCCGATTTGGCCGAGTCGGACATCCAGCCGAACGAGTTCTACGTCGAGTTCCTCAACCGCGCGGTCGCCGCGGTGGCGGCCTCGGGCGGCGCGTTCTGGCTGCTCGACGGCCGCGGCAGCTTGAAGCTCCAGCACCAACTGGAATTCCGGCTGACCGGCCTGCTCGACGGCCGCGTGCGCACGCAGCCGCACGACGCGCTGCTCGGGTGCATGATCCAGGCGTCGCAGGCCCAGGTCATTCCGCCGGGCGCGACGGTCGAAGGAGTGCCGAACGCGGGCAACCCGACCGGCTTCGCGCTGATCATCGCGCCGCTCGTCGTCGACAAGCAGGTCGTCGGGCTCATCGAAATCTTGATGGACCCGAGCCGGCGCGCGGCCACGCAGAAGAGCACGCTGCGGTTCGTCAGCGACCTCTGCGACCTCGCCGCAACCTACCTCAAGAACCGCCAGATGCGACAGATGATGTCGCAGCAGCGGCTCTGGAACCAGCTTGAAGGGTTCACCCACCAGATCCACGGCTCGCTCGATCTGAAGGAGACCGCCTACGCCGTCGCCAACGACGGCAAGCGGCTCGTAGGGTGCGACCGTTTGAGCGTCGCGCTCAAGATCGGCGGCCGGGTCCTCGTCGAGGCCGTCAGCGGCCAGGAGGTCGTCGAGCAGCGCTCGAACCTGATCCGCGAGCTGAACCGGCTCTGCAAGGTCGTGATCCGCTCGGGCGAGGATCTGATCTACACGGGCAACACCGAGGGCTTCGCCCCCGACATCCGCGACGCGCTCGAAGTGTACGTCGACGAGTCGGGCTCGAAGGCCGTCATCATCACGCTCTTGCATCGCCCCGAGGTTGAGCCGGCCGAGCCGAACCAGCAGAAGGAAAAGATCCCCTTCGGCTGCCTCGTGGCCGAGCAAATCGGCGACGAGCTCGCCTCGACCGACGCGCATGCGCGAACGGAGGTCGTCTCGCGGCACGCGTCGACGGCGCTCTGGAACGCGCAAGAGCACGACAAGATCTTCCTGCTGCCGCTGCTCAAGACCATGGGCTCCCCCTGGCGGTTCTTCCGCGGGCGGACCCTGGCCAAGATCGTGGCAGTGCTGCTCGCGATCGTCGCCCTGATCGGCGTGCTCGCGTTCGTGCCCTGGAAGCTCACGATCGAGGGCCGCGGCGCCCTGCAGCCCGAGCAACGGCGCATCACGTACGCGCCCGTCCCCGGGATTGTTGAAGAAGTCGCCGTCGAGCATGGTCAGCACGTCAGCAAGGGAGATCTTCTGGTCCGGCTCTCGAGCAAGGAGCTGGAGCGAGAACACAAGAAGCTCATCGCCGAGAAGTCGCAGTCGATCACGCAGGCGGACCACCTGATGTCGCAGATTCGCCAGTCGGCGGGTCTGCGTCCCGACGAGATCGTGCAGCTCCAGGCACGCTATTCGGAGGAGCAGATCAAGTCCAAGAGCGCGACGGAGCAGATTGGGATCATCGAAGAGCAGTTGGCCCTGATGCCGGTCATCTCGCCCTACGATGGGATCGTCACCACGTGGGAAGTGAGGAAGAACCTGCAGGGCCGCCCGGTCGAGATCGGCCAGGAACTGGTCACAGTTGCCAACACCGACGGCGAGTGGGTGCTCGAAGTCGACGTCCCCGATGACGACATGGGGCCGATCCTCGAAGCCCAGGAAAAGCTGGAAGCCGACATCAAGTCGGGTAAGAAGCCCCCGGGCTCCGTGTTGTCGGCCTATTTCGTCACGGCCACCGATCCCGAGCACCGCTACCCGGGCTTCGTCCGGCGGATCGCCTCGAAGGCGGAGCTGGTGGAGCAGAAGCACGTCGTGAAGGTGACGGTCGGCTTCAGCGACGCGGTGAAGCGCGACTTCCTGACGCGCAACCAGTCGCTTCGCCCTGGGGCCGAGGTCCGGGCGCGGGTCGATTGCGGTAAGGCGCGGCTGGCCTACGTGCTGCTTCGCGACGTCGTCCACGTGTTCTACGAGACCGTGCTGTTCCGCTGGCCGTTCCTGAAGTAATCAAGCCGATCCCTGGGCCGGCGCAGGCCGGCCCTCCCCCTACACGCACGTACCGGAGCCTCGCCGATGATTGTCCCGAAGAAAGTCGCCGCCCTGGCCGCCGGCTTCTTAGCCCTGCTGTCGGCCGCCTCGCTCGCTCAGAACCCGACGCCGTCCGGACGGACACCGGCCGGCGCGGGGGACGTGCTTGTCCTGCAAGAGCCCGCCACGCTCGAGTGGATCCAGAAAGCCGACGTCGCCGCCCTCCGCGAGGGGGTCATCGAGAAGATGGAGCTCGAGATCGGCGCCGAGGTGCAGAAGGGGGGGCTGATCGGCAAGCTCAACGACCGGATGGCCGAGCTGGCCGTGGCCAAGGCCAAGATCGCTGCCAAGAACGTCGGGGCAATCCTGAAGGCGGAGGCCCAGAGGAACCTGGCGATGTCGGTCCTCGCGCGGAGCCAGAACCTCTTGAAGCGCGGCATTGACTACGTGTCGAAGGAAGAGGTTGCCAAGAACGTCGCTGAGCTCGAAGTCGCCGACGCGATGAAGACCGAGGCCGTGGAACAGGTCGAGTTGAACAAGGCCGAACTGGCCATCGCCGAGCGAACGTTCGAGGAGCACAAGATCACCTCTCCGTTCGACGGCGTGATCTACGAGCTCATGAAGCACCCCGGCGAAAGCGTGCGGGCCAACGAAGCCGTGGTCCGCCTCGGCAACCTCAACAAGCTCCGTGCCTGGGCCTACGTACCACTCGAATACGCCTCGCGGGTCAAGGAAGGGCAGCGGGTCGAGCTCCAGCTCCGGCTGCAAGGAGCACGCGGTGAGAAGCAGCCGATCGAGCAGAAACGGTTCGTCGGCAAGATCACGTTCGTCGACCCGCAGATCCAGCCCGTTGCCGAGACCGCCGTGCGCGTCTACGCCGATTTCGAGAACCCGACGCACGAGCTGCGTCCCGGTTTTCGGTCCACAATGACCATCTTCCTTACCGGTGAAGGGGCCGCCGCGGCGCCCGCGCCGGCCGTGGGAGCGCGGATTGGCGTGGACCGCTGAGCGCCGGCGCCGATTTGTCGACGGTGCGCGGCGGTCGTCTCGGCCGCCGCGATCAAGGCATGAAGTTCAAGAGTTCCGGTGTATCGAGCTTGATGTGAGGGTCGCCGTCCCATGAGTTCCGCTCCGTCACTCGCTCCCGTGATGCCCATGGGGCAGGCTGCCGAGCACCTGATCGTCAAGCTCCGGCCCGACCTCATCGTCCAACCGCAGTTCTACGAGGGGATGACGCACTACGTCGTCAAGGATCCCATCGGTCTGAAGTACTTCCGGTTCAAGTCCGAGGAGTATTTCCTGCTCCAGCAGCTCGACGGCAAGACAAACCTCCAGGACGTCAAGCGCGCGTTCGAGCGCAAATACCGCCCGCAGACGATCTCGATCGAGGACCTGACCCGCTTCGTCGCCCAGTTGCACGAGGCGGGTATCGCCCAGCTCGACACGCCTGAGCAGGCGAAGGTCCTCATCCGCCGCCGGCGCAAGAACCGGTGGAAGAAGGTCGGGCAGTTCTTCGCCAATATCCTCTACATCAAGATCCCGATCATCGACCCCGAAAAGCTGCTCACGGGGATGTACCCCTACTTCCGTTGGATCTACACCACGTACTTCGTGACCTTCAGCGTGGGCATGATGCTCGCGGCCATCACCCTGGTCGCCAGCCAGTGGACCGACTTCAGCTCGAAGCTCCCCGAGTTCCAGAGCTTCTTCACCCTGCGCACGATCGCCGCGTTCTGGTGCAGCCTGGCGGTCGTGAAGGTCATTCACGAGTTCGGGCACGGCCTCACGGCCAAACATTTCGGCGGCGAAGTGCACGAGATGGGGATGCTGTTCCTCGTGCTCACGCCGGCCCTCTATTGCGATGTGACCGATAGCTGGCTCTTGCCCAACAAATGGAAACGGATCTGGATCTCGGCCGCGGGCATCTATGTCGAATGTTTCCTCGCAAGCATCGCCACCTTCGTCTGGTTCTACAGCGAGCCGGGGCTCTTGAACAGCCTGGCGATGGCGACGATGTTCATTTGTTCGGTCAACACGATCCTGTTCAACGCGAACCCGCTCTTGCGGTATGACGGCTACTATGTCATGGCCGACTGGCTCGAGATCCCGAACCTGCGGATCAAGAGCAGCCAGTTCTTCTCCTACCTCATCCAGGAGAAGGTGCTCGGGCTGGAAGTCCCGGTGCAGAGCTACATGCCCCGCTCGCGCCGGTTCTTGTTCGTGACGTACGCGGTGGCCAGCTATTTGTATCGCTGGGTCGTGACGTTCAGCATTCTGTTCTTCCTCTACAAGTTTCTGCAGCCGTACAAGCTCGGCTCGATCAGTGCGATGATGGCGGTCGGTTCGCTCGTCCCGCTCGTGGTGATGCCGCTCTATCAGATGTTCAAGTTCGTGAGAACGCCTGGGAGGATGCGTAAGGTGAAAAAGGCACGCGCGGCCAGCTTCGTGGCGGTGGCCGTGGCCATCGTCGCCGGAATCCTCTTGATCCCCACCCCGTTTCGGGTCCAGGGGACGCTTGTGCTCACTGCGGCCAAGCCCGCCGAGATCTATGCCGAAGTCCCCGGCCGTCTCGTCGAGATCAACGTGAAGGACGGAGAGTGGGTCAAGGAAGGGGACCTGATCGCGACGCTCTCGAATCCCGAAAAGCTGCGCGAGCGCGCGACGAACCAGGAACAGTCACAAGTCAGTTTCGCGAAAGCCGCCTGGTTCGGCCAGCTCCCCGACCTTGGCAGTCGCGCCCAGGCGAAACAGCACGAAGAGCTGGTCGCGAAGCTCGAGCCGGTCATCACCAAGCTCAATGAACAGATCGGCAAGCTGAACCTCTACGCGCCGCGCGACGGTCAGGTCATGGGCATGCCGCACCGGGAAAAGATCGGCATGTACGTCAAGCCGGGCAAGCCGTTCTGTGAGGTTGGCGACCCGCACAAGCTCGAAGCGCACCTGATCCTCGACCAGGGGGACATTGATCTCATCGCGGTGAACCGCCGGGCGTGGGTCAAGATCTACGGCGATTCCGAAATTACCTGGAAGAGCTACGTCGGCGAAGTCGCCAGGCGCAACCGCGAAGAGGTCCCGCCGGAGCTCTCAAACGCTGCCGGAGGCGACATCGCGACCAAACAGGACGAGAAGACCGGGGCGGCCAAGCCGATCACCGCTGTTTACGAAGTGATCATCCCGATCGACAACTCTGACCTCAAGCTCCAGCCCGGTCTACGGGGGTTCGCCAAAATCGATGGCGGGACCTATACCTTCGGGTGGTGGGTCTGGCGCTTGGCCGTGAAGACGTTCCACTTCACGCTCTGATAGGCCCGGGATGGATCGACCGAATCGGGCAATGTGCGGCTGTATTCAATGACCACTTGCTTGCGCGTCGGGGGGGGGGGGTTTGGGCTCACCACCCCCCCCCCCCCCCCGCCCGCGGGGGCGTGTTTGAGCCCCCAATCCCCGCGC
>JARLIH010000179.1 GCA_031291845.1 Isosphaeraceae bacterium | reverse complement strand
GTCCAGGTCCACCACTTCCATGGGGGGGCTAGCGACGATATAGGGGCTGCCCAACTCGGCCGCCTGCGCCATACGTCGCTTGCAATCGTCGAGCACGCGCGTGTACTCGTCGCCCTCGGCCGTGATCCAACCGTGCAGGGCGATCACGCTGACAACCTTCAGGCCCGCGTCGGAGAGGGCTGACCTCAGCTCGGCCATCGAGCCGCCCGCCGCCAGGTAGTCACTCACTTCGTCGTTCCACGGCTCGATCGCCTGGTAGCCTGCGCGCCCGGCCAGGCGGAGCTTCTCGAGCAGGGGTGTCGGGCGAATCGTGCTGGTGTTCAGGCAGTAGGTGAATTCAGGCACGGCCGGGTTCCCCTTGGGGTTGGTGGTAGCGGATGCGGACTTCGTCGGGCAGGTAGACCATCCCGGCGTCGTCGGCCAAGTGCAGGCCCGAGTCGAGGTAAAGAATCACGCCGTTGACTTTCCGCCCAGCGGCAGAGGCAAGGTACACGACTGCAGCGCCGACCTCTTCCGAGGTCGTCAGGTTGCGCACGCCCTCGGGAAAGTCCGGGCGCCCGTGTGCGGCTTGAATCACGCGCTCGCCCGGTGTATCGACCCAGCCTGGGGCCACCATGTTGCACGTGGGCCCGTACGGCAGACATTCCGCGGCGACCTGCCGCGTGAGACCGAGCAGGCCCGCCTTACTGGTGACGTACGGGAACAACCCCGGCATCGGCCGGGTCGAGCGCGTGCTGCCGATGTTCACGATCGTTCCACGGTGCTCGCGGAGCCGCGGAAGGCACGTTTTGATCCCGAGCCAGGGACCTTTCAGGTTGATCGCCAGCGTGAGGTCCCAGAGGGCCTCGTCGGTCGACTCAATCGTGCCGCGCGGGCTGATCCCGGCGTTATTGACCAGAACGTCGAGCCTGCCCCAACGTCCGGTCACGGCTTCGACGCTCCGCGCCCAGTCCTCGGCCCGGACGACATCGAGCTCAAGCCCGAGCGTCGTGAGACCTCGTTCGGCCAGATCGGCCGCCGAGCGTGCGGCGGCCGCCCCGTTGACATCCGTCAGCGCGACCCGAAAGCCGGCCTCGGCAAGCGCTGCGGCGATCCCCAAACCGATCCCTTGGCCCGCCCCCGTGACAAGGGCGACACCCTGACGCGCGTTCGAATTCATAGGTTGATCCATCTCAGACGTTGCCGGCGAATCTCACTCAGCCCTCTCGTGACGAGATGGCTTTGCAAATCAGCGCGGATGTGCTTCAATCACGATGCAAAGCCGCTCTGGACCTTCCTGTCTGCGACATCATGCAGCCCCCGCGTCACGCAGTCAACGGGACGCTCTGGCGCACGACCGAAAGCCGGCTCCGTCATGCTCGTCCTCCTCGTCGGCACACTCGACACCAAGGGGCACGAACTTGCCTTCGTCCGAGAGCTCCTGGTCGCGCAAGGCCTCGAGGTCGTGGTCATCGATGCGGGGTCGGCCGGGGAGCCTGTTTTTGCCCCGGACATTGGTCGTGAAGAGGTCTTTCGGTACGCCGGGGCCACGGTCGCAGCGCTGGGTCGTCGTGCCGATCGCGGCGAGGCCGTGGCGGCGGCCGCGCGCGGGGTTGCCGCGCTCGTCGTTGACCTTGGGTCCAGACGTCGGATTGATGGCATCTTGAGTATCGGCGGCTCGGCCGGCACAGTGATCGGTACGGCGGGAATGCGTGCGCTGCCGTTCGGCCTGCCCAAGGTGATGGTCAGTACGCTTGCCAGCGGGCAGACTCGCCCCTTCGTCGGTGGCAGCGACATCCTGATGCTTCATCCCGTGGCCGACATCGCCGGGCTGAATCGCCTGACCCGCGTTGCGCTCGCGAACGGCGCCCACGCGCTCGCGGGGATGGTCAAGTTCCGGCGCCGCGAGGCCCCGGCCACCCCAGAGCGTCCGCTCGTGGCCGCGACGATGTTTGGCGTGACCACGCCGTGCATCGACCGGGCGCGGCGGCAACTCGAGGACCGCGGGGTGGAAGTGCTCGTCTTTCACGCGACGGGAGTCGGCGGCCAGGCCATGGAAGGCCTCGTGCGTGACGGCCAGATCGCCGGCCTGCTCGACCTGACGACGACCGAGTTGGCCGACGAGCTCGTCGGCGGTATCCTGTCCGCGGGGCCCGACCGGCTGGAGGCCGCGGTCCGGAAGGGGATTCCACAGGTCGTGAGCGTGGGCGCTCTCGACATGGTGAACTTCGGGCCGAGGGAGACCGTCCCCGAACGGTTTGCATCGCGCCAGTTTCATCGACACAATCCTGTGGTCACGCTGATGCGTACCACGGCGGAGGAGAACGCGGCGATCGGCAAGCGCATGGCCTCGATCTTGCGCGGGGCCGTAGCACCGGTGGTGGTCATGGTCCCCGAGCGAGGAGTTTCCGCGCTCGACGCCCCGGGACACCCGTTTTACGACCCCGTAGCCGACGGCGCCCTGTTCGACGCGCTGGCAGGTGGCCTGGCGGATTCTGGCCAGGTGCGCATCGAGCGCCGCGACGAGCACATTAACGACCCGGCATTCGCTGACGCAGCAGCACGCACGCTCGCGGGGCTGCTCGGGATCGAGTCGACAGGATGAAGCCATGTTCCGAATGACGCGCACGGAAATTCTCAACCGTTTCCGCAAGAAGGTTGCGGAGGGCCGGCCAATTATTGGCGGCGGGGCGGGCACCGGCTTGAGCGCCAAGTGCGCGGAGACGGGGGGGATCGACCTAATCATTATCTATAACTCAGGCCGCTTCCGGATGGCAGGACGGGGTAGCCTGGCGGGTCTGATGCCCTACGGCGACGCGAATGCCATCGTCATGGAAATGGCGCGCGAGGTCCTGCCGGTGGTCGAACGGACGCCGGTACTCGCGGGGGTGTGCGGGACCGACCCGTTCCGCATCATGAGCCGGTTCCTCGTCGAAGTGCGCGACGCGGGATTCGCGGGCGTTCAGAACTTTCCCACGGTGGGGCTGATCGACGGGGTCTTCCGCCAAGGGCTGGAGGAAACGGGGATGGGCTTCGACCGGGAAGTCACGATGATCGCCCAAGCCCGCGCGATGGAACTGCTGACTTGCCCGTATGTGCATAACCCCGACGAGGCCCGCGCGATGGCCGAGGCCGGGGCCGACCTGATCGTGCCCCACGTTGGGCTCACCACGAAGGGAATGATCGGTGCGAAGTCGGCGCTGACGCTCGACCAGGCTGCCGAGCGCGTGCAGGCCATGGCCGACGCGGCTCGTCGGGTGCGCGACGACATCATCGTGCTCTGCCACGGCGGCCCCATCGCCGAGCCCGAAGACGTCGCGGAAATCTTCCGCAAGACCCGGGGCATCGCCGGATTCTTCGGCGCCAGCAGCATCGAACGCTTGCCCACGGAGCCCGCCATCGTCGCCCAGGTCGAAATGTTCACCGCGCTGCGGCCCGGGCCCTGAGAGCGATCGAACGCGTGAAGGTCAGACGACCCGTTCGTAGTCGTCTTCGAACTCTTCCCACCACTCGATGTCCTGGCTCTCATCGTCTTCGTCCTGCACCGAGCCCGGGAAATCCGTGGCCGAGTGCACGACGACCGTGACCGTAGCACGGCCCTCGGGAAGATCCGGAGGCAACTGAAGCGCAACATAGCGGTCGGCCGGGACGACGATTTCCGTCTGGTAGCGGGTCATGGGTACGCTCGCCGGGGATGGAACAGGGACGAAACATGCCGCGCATCGGACGCTGAGAGTGCGGGAACCTCACTCGTCCTGTGCAGCCTCCGACGCGTCGGTCGCGTTTCCCGCTGACCGGCGAGCCCGCACGAGAGTTTGCGTACGTCCGTGCTGAACCGTCTTTCCCTGTTGATTCACGATCCGTCGGTCCCACGTTACAACCCCACGCCGGCCACGGCCTCGGGCTTCCAACGCTTCGACACGAGACAGCACATGAATCGTGTCTCCGAACGCGATCGGATGTATGAAATTCCATTCCAGAATGGAAAGGAATGCCATCGTATCAACCCGCGGTGCGTTCGAGGCCAAGCCAGAGGCGATGGCAAGGCCCAACAGACCGTGCGCCACCGGCTTGCCGAATGCGCTCTGGCGAGCGAACTCGTGGTCGACGTGGATCGGGTTAAAATCGCCGGAGAGGCCCGCAAATGCCGCAACATCCGCCTCACTGACCGTCCGGCGCGGGCTCTCCCACTCGTCGCCGACGGTCAAGTCGTCAAAACCCAAGACCGGGAGCACGTGCCGGGCCACGGGAACCACCCTTTTATTCCACACCGCTGGGATGACAAAACGCACGACGTGAGCCACAATTGAAAAAGGACCCAAGCTTGGGTACGAATTGTGCAGGGGAAAGGGGCAGTCGTCAAGATGTTGACTTTTTGGCGTCTCTCCACCAGGGCGCGGGCGGCGAGCCGGACCTCAATGCCGAGAGCGGGAAAAATCGAAGGAGAACGGCAAGAGCCATGACGAACGCACTCCGCGCTGGCTGGAGGGGCAAGGAGCCTCTCATGAATCGCCCATTCCGGGTCTTGATCGCCGATGACGAGAAGCCCGTAGCCGCCGGGATTCAGGGGCAGCTCGATTCGCTGGGCTACGACGTCGTGGCGGTCGTGCACGACGGACATCACGCGATCGAAGTCTGCCGCCGCACCCTTCCCGACGTGGTCTTGATGGACATCGAAATGCCTGGCCTCGACGGCCTCTCAGCCGCCCGGCAGATCGCGCGCGACCCCGGCACGCCGGTCATCATTCTCACGGCACATGGCCACCCCAACCTGATCGATCAAGCGGTCGAGGACGGGGTCGTCTACTACCTGCTCAAACCGATCACCAGCCCGAGCCTCCATGCGGCCCTCCAGGTCGCCGTTGCCCGCGCCCGCGAGATCAAATCATTGCGCGACAACGTGAACAACCTCGAAATGACCCTGCGCGAGCGTAAGCTCATCGAGAAAGCCAAGGG
Organism: Isosphaeraceae bacterium; assembly: GCA_031291845.1. Lineage (GTDB taxonomy): Bacteria > Planctomycetota > Planctomycetia > Isosphaerales > Isosphaeraceae > DAIDJG01. The sequence continues at coordinate 2,541 of JARLIH010000179.1, read as the reverse complement.
AATCCTGATGGCCCGGCGCAATCTGCCCGAGGCCGAGGCCTTCCGCTTGCTCCAGCGCCAGAGCCAGGATCGTCGCATGCCGATGGCCAAGCTTGCGGAGTCGATTGTTCAGGCCGACGAGCTGCTCGAGTCGCCGCCGATTTCCTAGCCTCTCGGATCGCGCTTTTGCGTTTTCCCTCCGATGGCTGCCGCGACGCTGTTCCCGCAAGGGCTACGCGAGGATCTCGTTAACCACCCGGCCGCTGACGTCCGTCAACCGGAAGTCGCGCCCCGCGTGCCGGAACGTCAGACGCTTATGGTCTAGGCCGAGCAGGTGCAGGATCGTCGCGTGGAAGTCGTGGACGTGCACGGGCTTCTCCGCCACGCGAACGCCATGTTCGTCAGTCGACCCGTGCGCGATGCCCGGTCGCACGCCGGCGCCGGCCAGCCAGGACGAAAAGGCCCAGGGGTGGTGCTCGCGCCCCTTCGCGTCGGCGCTGTTGTTGAAGGGCGTCCGGCCGAACTCGGTCGTCCAGACGACGAGGGTTTCGTCGAGCAGCCCGCGCCGCTTGAGGTCGATGAGCAACCCGGCGATCGCCTGGTCCACGTTTTTCGCCAGCGGCGCGTGCTGGGCGATCATATCGCCGTGGGCGTCCCAGTTGTTGGAGGAGCCCGAATCGATCAGCTCGATGAACCGTACTCCGCGCTCGGTCAGCCGCCGCGCCACGAGGCATTGCCAGGCGAACCCGTTCGTTCCGCCGCGTGGCAAACCATAAAGCTTCAATGTCTCGTCCGACTCCCCCGAGAGGTCAACCGCTTCGGGCGCTTCGGTCTGCCTCCCAAACGCCGTCTGAAACGTGAGAATGAGCGCGGCCAGCGCGGGGTCGTTCTCGTGACTTTTCAAGTGGTCGCGGTTCAGTGCTGCGAGCGCGTCCAGTTCTTGGCGCTGGAGTGCCACCGGCACGCGCGGGCGGACGTTCCGCATGGGCTCCGGGCCGGGCACGACGAGCGTTCCCTGGTGGCTCCCCGGCAGAAAGTCGGACGCCCAGACCTGGCTGCCCGCGTATGGCGTCTTGGGGGCGATCGTCACGAACGAGGGAAGGTTGCGGTTCGGACTGCCGAGCCCGTAGCTCACCCACGCTCCCAGGCTCGGCCGGGCAAAGTTGAACGAGCCGGTGTGCATACCGAGCGTCGCGTTGTAGTGGTTCGAGTGGTCCGAGTAGAGCGACCGGACGACGGCCAGGTCATCGACACACTCCGCGACGTGCGGGAAGAGGTCGCTCACCTCGATCCCGCTCTTGCCTCGCGGCCGGAAGGCCCATTGGGGCCGCTTCAAGAAGAGTTTTTCATAGCCGGGCCGGTTCTTCGTCTCCGGGTGGTCGAGCGTGATCGACTTACCATGATTGGCCGTCAGCAGCGGCTTAGGGTCGAAGGAATCGACATGGGAGACCCCACCGCTCATGAACAAAAAAATGACGGATTTCGCCCGAGGCGCGAAGTGAGGCGCCCGGGGCGCGAGCGGATCCTCCTCCGCTAGCAGCTCGTGCAAGATGGCCGGCATCAGCAGCGAGCCTGCCAGCGCCGAGCGGAGCAATCCCCGTCGTGATCCGACGACCTGCCCGCAGTCGCCCATTGGCCTGCCTCAATCGACGTAAAGGAATTCGTTGGAAGCAAACATGACCCGGAGCCATGCGGCCCACGACGCTTGATCGCGCGCCAGGGGGTCACCCGGTGGAAGACCCGCCTCGTACCCCGCCAAGAACCGCGCGGCGATGCGCTGTTGCACGTCGGTCGGCTTCCGCCCGAAGATCAGTCGACAGGACCGATCGAGCCGGGCCCGGTCGTCGACCAGGTCCATCAACCGCCCCGCGAGGTGCGCGGCCTTGGCGTGCACGAAGGGGTCGTTTAGAAAGAAGAGCGCCTGGGTGGAGACCGTCGACGTCTGACGTCCCTCGGAACTGCTATTCGGGTCTGCGCCATCGAAAAGGGCCAGGAACGGGTGGCGTTTGATGCGCTGCGTCATCAGGTAGACGCTACGGTGATCGTGGTCGTAGACGGCCGAGAATGGCGTGTGCTGGGTGAACCCCCATGTCTTGGGGTCGGGGAACGGAGGCGCCCCGCCGGGCGAACGGTCGAGGTCGCCGCTGCAGAGCAGGATCGCGTCGCGGATCTCCTCGGCCCTCAGCCGCCGGCGCGTGAAGCGGCCGAGCCAGGTGTTATCGGGGTCGGCGGTCACCGCCGCGGGCTCCGCCGCACTGCTGCGCTGATAGGCCCGCGAGAGCATGATCAGCCGGTGCATCGCCTTGACCGACCACCCCCCCGCAACGAATCGCGCGGCGAGGTCGTCGAGCAGTTCGGGATGAGTCGGCGGCGTACCCCGAGTGCCGAAGTCGTTCGCGGTCTTCACCAGCCCGGCACCGAAGTGCTGCTGCCAGATCCGGTTGACCATCACGCGCGCCGTGAGCGGGTTCTGTGGGTCAGTCAAGCGCTGGGCGAGCTCCTCGCGCCCACTCCCCCCCTTGGCCGTGACGAGCTCACCGCCCAGCGTCTGAAGGAACCGGC
>JARLIH010000178.1 GCA_031291845.1 Isosphaeraceae bacterium | reverse complement strand
GGTGGGTTGGCGCCCTTCGGGCTGACCCGCCCCACCAGTGCTCAGGCGAGGGTCCAGCCCTTGCGGTAATCGCGCCGAATGAACCGCTCGGCATCGGGGACGTTGGTCGCATACATCCGGGCCGAGTCCCACTCCAGCTTCTTCCCCGCGCGGTGCGCGACGTTGCCGAGGTGGTTTGCCTCGGTAAGCCAGCCGGCGTACTCGAAGTTACAGGTCGTCGGCGACCCGGTCTTGCAGGCGTGGATCCATTCGGCGTGATGGCCGAGCGACTTGGGAATGAACGGCTCGGGCCGCTTGAAGTCGCGGAAGTCCTTCTCGGGGAGCAAGAGGTGCCGGCCATAATCGGCCAGGACCATTCCTTTGCTGCCGACGAAAAGCGTTCCGTCCCCCCACTTGGGGATCGTGCCGTCTTTCCAGGCGTCGGGCTTGTCTTCGCCCTGGTACCAGGTCAGATGCACCGGCGGCAAATCGCCGCGGGCCCCGTATTCGTACCGCACGTGCATCGACGCGGGAGCAAGTTCCGGGTGCGGCGGCGGGCCAAACGCCTCGATGGTCAAAGGCACCTGGAGTTTCAACGCCCAGAACGGAAGGTCGATTCGGTGGCTGCCGAGGTCGCTCATCGTGCCGTTGCCGAAGTCCCACCAGCGGTACCATTTCGGCCCGGGCCAGTAGACCTCGTGGAAGGGGCGCTCGGGCGCCGGGCCAAGCCAGAGGTCCCAATCGAGCCCACTGGGAACGGATGACGAACCCTCGGGCCGTTCCTGCGTCGAGACGATGTCGTGGTCCCGCGCGGCCGCCTCAGGCGTCTGGCGCCCCCAGGCTCGGCTCACCCACACATGGGCCTCGCTCACAGGGCCGATCGCCCCGGACTGGATCAGCTCGACCACGCGCCGATAGTTGTCGCCCGCGTGGATCTGAGTCCCCATCTGCGTGGCGACCTTCGCCTTCGCGGCGGCCTCGCGAATGATGCGGGCTTCGGCAATGTTGTAGGTCAGCGGCTTCTCGCAGTAGACGTGCTTGCCAAGCTGGAGGGCCGGGAGCGTCGCGAAGGCGTGGGTGTGCTCCGTCGTGCTGACCACGACCGCGTCGAATTCCTTCGCGTGCTCGAACACCTTGCGGAAGTCACGGAAGCGTCGCGCGTTCGGATGGCTGGCCGCGGCCCGCTCCACGGCGCCGTCAAACACGTCGCACAGTGCGACGATGTTCTCGGACGACACGTCACCGAGATTCGAACCGCCCCGGCCGCCAACTCCGATGCATGCGATGTTGAGCTTCTCGTTCAGGTTCCTCGCACGCAGCAACGCCGGTGCGCCGAACGTGAGCACGGTGGCTGTCCCGACGGCTCGGGCAAACTGCCGGCGCGTCGTTCGAGTCGATCGTCCCGTGACGGAGGAAGAGTCGTCGATCATGTGGCAGGCTCCCGGATTGGACGTTGCAAGCACGAAGAGGCGTATGCGGCGATTCCGATCATCTATCGGTACGTGCCCCTCCGCAAGTCCCCGCAGGCTGATTCGTTCTGCAGGGCCCGCAATGGCCGGCCCTATCGAGCGAACCGTTCCAACTTCGCCCGGAATCCGGGTCGTTCGAGCACTTCCGTATTCACGACGTCTTCCGGCACCAGCCCCCGTGCCGCGCGGAGCATCCCCAGCGCCATCGCACGTCCCGTGGCTTGCCACACGTCGGTCGTGGAGGCCAGCCAGTGCGGTGTGACGATCACGTTGTCCAGTTCGAGCAGGGGGTCGCCGATCGGAAGCGGCTCGTGATCGAAGACGTCGAGCCCCGCGCCGGCGATCGCGCGCGAGCGCAGCGCGTCGACGAGCGCAGGCTGGTCGACGTTCTCGCCCCGGGCGACGTTGATCAAGCAGGCTGTCGGCTTCATGAGGGCGAGCTGGGGCCTGCCAATTAGCCCGCGCGTTTCCGGAGCCAAGCGACAGTGGATGCTCACGAAGTCGGACTGCCGCATCACCTCGGCGAGCGTCGTGAGCGTCACGCCGAGTGCCAGGGCCTCGGCTGGATCCGCGTGCGGCGAGTGGGACAACAGTGTCATCGCGAACGGCGCGACGAGCCGGGCGAGTTCGCGGCCGCTGTTGCCCAGCCCGATGATGCCGAGCGTTCGCCCCTGGATCTCGCTGCCGATCACCTCGTGCTGCCGGTCCCAGCGCCCTTGCCGGGTGATCCGCTCCTGCCAGGGGAGCCGCTTCGCGAGGGCCAGCATGAGCAAAAGGGCCGCGGACGCCGTGGAGTGGTTCAACGCCCGGGGCGCATTGAACAGAGCCACGTCGTGCGCTGTGCAGGCGGCAACGTCGACCTTGTCGTAACCCGCGCCCGAACGGCCGATCACGACGAGGTCGTCGGCCCCACGCTCGAACATGCGGGCCTTGACATAGGGACGCAAAACGACCAGGCCGTGCACACCTGCAATTTGGTCCGCGGTCACCTCGAGCGAGTAGTACCGGTCCCAGTACGACGGATCCCCGGGCGTAGGGGCCTGCTCGCGGATGAAGTGGTGCTCGACGTGCGCGACGCCTGCAAGCAACGGGAGCCCCGCGTCGCCCTGCGCGACCGCGCCGGATTCATCCAAAAAATCGCCCGTCAGCGCAATCCGAAAGGTCTTCACGGCATCGCTCCGTCCGAAACGCGGGGCTTACTGCCCCCGGTCTTGCGTGAATCGGGTCAGCCACGCGTCATCCCAGAGACTCGGGAACGCGTTGGCGACGTACGGATGGGCTGCGATCACCTCGTCGTCGAGCTCGATCCCGAGGCCGGGCCCGTCAGGGAGCGTGAACTCACCGTTGACGACCGGGTTCCACCCCTTGACCAATTGGTTGCGCCAGGGGACGTCGAACTCGGCGAAGGCCTCCTGGATGAAGAAGTTGGGTGTCGAAGCGTCGAAGTGGAGGCACGCGGCAAGGGCGACCGGTCCGATCGAACAATGAGGCGCGACGCGGATGTCCTGAACGGCCGCCATCGCGGCAATCTTCTTGCCCGCGAGGAGGCCGCCGCAGTGCGCGAGGTCCATCTGCACGATGTCGGCTGCTCGCAGGTTCGCCAGCCGAGCGAAGTCGGCCAACGTGTAAAGGCGTTCCCCGGCCGCGATCGGTACGCGCGTGCCGCGCTTGACCTCGGCCAACAGGTCCAGGCACTCCGGCGCCACGGGCTCTTCGCACCACGCCGGCGCGAACCGCTCAATCCGGTTGATCATCTCCCGCGCAGCACCTGCCGAGAGGCGCCCGTGAAACTCGATCATCAGGCCGACCGATGATCCCACCGCCTGCCGCACCGCCGCGACGCGGGCGACCGCGCTATCCGACTCCTCGACCGTCATCTCTTTCCAGGCCGTGCCGAACGGGTCGAACTTGAGGGCGCGGTACCCTCGGCCCACGACCTCGCGCGCCCGCTCAGCGAACTCACGAGGCTCCCGCGCACCGCCGTACCAGCCGTTCGCGTACGCCGGCAGCCGTGGGTGACAGCGACCCCCCAGGAGCCGATACACCGGCTGGCCGCACGCCTTGCCGATGAGGTCCCACATCGCGACCTCGGCGCCGCTGATGGCCGTCATCACGGTCGCGCCGCCCTGGTACTGATCGCGCACCATCCCGCCGACCACAGCCTCGATGTCGAACGGATCGCGCCCCAGGACCCGACCCTCGACCCACTCGTGCGCGAGTGTCTGGACAGCCTTCTCCTGCCACTCGAGCGTTGCTTCGCCGACGCCCGTGAGACCGTTGTCCGTGCGCAGCCGGACGAAGAGGTAGTTCCTCAAACCGGCATTGGCCATCAAGGTCTCGAAACCAACGATCTTCACGGGCGAAGCCTCGAAATCCGGGGATTTCACCACAGAGCACACAGAGAGGAAGACCGAGGAAGTGAGAGGTGAATCTCACCGCAGAGATCGCAGAGAACGCGGAGAGGAATCAGGAGAATGGTTTTTGTTCTAAATACGGTAACGCACAACCAAATCATTAATGTTTCAGTACTTACACAGTCTCCCTTCTTGCTTTCCCTATTTCTGGGTCTTCCTCTCTGTAGTCTCTGTGTGCTCTGTGGTGAAAACTCTTCAAAGCGGCAAGCGAATCGGCTTGTGCTCGTTCTGGGATCGATAGATCGCCGTGAACAGCTCGACGACCGTGCGCCCCGCCTCACCGCTCACGAGAGGCGGACGGCCTTCCAACGCGGCCTGGAGGAAGTCGCGGATCTGAAGGGCGTGGTAGTGGCTCGCGGCGTCGACGCCCACGAACTTCGCCCGGTCCTGCTCCTGGAACCCGGCGAGGAGGTGCTCTTCGCCGGGAATCGTCCAGAGATCGTTCAACGGGGGTTCCGCAATCTCCGAGACCCCGGCGATGAAGGTCGCGCCGCGGTCGGTCTCGACACCAACTGAAGCGCCGTTCGACCCGTGGACGTGGACCTTGGTGAAGAGGCCCGGCTTCTGCGAGACGCTGGTGATGACCGCCCCGAGCGCACCGCCCCGGAAGCGAATCGAGGCAACGGCGGTATCGTCGACCTCGATCTGGGGGTGATTCAGGTTGGCCCAGTAGCCCGAGACCTCCTCGACGTCGCCAAGGAACCACATCAAGAGGTCAAGCTGATGGGGAGACTGGTTCACGAGCACGCCGCCCCCCTCCGTGGCCCACTTTCCCCGCCACGGGTCGGACTGGTAATAGGCTGGGTCGCGCCAGCTATACATCTGAAAGACGCCGAGAACGGGGCGGCCGACCTTGCCGGCGTCGATCGCCTGCTTCATCCGCCGGACCGGCTCGTACAGCCTGCGCTGGCTGATCACGCCGAGCGTGATCCGGGCCTTCCCGGCCGCGGCCAGGATGGCGTCGCAATCCTCGAGGGTGGCGGCCATCGGCTTCTCGATCAGGACGTGGGCGCCCCCCTCCGCTGCGCGGACCGCGGCCTCTGCGTGGAGTGGGTGGGGCGTGGCGATCAGGACAGCCTCGACACCCGACCCGTTGACCATCGCGGCCACGTCGGTGTAAGCGCTGGCACCGAAGCGAGCGGCGAAGGTCTCCGCACGGTCGCGGTTGGCGTCGCAAACCGCGACGAACTCGGATTCGGGCAACGACGACAGGGCCAGGGCGTGGGTCTGCCCCACCTTGCCGCAGCCCACGAGTGCGGTCCGCAGTCGTCGCACGTCAGGCCTCCGGAAAATACTGGGCCACCTTGGCGCGGAGGAACGCAAGCGACTCCGCCATCTCGTCCATCCCGTTCATGCCGTCCTCGATGCTGACCCACCCGCGATAGCCGTGCGCGGCGAGGATGCGGAAGATCGCGTCGTAATCGTTCAGCCCCTTCCCCGTGACGCCGTGGCGCAGGTTAGGCGAGTAGCCAAGCGTCCCGTCCGTTTGCCGCAGTTCGTCCAGCGACGTCCCCTCGGCCAGGTATCGGTCGCTCGCGTGCATGCTCACCACGCGGTCCGCGACCGCCTCCAAGAGCGCGATCGGGTCGTCCCCCGCGACGATGGCGTTCGAGGGGTCGTACTGCACGCCGAAATGCGCTCGGTCGGGAATCGCCGCGAGCAGCTCGAGAAACACGTCCTGCTTCTGAGCGAATTCGGGATACTGCCAGAAGCCGTCTTTGTAATGGTTCTCTAACCCGAGGACGATGTCGTATTCCCGCGCGACGGGGAGCAGTTGGTCGATGCACCGGGCCACCCACTCCAACCCTTGCGCGCGGCTGACAGCCGGGTAGCGTTGACCCGAGAGGACGCGGCAGACCGCCCGCGGACCGCCCAGCCGGCGCGTCACGGCGATCAGCTCGGCCTCACGATCGACGGCCCTGGCGCGGGCGTCGGGGTCGGGGTTCGTGAAGTCGGGCGAGCAGCAGAGCATCGGCATCGCGAACCCTGCACCGTGGATCGCCGCGCCCACCCGGTCGAGGTATGCGGCGTCAAGGCTCGTAAAGAAGCCGTCGTACATCTCGAGGCCGTCGGCGTCGAGCGTTCGGGCCATCTCGATCCAGTCGAAAACCGACATCGACCGGTGACCCGCGATCTCCTCCAGGTAGCACTTCGGGAAGGCGGACAGTTTGAGCGGCATGGTCGTCGGTTCCGGTCGTGACTCAGTCGGACGCCCGTTGCGATTCATTGATGCGAATACGGCGGTACTCGATTTGATTGGTCTCCGACTGAAGACCGATCCCCCCCTTGGCCGGGACCATCAGGGCGGGCTCCAGAACTTCGCCGTTGCAGGTGCAGTGCGCCCTATTGCCTTTCACGGTGACTTCGATCGCATTCCAATCGCCGTTCTTGAAAGACTTCAACGTCTTGTACGGCCCAATGGTCGGGTAGTCGCGCACCTGGAGCTGCTTGCCTCTAAGGTGCAAGCCGCTGTTGGCACGCGGCGACGCCCGGAACTCGAGCCGGAGCGCGAAGTCGCCCTCGAATTCGCGAACCGTGTAGAGGTCCTCGATCGGGCTTGCGCCCTGGATCACGATCACGCCGTCGCGCGCTTTGAAACGGCCATCGGCGCTTTCCGTCTTGCCGTCGAGGCGTTCCTGTCCAACTCGCCAGCCCGTCAAGTCTTTGCCGTTGAACAGGCTGGCGAAGCCCTTCTCAACCGCGAATTCGTCGTTTCCACGGACCGGGGCGGCAACCAAAGCTCCCGTCAGTACAAAGACGGGGAGTATGGTGCCTCGAGTGATGAACCGCGGCATGGGTTGAGTCGCTCCGAGGGTGCTGCCGGGATCAGCGACGCCTCAGGATTAGACCCTGTGGGAACCGCACTCGCAAGGACCCGCAGCGTACGACCTTGCACGGGCAAGCGCGCAGCCCCCTTACGCGGTCGCGCTGTCGCTCGCCAGGTCTTCCGGCAGCGAGAAGGCACCACGAAGGCAGAGCTCGCCCTCGCGACCGCGACCGATGTCGGTGGCCACGTTAATGCGAACCTCGCTCGTATTGATCAGCGTAATGTTGATCCCCTCCGCAGCGAGCGCTCCGAACATGCGAGTGGCGACTCCGGTATGCGTCCGCATGCCCACGCCGAGGACCGACAGCTTGGCCAGGGCCGGCTCGATCGAGACTTCACCCGGGCCGATGTCCCGCACGGCCGCTCGGGCCCGCTCCGCCAGCTCCCGAGGGACCGTGAAGGAGAGGTGAGTGTTTCCGGCCGCGCTCACGTTCTGCACAATCATGTCGACAAAGACGCCTACTTCGCCGATCTGGCGGAAGACGCGAGCCGCATAGCCGGGACGGTCCGGGACGTTAAACAGCGTGATCCGCGCTTGGCTCTCGTCGAGTTCCACGCCCGAGACCACCAAGTCCTCCATGCCGCCGGCCGGCATCGCCGCGCCGGCGTCGTCGGCGGGGACTAACGTATGGCGGATTTTCGCCGCCGGCCGAGATGGTGCAAACGGCGACGACGACGCGTTGTCCCACTGGTCAAGCGCGAACGCCTTGTGTACGGCCCGAAGCGCCCGCGCGGCGGCCGTACGGGCGACAAGGACGCTGATCTTGATCTCGCTCGTCGTGATCATCTCGATGTTCACGCCGGCCGCGGCCAGGGCGTCGAACATCGTGGTCGCGACCCCGGTATGCGTGCGCATGCCGAGCCCGACGACGGAGACCTTGGCGACCTCGGCCGCGTGTGTCACGCCTTTCGCGCCGATGGCCTGCGCGGCCGACTCGGCCGCCATAAGCGTCTCGGCTAGATCGTTGGCTGCGACGGTGAAGGAGACTTCAGTCTGACCGTCGGTCCCGACGTTCTGGACGATCATGTCGACGACGATGTTTGCGGCGGCGATTTTGTGAAAGATCGCATGGACGACCCCGGGGCGGTCGGGCACTCCCAGCAGCGTGACCCGCGCCTCGTCCTTGGCGAGGGCGGCACCCGTGACCGTCACGCCGAGCCTGCGTGCATCGGCCTCCGCC
>JARLIH010000177.1 GCA_031291845.1 Isosphaeraceae bacterium | reverse complement strand
TCGAATACCTCCACGACATCGAAGGGGAGACCACCCCGGTCAGCCTCCACGTCCTCGGCGAGCCACCGCGCGAGGACCTGATGGTGCCGTTCCTGACCACCATTCTGAAGCACAAGTTCCTCGACGCGCTGGGCCGGGTCGTGCCCGTGCCGGCCGCGGACTCGCGTCTGCCCGGCGATCGCGTGATCTACCTCCGCCGGAAGGCCGAGGAAGCCGTCGAGCTGGTCGTTCGGCGCGGTCTGGCTCCGGCCGACGCGGTCGCGGCCATCGGTGGCAAAGTGAGTGATACCCTCCCGACCGAGGTCCAGAAAGGTCTCGAGTTCGCTGTCGACCTCAACCAGCGCTTCGCCAAGACGACCGACGAGATCGACAACATCCTCGCCGCCTTCGACGGCCGGTTCATTCCTCCGGGGCCGGTCAACAGCCCGATCCGTAACCCGGGCGCGGTGCCGACGGGCCGAAACCTGTACATGCTGAACCCCGAGGAGATCCCCACCAAGCCGTCCTGGGAGCTGGCCACGAAGTTGGTCGACCAGTTGCTCGAACGTTCGCTCAAGGACAAGGGGCATTATCCCGCGAAGATCGCCTTCGACCTCCGCCCTCACGCAACCTTCCGCGATTACGGCGTCATGGAAGCGCAAATCCTCTACTGCCTCGGCGTCGAGCCCGTCTGGGACGACCGCGACCTCGTGAACGACGTGCGCGTCATCCCCTCGGAAAAGCTCAAGCGGCCGAGGATCGACGTTTTCATTGCCCCCGGAGGACTCTACGCGCTGAACCTCCCCGGCCGGCTCGAACTGCTCGACAAGGCGATCCGCCTGGTCGCGGAGCTGAAGGAAAAGGACAATGCGGTTCTCGCCAACTCCGAGCGCGTGCGCGGCGAGCTCGAACAGCGAGGCGTCCCCGCGGACCGCGCCGTCGCGTGGTCGCGCGCCCGGATCTTCGGCGTACCGCCAGGCGAGTATGGCTCGCCGGGCAACTCCGCGTACATCCAGCAATCGGGATCCTGGACCACCCGCGAGGAAGTGATCGAGCACTATCTCGCGATGGCCAAGAACGTGTACACCAAGGACCACTGGGGCGAAGCCGCACCTGAAGCCTACAACCGACAGATCCAGGGCACGGACACCGTCCTGCGAAGCTGGTCCGACCACATGACCGGGCCGCTCGCGAGCAAGTACATGTGGCTCCAAGGCGGCCAGCTCGCCATGGCCGTGGAGCGGATGACCGGCAAGAAGCCTGACTACCTGCTCTCCGACGTGCGCGACTTCGACAAGGCAGGCGTCGTCCGCGCTGAGGATGCGCTGGCCAAGGAGTTTCGGGTACGTTTGTTTAATCGTAAATGGATCGAAGGGATGATGAAGGAGGGGTATTCAGGGGCCGACCAGATCGCCGTGATGGTCGCGAACACGATGGGCTGGGAGGTCGTGCGGGAGGGGAGCATACCGTCGCAGACCTGGCAAGAGATCGACGCCGTGTTCGTGCGCGACAAGCTCGGGCTGTCGATCCGGCAATGGTTCGAGTCGGAGAATCCCTTTGCATTCCAAGAGTTGAGCGCGACGATGCTCGAGTCGATTCGCAAAGGGTACTGGAAGGCCGACGCCGAGACGACCCGGCGGCTCGCCGAGGATTACGCGCGCTCCGTCGTGCGCCACGGCGACAACGGCGGCCTCCGCTCGGGGGGCAACATGCCGCTCCGGCAATACGTGGAGCGCACCCTGGTCAACTCCGGCGTCCGGGACCTGGCCAGCCTCCAGGCGCAGTACCACGCCCGGTTCGAAGCGCCCGCGGAACGTCCCGCCGCGACCGTCGCCGCGCTCGGGCCAGTGCCCGCTCCCGGCCCGGCGCCCGCGACCGCCCCGGCGCAAGGGCAAGCCAACGCGTCGGACGTGAAGGCGGAGGGCGAGGCCACGAGTGGAAAACAGGCAGCGGCTGGTCAGGCCGCCGCCAACAAAGCCGACGCGACGGGAAGCAAGTCACCGCCTCCACCGGGCGCGGTCCCGATCCGTGGCCAGCGTCTCGAGAGCGCTCCGCCGCCAGGGCACAGGACGCAGTCGGTCGTGCCGTGGGTCCTCACGGCGTCCGCGCTCGTCCTGGTTCTGGGCGGGTTCTTCTGGCGAAGGAGGAGCGCGTGACCGACCGGCTAGTGGAATTGCTCTTTCTGGTCACCGGGGTGCTGCTGCCTCCGGTCCTCGTCGGCCTCGTCTTGATGACGGCCGCCACGCTCTGGATGCTGGGTGGCCTCGCCCGCGAGGCCCTGGATCGCCGCCGGTCCCAAGCGGCGTGGAAGACGTTGCTCGCCGACCTGAAATCGGGTTGCGGCGATGTCGATGCCTTTTCGAGACTCCCGCTTTTCGGATACCCCGCGCGATTTCAGACCTGGTCGTGCGCTGGGGACCGCCCGGACGCCGGGGCGAGAAAGTGTCTCGACGACCTCGAGATCGACATGGCGCGCCGCCTGTCCTGGCTGTCGTTCGGGACGCGCGTCGGGCCGATGTTGGGGCTGGTCGGGACCCTCCTCCCCCTCGGACCCGCGCTGCGAGGGCTCGCGTCGGACGACCTGGCCTCGCTGGCCGAGAACCTGGAGATCGCGTTCACCTCGACGGTCTTCGGCCTCTTGATCGGTGGCCTCGCCTACGGCGCTGGGGTCCTCAGGCGCAACTGGTACGACCAGGACATCAGCGACCTGGAGTTCGTTTTCTCAGCCGTCCGCCCTGAGGGCGAATCTCAGAGCCTCGACGTCCCCCTCCAGGAGGCCGCCGATGCGTAACCGCCGCCCCCGTCTCTGGGAGACGCGCGATGAGAACGACCCGCTCGCCGGGCTGGTCAACCTGTTCGACCTGTGGATGGTCTTTTCGATCGCGCTGCTCATCGTCTTCGCCGGCTCCTCCCACCGCCGAAACAACAGGCGGGACGAAGGGCGCCGATCGCCTGACGAGCCACAGCCCGTCGCGTTGCGCCGGGCCGAGACACTCCGGCGCTTCCGACTGAGCCAGGAAGAGCTCCGCGGCTCCGGAGAGAAGCTCGGAACGGCCTACCGGCTCGCTTCGGGGGAAGTTGTGTGCGTTCCCGACGCGGAAGGGAAGCCGTGACTCGCCGGCCGTTCCGGACAACGCCGACAAGAGGATTCCGAAGTGTCACGAGCCCGGTGGGAACACGGAACTTGTCGCCAATCTCCGCCAGACATTTCCGACGCGACACCTTGATAAATCATTGAGTGATCATGTATTTAAATTAAATAACATTATGGATACAAGTTCGTAGTGTGGCGAAGCCGCACCCCGGTAGGGGCGGGTTTCGATCCCGCCCAGCTTCACCGATCCCATTCTTCCTGCTACGTGAATGGTGAGATTCCCCAAGGGAAGCAAAGCGCGGGTTTGAAGCCCGCCCCGACAACTCCCCGGCACGCCTCGGACACGATGCGCTCAACACACACCCGCTTCTTCGTGGGCATGCGCCACGGGGCAACGCGGCGGGCGGGAGCATGTCCACGAAGATGTGTACATGGCACCCAAGACCGTTGTGACGTAGCGGTCGATCCGCGAGGGCGACGACTGGGACATCCGGTACGTTCCTATCCGCAACGAGCTGGTCCGCCTTCAATCCCCCAACGATTTCTGGCGCGGCAACGTGGATCCTGATCGTGCTCCAAATGCCGAACAATCTCCTACCCATCTTTCAGCGCTAATGACCCCGCCGCCTCGCCAACCCGATCGGCCGCGCGCTCAAACCAAGCGCGGCGATCCCTGGCACGGCGAATTCCTCGCCGCCGCAGGCGAAAGAACCGCCGGCCAAACCATGGCCCGACGCCGAGCACCGTGCCATATCGTCTTTGCCATTCTCGAGATAGATTCAGCCTGTTGCCGAGGAACGCCGTTTGCATAAGGGGTGGGAGGCCGAGGCCTCCGCGGCAACAGCGAACAGGTAGCCCATCCCCGGTCGAACACGTTGCCGTCGATCGACCCTGTTCCGCGCGACACGGAGTACGGAGGGTTTCCGTTGATGCAGCCCCGATTGGGTCCCTCGATCCTGGCGCTCCTGCTTGTCCTGAGCGGGGTCGCTCGTGCGGCCCCTTTTGGTGCCGCCGCATGGTCGGCGCGAATCGACCAGCGGCTCGAAGAGGCCTGGAAGCGAGCCGGCGTCAGGCCGGCGTCAGGGGCCGACGACGCGACGTTCCTGCGACGTGCGTCGCTTGACCTGATCGGCCGGATACCGACGGTCGCGGAGCTCCGCGAGTTTCTCGAAGACCCCGCGGGCGACAAGCGCGAACGTGCGGTCGACCGCTTGCTCGACGCCGGCGCCTCGGCGCGTCACAACGCCACGCTCTGGCGCCGCGTGTGGCTTCCCCAAGCCGATACACCCCGGTTTGCCGGACTGGCCGACCCGTTCGAGGAGTGGCTGGCGGGCGGACTGCGCGACGGCAAGCGCTACGATCAGCTCGCTCGCGAGCTGTTGACCGTCGCCCCGGAGGGCCGAGGACTGAACCCGGCCGGCAGGGCGTCGCCGAGGGCGTTTCTCACGGCCAACGAGTCCGCGCCTGAAAACCTGGCGGCCGCGGCCACGCGCGCGTTCCTTGGGATCAACCTGGAATGTGCCCAGTGCCACAACCACCCGTTCGCGCGTTGGACCCGCGATCAGTTCTGGCAAACCGCGGCATTCTTCGCCCGTCCGAGCCGCAAGGGCGATGCGCAGCCGGTCCGGCTTGCGCTTGCGCTTCCCGACTCGGGACGCGAGGTCAC
The DNA here is from genome assembly GCA_031291845.1 of Isosphaeraceae bacterium. Taxonomy (GTDB): domain Bacteria; phylum Planctomycetota; class Planctomycetia; order Isosphaerales; family Isosphaeraceae; genus DAIDJG01. Next base: position 14,724 of record JARLIH010000177.1, on the reverse strand, counting down.
CCCGCGCCTGCTCGACGACGCGGACGTGGAATGGCCCGCCACGCTCGACGAAACGACGGGACGCCAGGTGTTCGCCCGCTGGGCGGTGGCGGCCGACAACCGTTACTTCGCCCGCAATGCCGTTAACCGGGTGTGGGCGCAGTTTTTCGGAACGGGACTGGTCGAGCCCCTCGACGATCTCTCGGACGAGAACCCGCCGAGTCACCCCGAATTGCTCGACGAACTGGCCCGCGCGTTCGCCGAGGGGGGCTTCGACCTGCGGGCCTTGTCGCGCGCGATCGCGTTGAGCCGGGCGTACGGGCAGTCCGCCCTCGCGCCGGCGGAGGGTTCCGTCGACCCGGACAGCCGCCTGTTCGCCCGGATGACGATCCGGGGGCTAACGGGCGAACAACTCTACGACAGCCTGCGCGTCGCCGCCGGCCTCAGCGTCGAGCGCAACGACCTCGATCCCGAAGGTGCGACACGGGCACGCCGGCGCTTCGCCGAGGAATTCCGAATCGAGCGGACGGCGACGGCCAAGCGGTCCGTCACGCAGGCCCTCGCACTCATCAACGGTCCCCTTTCGGCGGAGCTGACGAATCCCGCGGCCAGTCCCCTCCTGGCGGCAACGGCCGACGCACCCTTCCTCGACGCGCGCGGACAGATCGAAACGCTTTATCTCGCCGCACTCGGCCGCAGGCCCGACGACAACGAGGCCCGCCCGCTCGTCTCCTACGTCGAGACCCGTGGCGCGGACGTCCGCACCGCGCTGGCGGACGTTTTCTGGGCCTTGCTCAACAGCAGCGAGTTCAACACCAACCACTGCTTGGCTCCCCCTCGGCAAGGAGAGTTCCCGCGATGAAGCACCGTGAGAGGGCGCGACGCCCCGCCTTTACCCTGATCGAGCTGCTGGTGGTCATCGCCATCATCGGCACGTTGGTTGCCCTCCTGTTGCCGGCCGTCCAGGCCGCCCGTGAAACCGCGCGCCGGACACAGTGCACCAACAACCTGAAGCAAATCGGCGTGGCCGCGCTGAACTTCGAAAACACGAACAATTATTTACCAAACGGCTGGTACGTGCCGGGCGATTCCACGGGTGCGCAAGGGTACGGGGGCTACTGCACGCGGCTCCTCCCGTTCCTCGAGCAGGCCCCCCTCTACAATACCTACAACTGGAACATGAGCTGGTGGGACCTCGAGAACCAGACGACGGTACAAACGAAACTGTCGACGTTCCTGTGTCCCTCGTCGCCCGTACCGCCCGTGCGCACCGGGCTGGCGGCAATCACCAGCGTCGGCCCCTTCCCCGATCGCTCGATGGCCATCGGCGACTACATCATCCTCCGCGGCTACCTCGACTACTTCACCATTCCGGCCCCCTCCGACAACCGGGTCCTCGGGATGCTGATGAGCATCGATACGGGCCAGCCGGTCCTCTCGCAGGTCCTCGACGGGACGTCGCAAACCGCAATGATCGGCGAGCGGGCAGCGCGTCCGCAGTACTGGGTCAAGGGACAGAAGGTTGCCGACACGAACAGTTATTTCAGCTTCGACGGCGGCTGGGCGTCGTACCAATCGGTCTGGCTGCGCACGTTCCTCGCCGACGGCCAAACGATCGTGACGTCGGGCCTCGGGCCGTGTGTCATCGACTGCAACAACGGGTACGGCGTCTACTCGTTCCATCCGCAGGGCGTGAACGTGGTCTTCGGTGACGGCTCGGTCCACTTCCTGAAGGACTCCCTCTCGACCCCCGTCTATTACGCGCTGCTTACCAAACAGCGCGGGGAAGTGCTTTCCGCGAGCGACTACTGACATGATGCAAGCATCGCGACCCCGACATTCCTTGACACAACGGCTGCCGCTGGCCCTGCTGATGATCTCGGCGTGCGGGCCGCCCGCAGCGCCGACGATCCCGGTTCACGCCACGACCGGGCGGTTGCTGACCGCCGCGGGCAAACCGGCCGCCGGCGCCACGGTCTCATTCCACCCGGCAGGGCAGACCAAACCACTGCCGTTCGTGCCTCACGGCCGGGTCGACACCGACGGCACATTTCGCCTGACCAGCTACAAGGTGGGGGATGGCACTCCGGCGGGCGAATACGATGTGACGGTGACCTGGCGCAGCACGAACCCGGACGGCGAGGACATGGGCCCCGACCGTTTAAAGGGCAAGTACGCGGATCCCAAGAAACCCCTGTGCCGGACCACTGTTCGCGAGGGCGAGAACCTGCTGGAACCGTTTCGTCTGCGATGACGCACGGCTCTGTTACAACCGCATCGGCAGAATTCTACGGTGTGTGCCATGCACGCGCCGAAAAGCCTCCAAGGACGTTCAACATGACCCTCATGCACAATCTCACGCGTCGCGGCTGGCTGCGTTCCGCCGCGGTGGCCGTCGGTGCGGGCTCAATGTCGGGCTGGTTGGATGCGTTCGCGGCCGACGTTTCAGCCCACCCGCAGCGCGCCAAGTCCGTCATCTTGCTCTGGATGAACGGCGGCCCGGCGACGATCGACCTGTGGGACCTCAAGCCGGGCCACGCCAACGGCGGTCCCTTCCGCCCGATCGGCACCGCCGTGCCCGGCCTCCAACTCTCGGAACATCTCCCCAACCTGGCGCTCCGGGCGAACGAGCTCGTCGTCGTGCGATCGATGACCACCAAAGAGGGCGACCACGGACGTGCGACGCAGTTCGTTAAGACCGGCTACATGCCGCAGGGGGCCATCCAGTTCCCCGCCGTGGGTTCGCTCCTGGCCCGAGAAATCGGGTGCGAGGAGACCGACCTGCCCGGTTTCGTCAGTATCGCGCCCGAACGCGTCGCGGCAGCGGTCGGCGGCGGATTCCTGGGTCCGCGGTTCGCGCCACTGGTCGTCGGCGGCCGGCAGGGGGCCGATCCGGATGAAGCCTTGAAAGTACCGAACCTCCAGCGGCTTGCCGGCGTGAGCGACTCCTCGCAGACCCGGCGTATCGCGCTGTTGAACGGTCTCGAATCGCGGTTCCGAATCGCGCGGGACGCCCCCGTAGTCGACGCCGTGCGCGCCGCCACGGCGCAGGCGATCCGGCTGATGCAACCGGAGGCGGCATCGGCGTTTCGACTCGATGAGGAGACGACGGCGGTCCGCGACTCCTACGGCCGCAACACGTTCGGCCAGGGGTGCCTGCTCGCCCGCCGGCTCGTCGAGCGCGGCGTCGCTTGCGTCGAAGTGACGCTCGGCGGCTGGGATACCCACCAGAACAACTTCGAGCAGGTGAAGGCCCTCTCGGGAACGCTCGACAGGGCCTTCGCCGCGTTGCTTGCCGACCTTGCCCAGCGCGGCCTTCTCGACACCACCCTGATCGTGTGCCAGGGGGAATTCGGGCGCACTCCCAAGATCAACGCCAATACCGGGCGCGACCACTGGCCCCGGTCTTGGGCCGCGGTACTTGCCGGCGGCGGCCTCCGCGGTGGGCAGGCTGTCGGGAAAACGAGCGCCGACGGAACGGCGGTCGAGGAACGGCCCGTGACGGTCCCCGACCTGATCGCCACGGTGTGCCGATCCGTCGGCGTCGACCCGACGAAGCAAAACATGTCAAACGTGGGCCGGCCGATCCGCATCGCCGACCCCGCCGCCAAACCCGTCCAGGAGGTGCTATGACACCGCGCCTCGCGGTCTTGATCGCGGCTGGATTGCTCGTCCATGCGTCGAACCTGCGAGGGGCGGGACCCGACGACAGCCACCGCGCTGAGCCGATCGAGCTGGTGCTGCTGGGAGGCGAACGCCCCCTGCGCGTTCTGGTATGGGCCGAGATCGACGGGCAGCCGGTCTCCGCGATCTGGGACGAAAGTCTCGGCCGCCTGTTCGCGTACCACGATCGGGACAAGAACGACGTCCTCGACACCGGCGAGTGCGCGCGACTCCCCGCCCCCTTCGCGCTACGGCAGGTGCTCTGGGGGCAGATCCAGCCATTGCCGGGCTCGTTCTTCGACCCCAGCGGACGTGACCGGGCCCCCGGCCGGATGGAGCTCGACGGGCTCACCGCCCTGTACCACCGCGCGGGCCTTGGAAACGTGCTGGTGGGCGCCGGCAAGCCTCCGGCGACGGCCCTGCTGACGGATGCCGTCCTCAAACATCTCGATCGGAACGGCGACCATCGCGTCGACGAGATGGAGTGGCGGGCCGCGCCGGTCGCCCTGCGGTCGCTCGACTGGAATGACGACGAGCTGATCGGACCGGGCGAGCTCGTGCACGGGGCCTCGTACCCCGGCGCGATGGGCACCACGCTGCTCTCGGCGCCCCGGTCCGACGATCCGCCCGCGGCCGAGGTCGACCCCTGGCCGGTCTTGGTCCTTCCCAGCTCGGACGGCAGTCCGCAATGGTCCGTTGTCCTGACCCAGCGCTTGGATCGCGACGGGGATGGAGGTCTGAACGCGGCAGAGGCCGCTTTCAGGCCAACCGTGTTCTCCGCGCTGGACTCCGACAAGGACGACCGGCTCACGCCCGCGGAACTCTCCGCCTGGCGGAGGGAAAACGCCGACGCCGCCTGGCGCGTCCATCTGGGAAAGCGGCGGAACGGCCAAGCCGCCGTTGAGGCGATCAGCGCGCCGTCGGACCGCGCCGAGCGCACCAGCCGTGTGCGGTGGGAACTGCACGCCGCCGAAGGGCAGCTCGCAGACAGCGTGACCGTGGCTCGAAAGTACTACCAGGCGTGGTTCACAGACGCGGACGCGAATGCCGACGGAGTGCTGGAAAAAACAGAAACGACGGACCGCAAACAAAGTCGTGTGAACATCGCGTCCGTGGTCGCAGTCGCGGACTCCGACGGCGACGGACGGTTGAACCGGTGCGAGCTCACGGCGTGGCTCGACCTCCAGGAGCAGGTGGCCCGCGGGCACGTCCTGCTTACCGCGCTCGACCATGGGCCCGGTTTGTTCGAGCTGCTGGATGCCGATCGCAACGGCGCGCTGTCGGTGCGTGAGCTGCGAGGCGCATGGGATCGGCTTGGCGCCGAGGGTTGCCTGCGGGATGGAGCGCTCGACCGCGGCAAGCTGCCGCGCCAGTGGGTTTTCATCGTCAGCCGTGGGCACCCGCTTCCCGGCTTGGCGCGCGTGGACCACGGAGGACCGGGATGGTTTCGGGCGATGGATCGCAACGGCGACGGCGATCTCTCCCCGCGCGAGTTCGTCGGGCCTCGTACGGAGTTCCAGCGACTCGACGGTGATGGCGACGGCCTGATCAGTCCGTCCGAAGCCGGTACCCGGCAACAGAGTCAGCAAAAAGTATCCCGCGATGAATCGTCTGAACACTGAGATATGAATCCTCAACAGGGAGTTCCACTGATGACGAGCAAGACGCGCCGTATGTTTCTGATCGAAGGCGTCCGGACCGCCGGCATGCTAGGCCTCCTGGCGAGTGCGGGACGAACACACGCGGCCGACTCGGCCTCGGCAGACGAGCTGATGGCAAAGGGTGTCGCCTTCCTCAAGCCGCGCCAGGCGGAGGACGGAAGCTGGTCGGGCAACCGCAAAGAGCCCGGCATCACCGCGCTGGTGGTCACCGCGCTGCTGCGAACCCGGCGGGTGACGCCGGCGGAGCCGGCCGTGACCAAGGCCCTGACCTATCTCGAGCAGTTCCTCGGCTCGGACGGAGGGCTCTCCGAAGCCCCGCACTCGAACTACTCGACCTCGATCGCGCTGATGGCGTTCCACGAGGCCAACAAGGACGGTCGTTACGCCCGTGTCATCAAAGGCGGCCAGGAATTCCTCAAGAAAATGCAGTGGGACGAATCGGAGGGAAAAAGCCAGGACAGCGACTTCTACGGCGGTGCGGGCTACGGCGGCAACAATAGCCGGCCGGACCTTTCCAACACCGCGTTCCTGGTCGAGGCCCTGCGCGACACAGGGCTCCCCGCCGACGACCCGGGGCTCAAGAAGGCGCTCGTGTTCGTCTCGCGCTGCCAGAACCTCAAGAGCGAGTTCAACGACCGCCCCTGGGCGGGCAAGGTCGACGACGGCGGCTTCATCTACACCGCGGCCAACGGCGGCTCGAGCGTCGCGGGCAAGACCGAGAACGGCGGCCTTCGCTCGTACGCGGCGATGACTTACGCGGGCCTCAAGAGCATGATCTACGCCGGGCTCGCGCCGGATGACCCGCGGGTCAAAGCGGCCTACGCCTACATCAGCAAGCACTACGACGTTGACGAGAATCCCGGCCTGGGCCAGCGCGGCCTGTACTACTATTATCAAACGTTTGCCAGGACACTGGACCTCGTCGGCAAGCCGACCCTCACCGACGCGTCCGGCAAGGAGCATGACTGGCGTGCCGAGCTGGTCGCGGCCTTGGCGAAGCGGCAGGACGCGAACGGCAGTTGGGTCAACCGGTCGGACAGCTTCATGGAAGGCGACCCGAACCTCGTGACGTCCTATGCGCTGCTGGCGTTGGCTTACACGCGAGGCAAGGGCTGACCGAACGGCGCCGGCGAGGCGAACTCGAACCGGCGTACACCCAAGAAACTCCGAGCGAACCGTCGCGTCCAGCGTCGCCCGGCCCCTTTTTTCAGGGGTCGGGCGTTCTTTTTGTGCGATTCCATCTTGGGTCGCGGGCTTGGTCCCCGATCTCGAACATCGCGCCTTGCGCGGCGCCGGGCAGATCCGCGGCGATCCTCGGCCTGTCTCGCTGACGCCGTGCTCCGGATCGGAACCGAAGCGTCATTCGCAGCGGTGGTCGATCGAGTGCCGCCAGGCGAAAAAGCTGGCCGGCAGGCGCCGTCTGAGTTTTTCGATTTCTCGCTTCAAACGTCGGGCCTCAGAAATTTCCTGGTCCCGCCTTGCCGGTAGTGCCTTGAAAACGTAAGGCCTGTGCTTTACAAGAGATTGGAGCTAGCTTGCATTTCAGGGTCGCGACGGAGCGACGTAGCGGCGGCAGGTGCACTGAACTTTCCTGGCCTGTTCCGTCGATCACATCCTGCGGATGTTGACATCCGCCGACAGCATGCAATGTCGATCGCGAGCCGTATCCTCTGCCGCATTGCCACTTCGAGTAACTGACCGTTCGTCGAGGCGCCACCAAGCTTCGGTTGCCGCAAGAGCGCGAGCGTCGAGACCACGTCTTGCTGTGTCCCGGGAGCCGCGGCCGGATGTGCACCGAGGGCGGTGATTTACCGTCGCACCTGGGGAAAGGTGAAGATCCGATGAAGGCTCAGGTTGTTCCCCCGATTCCTGACACGGATCTGATGCCATCAGTCGAGGCGAACGGCGTCGACCTGATTCGGGTTGTGCTCGCGGACGACCACACCCTGCTTCGGGCTGGACTGCGCGCCCTGCTCCAGCGGATTTCCGGGGTGGAGGTTGTGGGTGAAGCGGCGAACGGCCGCGACGCGCTGGCCATTGTGCTCGAGCGTCGGCCCGACATCTTGATCAGCGACATTGCCATGCCCGACATCAACGGGCTGGAGCTCACGCCGCGGGTGGTGCATAGCGGCATTCCGACCAAGGTCATCATCCTGAGCATGCACTCGAGCGAAGAGTACGTCTGCCAGGCCCTGCGCGCGGGGGCCTCGGGTTACCTGCTGAAGGACTCGGGGACGGCCGAGCTCGAAATCGCCTTGCGGGCGGTTGCCCGGGGCGAAACCTACCTCAGTCCGGCGGTGTCGAAGGTGGTGATCGCCGACTACCTCCAACGCACGAGCGAAGAGCCGACGGAGCTGGACCTCATCACTCCCCGCCAGCGCGAGATCCTCCGGCTGATCGCCCAGGGGCATTCCACCAAGTCCATCGCCCGCACCCTCGGCATCAGCACGAAGACCGTCGAGACGCACCGGATGCAGCTCATGGACCGTCTTGGCATCCACGACATCGCGAACTTGGTCCGCCTCGCCATCCGCGTGGGGTTGGTCGCCGAAGAGTGACGGAGCGGGCCGCCCGGCAACATCTCGGATGCCGGTCTCACTCCCTCCCACGGACCACGCGTGGGTGCCCCGAGCGCCGTCGTGCAATCGTCATGGGCCAGGCCCCACATCATGCAAATTGCCTCCGCAGGTTGACTGCGCGGGGGCGACTCAAAACAAATTAACCAGTGATTCAGCAATGAGTTGAGACGCCTGCCCCGGCACCGGCACGGTGATTGCCTTACTCTCCAGGTGAGCCGAATGCTCCTTGTCCGGTCGTCAAGGCCGAGACGTCGCGTCGGGTGGACCGGCGCCGTGCGAAGATCAAAGGGCTCGTCGCCCACGAGGGACATTCGGCCGCTCTGACGGCTTCTCGCCGCAGGTTGCGACGGAAGCCGGGACGCGGAGGTCCCCGATGCCGCCTGTCGCACGAATCCTGCTGGTGGACGACGAACCCAACCTTCGTCTGCTCTTCAAAACGGTGCTCGCTTCCGAAAACTGGCAGGTCTGCACAGCGGATGACGGCGAGTCCGCACTTCTTTGGCTCGGCTCGGACCGGTTCGACCTCGTTCTGCTCGACCTGCGCATGCCGGGAATCGGGGGTATGGATGTCCTCGAAAGCCTCCGAGCGATGGGCGACGGGACGCCCGTCGTCGTGATCACGGCGCACGGTTCGGTCCCCGACGCCGTGGCGGCGATGAAACTCGGAGCCATCGACTTCCTTTCGAAGCCGATGCTCCCTTCGGCCCTTCGCCGGGTGGTCGCCGAGGTCCTGGAGCGCCACTCCGCCCCGGCCGTCGAACCTTCGGCCACAGCAAGGGGCGCCGCTCAAGTCGCCGACCGGCTGGCGAATGCGAAACGCGCCCTGAACCGTCGGGCGTTCGGCGAAGCCGACGCCCTGCTGCGCCAGGCCATCGATCTCGATCCCAACCTGGGCGAGGCACACCGTTTACTCGGCTTGCTCCGTCAGTGCGAAGAGTCCGAACAGAACGATTATCGCGGCCTTTGCGACTGGTTCCCCGTCGGCCGTCCGCACCGCAACGATTGAACGGTGACGGCGAGCGGGGCCTGAAAGGACGATTGTGAAAAGGCTCATTTTCGAACAAGAAGCGAATGTGGGACAAGGGGCGACGAACGAGCACGAACGACCTGCCGCACCCGTTGTCCATGAGTTTGAGGGGCGCCCCGATGCGCCGAGGGGGCGCGACACGCTCTCGTCGGCCAAGCGTGCATTGAACCATCGGCTCTTCTTCCGGGCCGAAACCTTGCTGCGCGAGGCGATCAAGGAGCGACCAGGCCAGGCCGAGCCGTGGTACCTGCGAGGCGTCCTGCGCGAACTGCAAGGCAAGCCGAGGGCGGCATGCGAGGCTTACCGCACCGCGCTTCGGATCGAGCCCGGCAACGCGCCCGCGAAACAGCACCTGGCGAACATCGAGGACGCCGTCGAGCGGGTTGACTCACGCCGCGCTGTGGAGCAGAATTAGGCCTCTTCGTGACAGCGGCCTCCCACACCCCGATGGGGCCGGCACGCATCCGCGGCGATCGTCGCCGGGATCGTTTCCTCCCTTCATGGTGCGGCGCATGGCGATCACCGACCTGCTGCTCGGCCGCCCCTTGGCCACGGACGAAGAATCGGAGCAGCGGGTCGGCGTACTCGCCGGCATCCCGATGCTCGGACTCGACGCGCTCGGCTCGTCGGCCTACGGGCCCGAGGCCGCGCTGACGCTGCTCATTCCCCTCGGCGCACAAGGCCTGGGGTACATCGGACCGATCAGCACGCTGATCATCATCCTGCTGCTGATCGTCTACTTCTCGTACCGCCAAACCATTGCGGCCTACCCCCACGGCGGCGGGTCTTACACCGTCGCGAGGGAGAACCTGGGAACGACCGCCGGGCTCCTCGCCGCCGCGGCCTTGATGCTCGACTACGTCCTGGTCGTCGCGGTCGGGATCTCGGCGGGCGTCGGCGCGCTCGTTTCGGCACTGCCTGCGCTCCAGCCGCACACGCTGGCGCTCTGCCTGGCGATCCTGGGTTTGATCACGATCGTCAACCTGCGGGGCGTGCGCGAGTCGGGCCTGGCGTTCATGGCGCCGACGTATCTCTTCGTCGTGTCGCTGCTGGTCGTGCTTGCCATCGGAGTCGTCAAGACCGCGCTCGCGGCCGGCCATCCCGAACCCGTGGTGGCGCCTCCCCGGCTCCCGGCAGCCGCGGCGGCCGCGAGTCTCTGGATCTTCATGCGCGCCTTCGCCAACGGCTGCACGGCCATGACCGGCGTCGAGGCCGTCAGCAACGGCGTCGGCGCCTTTCGTGAGCCGTCGGTGCTCTACGCCCGGCGCACCCTCACCGCGATCATCATGCTCTTGGCGGTCATGCTCGCGGGCATTGCCTTCCTCTGCCGGGCCTACGGCGTGGGCGCGACCGAGCCGGGCGCAGCGGGCTACCAGAGCATCATCTCGCAGCTCGTCGCGGCCGTGATCGGCCGGGGCTTCTTCTACTATGTGACCATCGGTTCCGTGCTCGCCGTGCTGGCGCTGTCGGCCAACACCGGCTTCGCCGACTTCCCACGCCTCTGCCGCGTCGTCGCCCAGGACGGCTTCCTGCCCGCGGCGTTCGCCCACCGTGGCCGTCGGTTGGTCTACTCGCACGGCATCCTCGTCCTCGCTGCGCTCTCGGCCGGGCTCTTGATTGCGTTCGGCGGAATCACCGACCACCTCATCCCCCTCTTCGCCGTCGGCGCTTTCCTGGCATTCACACTGTCGCAGGCCGGCATGGTCGCGCATTGGCGACGTGCCGGCGGAGCGCACTCCGCAAAATCGATGGCCATAAACGCCGCCGGCGCTGTCTGTACGGCGGTAACCCTGGGCGTGGTCCTCGTCTCGAAGTTCCACGAAGGGGCCTGGATCATGGTCCTGCTCGTGCCGTCACTCTTGGCCCTGTTTGTCGGCGTGCGGAAGCACTACCAAGGGATCGGACGCCAGGTAGCCACCGACGAACCGCTCGACGCGCGAGACTTGGTTCCCCCAATCGTCCTGGTCCCGATCCGTGGCTGGAGCACCGTCACGCGCAAGGCGCTTCGGTTCGCGCTGAAGGTCTCGCCGGAGGTCTACGCCCTCCATGTCGCCGACGACGAGCGGACGCTGGCCGATCTGGAGGACACCTGGGCCCGACGCGTTCGGGAGCCCGCGCTGGCCGCCGGCCTCAACCCACCGCGCCTGATCGTCATCACCTCGCCCTACCGACGCCTCTACACGCCTCTGCTGGAAACCGTCCGGGAACTTCAGAACGCGCAGCCCGACCGCGACATTGCCGTGATCGTGCCCGAGATGGTCGGGTCGCGCTGGTATCATTACCTGCTTCACAACCAGACCGCCGCTGTGATCAAAGCCTACCTATTCTTCAGCGGCTTCCGGCGCGTCGTCGTGATCAACGTCCCCTGGTACCTGTCCGCTTGATGGCCGCGCGCGCGGGGAAGGGAGTTTGGCTCGACACCACGGACCGTCGCGGACCGCGGGGACCGATCCCGTCAACGATCGCCGCGCACCAACACATCATCAGGACGACGTGGGTCGCCTGTCGGGACCGCTCTGCCTTGGCGGGCGCAACGGCGTCCGACGGACCGTGCAATCTCACATCTTCTTCACTCCAGATCGTGTAAGTCGCACGACCCACTCCTTCCCCACCGGGCGCCGACGACCCACCCTTCGACCGGAATTCCTTTCCTAGTGGTGATTTAGGAATTCCGTTCGATCCTGGCGCGCCCGTTGCGAAGTGGGTAGGGCTGCCGAATACCGCAATGTTGATCCGAAACCCGAGGGGCCGATCTGCGCTCGATCGGTTCTTGGCGGGCGTGTGCTCGCTCAAACGCGGCTTTCGGGTCAACTGTTGGCCTCACAGAAAGGAGAGGGGCGATGTCCGCCGCCACACTCGCACTAGGCATGTTTGTGTTCGCCCTATTCTACGGCCTCATCGAAGCCTGCGACCGGCTTTAACAACGACCGGCAAAGGAGTCGTCGACGTGCTCTACCTGACGGCAGTGCTAACCGTGGCCGCGCTGGTGTACCTGACCTACGCCATGATTCGGCCGGAGCGTTTCTAAAGCGCTCGCTGAAGTGAATTCGTGCCCAGGGCCGCGTTGCGCGGCCGGGCGGCAACGTCCCACAGCTCCCTCGAACTTTGATCGAACTCAAACCGGCCCGACCCTCTCCCAAGGGCCCGACGAGCCGGAGACTCTGCTGATGGAATCGACTGTCTCATGGGTACATCCGTTCTGGGCGATCGCCATTCCCGTGTTGATGTCCGTGCCCCTGGGCTGGTTGATGGCCCGGCTGCTGGATGTCCCCGCCGACCGTGAAGGAAAGGGAATCGACGCCCTTCCCATGCTGATCTGCCGCCTCATGGGTCGGCGCTCCGCCGCACAGATGGGCTGGAAGCGTTACGCCTGCGCGCTGGTCACCTTCAGCGCCGTGGCCTGGGTCCTGGGGTTCGCTCTGCTCTACTTCCAGAACCACCTGCCCCTGAACCCCGACGGCAAAGGGTCGCTGGCGGCCCTGGGCTACAAGGACGCCGCTGGCGTCCAGCACGACGGTGCTGACACCGCCGTGATCTTCCACACCGTTAGTACCTTCCTTACCAACACGCAGCAGCAGCACTATTCGGGCGAGCAGCACCTGACCTACGCGAGCCAGCTCGGCTGGATCGTCTGGATGGACTTCATCTCACCCGCGATCGGCCTGGCCGTCATGCTGGCCGTCATCCGCGGCCTGCGCGGGGACCGTCACCTGGGCGACTACTACGTCGACATGGTCCGGATCGTCCTGCTGGTGTTCATGCCGCTAGCCTTCATTCTCGCGCTGGTCCTGGTCGGGACCGGTGTGCCCATGACGCTCCAAGGGTCGGTTCCGGCGGCGACGGTCGACGGCGCTGCCACCAAGATGGAGACGCAAACCATCACCCGCGGGCCGGTCGCCGCCTTTGTGTCGATGAAGCAGCTCGGCACCAACGGAGGAGGCTACTTCGGGCCCAACTCGGCCCACCCGTTCGAGAACGCCGGGCCCTGGTGCAACATCCTGGAGGAGACCGCGATCCTCCTGCTCCCGGCCGCCGCGATCGTCATGCTGGGGTACATGCTCAAGAACTTGCGCCACGCAGCGGTGATCTACGGCGTCATGCTCGCCCTCCTCCTGGCCGGGGTGATCGCGACCGTGGTGCTCGAGGTCCAACCGAGCGCCGCGACGGCCGGCCTCCCGGTCGCGCGAGGACCGAACATGGAGGGGAAGGAGGTCCGCTTCGGCCCCGAGTCTTCGGCAACCTGGGCGTGCATGATCACGGCGACAGCCAACGGCTCGGTCAACGCCATGCTCGACAGCTTCAACCCGCTGGCCGGGATGATCCCCATGTCGTTCATGATGCTCAACGTGGCCTTCAGCGGCGTCGGCTGTGGCTTCCTGAACATGCTGATGTTCATTATCATCGCCGTGTTCCTGTCGGCCCTGATGGTCGGACGGTCGCCCGAGTACCTCGGCAAGAAGCTTGAAGCCCGTGAAACGAAGCTTGCGATGCTGTCGGTGCTGTTCCATCCGCTCTTGATCTGCTTCGGGACGGCCCTGTTTGCCGCCACGGCGTGGGGCACCAAGACGGTGGCCAACCCCGGCTCGCACGGCTACAGCGAGATCCTTTACGAATTCGCTTCCGCCAGTTCCAACAATGGCTCGGGGTTCGAGGGGCTGGGCGACAACACGCCGGCCTGGAACATCGCCTGCGGCCTCGTGATCCTGCTGAACCGATACGGCCCGATGATCTTGCCGCTGGCGATCGCCGGGTCCATGTCCCTGAAGAAACGGGTGCCGCAGACGGCTGGCACACTGCGGACCGACACACCGACATTTTTCTGGATGCTGATGGGAACGGTACTGCTCGTCGGGGTCCTGTCGTTCATGCCTTTCGTGGTGCTGGGTCCGGTGGCCGACCACCTGAGCAACCCGTCCGCCTCGGCGTCGACCGCGCCGGCGCCTGAGGCCACCCCAGCGCCAGCCGCGGCCGGCGCTCCGGCGCCGGTCCCGCCCGGTGTCGTGGACAGCGGTGACCACTCCTCACCGATTGCAGCGGCCGAGCCCGCGACGAGCCGGCCGCCTCGGCTCTCGCCCTGAGGAACGAGCTCATGTAGGGCCGGGAATGGCCGGCCCTACAAATCCAGGACCCGCCGCTCAAATACTGCTTTTTCATGCCGAATTCCCGATCCGCCTTAATCGAGGGACGTACCCGATGAGCCTTGATACGACCGAAATCCACATGCCCAAGCGGCCCCCGTCCGAAGCCAAGGCGTTCAAGATGCAGCGCCGGCAGGCACGGCACCTCCGGTTGTTTGAACCGGCGCTCGTGAAAATGGCGACCCTCCAATCCTTCGTCATGCTCGACCCGCGGCACATGATGAAGAACCCGGTGATGTTCCTGGTCGAGGTCGGCACGGTCTTGACCGGGATCGTCGCGGTACAATCGATCGTAGCGGGCGCCGCGACCGGATTGATCATCTACCAGGCGTCGCTGACCTTCCTGCTCCTGATCACGGTCCTGTTCGCGAACTTCGCCGAGGCGATCGCCGAGGGCCGCGGCAAGGCCCAGGCCGACGCCCTGCGCCGCACGCGCGCCGACACGATCGCGAAGGTGATCAAGGACGGAGCAATCCGCCAGGTCGCCTCGACCGACCTGCGCGCCGGCGACGTCTGCGAGGTTGTCGCCGGCGACATCATCCCCGGGGACGGCGAGATCATCGAGGGCATCGCCTCGGTCGACGAGTCCGCGATCACGGGTGAGTCGGCGCCGGTGATCCGCGAGTCCGGCGGGGACCGCTCCGCGGTGACCGGCGGTACGCGGGTGCTCTCGGACC
>JARLIH010000176.1 GCA_031291845.1 Isosphaeraceae bacterium | reverse complement strand
TTCGACGGACGTGGTCGACCCGCCAGGGACGTGCGCCACGCCCATCGAAGACTCTGGGCGTGCCACCCCAGACTCGACCTTCCGCTTGACTGTGGAGGCGGCATGAGGTCGGACCGGAGGCAAACTCTCGTTCCGACGCTCCGCGTGGGAACGAGAGCCTTACGCCTCCACTGGACGGAAACCTCGCTGCGTAAGTGCCAATGCCCGCAAGGGGAGAAGGCCATCGGCGCACACTTCGGGCATGCGCCCGTTCGGCCGCGACGCATAACCCTTCATCGCCCGAGGCTCTCCTCTTCCAGGAATTAAGGCCTCGGTCGTTGTGCCGTGTCGCGGGTTATTGCGTTTTCAAAATTGATTGCACAGACTGTCATTTGTGTTCGTCACAGAACGTTCCATGATCGCGCAGCATCCTTGCAAAAAGTCCCGGCCGTGGCGACGATAGTGCCTTGCGGAATCCTGGCCTCGGTGTTCCGCCCCGACGGCCCCCTCGACCGGGTAGACCTATGCCCTCCGACCCCGAAGGTCTCGTCATCGCCCGCGCTCGCATCGCGGCCGAGCAGGAGCAACGCACCGGCTTTCTCGACCTGGGGCGCCTGGGTCTGACCGAGTTTCCGGAGGAACTGTTTGCGCTGGAGCATCTCCAGGGCTTGAACCTGGGAATGTTGTGGCGTGACGAACAGGGAGAATGGCAGCAAGCGGCATCAGACCTGTCCCCAAACCAACTCACCGACGAACTCGGCAGCCTTTCGCGTTTCGCCGGACTGCGGCGGCTGTCGATCTCACATACCGAGATCCGCGACCTTGGACCATTGTCCGGCTTAACCGCCCTCCGATCCCTCGACTGCCGGTGGGCGCGAATTTCAAACGTTACCGGTTGATGCAGGACTTCGCTCACCACGTGGGAGACATGCTCGCCCTGATCGCCGACACGCTCCTCCCCGCGGACTTCGCGCAGTTGGTGAGCCACGGCTTCCGCGGATGAGGGCGTGTTTTGCGTCCAGGACTCAGGCCTTTCCGAGCACGGCGTCGAGCACCCAGCAGCCTCGAACGTGGTTTCCCGCAGAATGGCAGTGCGCGAGGATCTCCGGCTGATCGCAGCCGGCGTGTTGGAGCGCCTCGCCGAGCGCCGGCATGCGCGCGGGGGCGCCCTTTTCGTCGATCGCTCGGGCGAGCGCGAGCACGCCCGGCGTGAGCCAGGACGGATCCATGGCGATCGGTCGATAAGGATTGCCGAAGATGTCGCGCAACAGGTTCGCCTGTGCGGCACGCTCGGCGTCCTCGGCGCCTTGTGTGGAGCGGATGTAAGCGTTGATCGATGCAAAAGTATCCTCGGTTTGGCCGGAGGATTCCGCGAACGCGCAGCCCACGGCCTGGCACGCCGCGAGAATGACCGACTCCGCTCGGTGGAGGTAGGGGACTCCGTCGTCCCCGTCCCTTGCGGCCGCATGGACGACCGCCTCGGCCGCGTGGCGAACGGCCCAGCGCCCTTCGCTTGGCAACTTGGACGGCTCTCCCTCGTATTCCGGGTCCTCGTCGGGCCAGTGCCGGGAAACGTATGCGTCTCGGAATTCTTCGGCGGCCGTCCTGGCGTCCGCGAGCTGTGCCGGGATTGCTCGCGAATCGGCGAACTGCTCGGTGATGTCGATCGCCCGGCGAAGACGGTCGTCTTCCAGCAGGTGCCAGACGCGGCGGCAGCACGCGCACGCGAAGAGTCGTAGCTTGCGCTCGGTCAGTGCGCAGCACCGGCACTGCTCCAGCATGTCGTAAGCGTCGGGCCACGCCAACCATTTTGCCTCTGTCATGGACCGCTCCGACGACGATCCCGCCGAGAGTCACTCTCGGTGTCGATCAGCCCGCGGGGCCGAGAGCGTCCGCGCAGCTCGGACCGATAATCCCGAGCGATCCTAAACGAGTCGTCGAGCGGCCTCAACCGGGCGGCGCACGTCGACCAGGGCCGTTTGGGGTAGGCGGTTGAACACGTTCTGGCTGGAGGTATTGCGCAAAACCCCTCTGCCCGCAAGGGGAGAGGTGGGAAGAGGGCCCGTGGCGCAACAAAGAGCCGTTTGCCACTTCGGCTCAAGAGCCGCTGCAAGACCAACCTTTCATCAACCCAGCCTCGGGCCCTGGCACGTCGACGCCACCGGGGTCCTTCAGCGGATACGCGACATCACAACGAGGTCAGCCCCTCGAGCTTGACAAGGGTGGCCTCGTGGCTCAGGCCCTCGAGCCGGGACGCCTCGTAGCGGGCGGTATAGGAACGGAACGGGATGTCGCGCTGGGCTTTCCGGGTGCCGCGGTCGCCCACGCGGGCATTCTTGACGAGGCGAGTTCCGCCGTCGATCACGGCGACGACGTCGGCCTTGATCCGTTTTTCGGCGAGCGTTGCGCACGTCTTCTTCGCGTCGAGGTAGATGGCTCGCGGAGGCTCGTTGAAATAGTGAGAGGCGAGTTCGGCCTGCGGCCGGCAGTACTCCATCGCGAGCTCGACGGCCTGAACGTACGCTGCGTGCTTGGTGTCACTGTCCGACAGCGTGGCAGCGGACGGATCCGCCATCAGTAACGTGACCGACTCGGTATATGCTGCGCGGGTCGCCGTCTCCGCGCGGTCGAAGTCGGCCTGCGTGGCGGCGTCCCGACGATTCGGCAAGACCTCGCCCGCGCTGGCCGGCGCGTCCTGGACTTTTGCCGAGCATCCCAGCGGGAGCACGGAACCGCATGCGAACAGCAAGGCGATTGCCCGAACCTGCATCACCGTCGACCTCCAGGATTGTCCGCGATCACACCGCCGGTCCCCAGGCCCGACCAACTCCGGGCCGGCCGTCATCCTGTCCGCGCACGGGTCCCGCAGCACGCTGGTGTGCGCTTGGCCGTTACACGAAGCTTAGGTCAGGTCAACACTTCCGCAAACGCGGCGATCCGCGAATTGAGTTTTTGCCGACTATTCGACAACCTTGCGCGGCCGTCCTCGCGGGTTGAGGCTGGAGCCGAGCCCCAAGTCGTCGGCCGTCCGCCGCACCCAACGCTCGGAGCCGAACGGCGCACCGCGCGCCATCGCGTTCTTGATCCGCTCTTCGTCCGCCTCGGGCATGGGCCGATTGACCGCGTCGACCCAGTCCTCGCCGCGCCTCACACTACGGACGTCGAGATAGGGCAGGGGGCGGGGGTCGGCCCACCACTTCAGGCTCGACCAGGGCCAGCGCTCGGCACGCTTGGTTAGCCGGGAGCGCACGGGGTTCCGCTCGACGTAGCGCAGGACCGTGCGGAGCGGCTCGCCCGGTTCGATCGGAAAGGCCTTGAACCGGCCCTGCCACACGTGGCCGCTGGTCTGGTAACGGCGGTGGTAGCGGCGGACATGCGCCGTCAGCACCCACTGCATCCAGCGGCTGAGGTCACCGTCGTCGTTCGGTCTCACCACGAGGTGGAAGTGGTCGGGCATCAGGCAGAAGGCCAGCACCCGCATGGGAAGGCGGTCGGATGCCTCGCCAATGAGCTCGATGAACGATTCGTAGTCGGCATCATCGTGAAAGACCGTGGCGCGACCGTTGCCGCGGTTCAGGACGTGGTAGCAATAGTTGCCGGCGGAGGCGCGTGCGGTTCGTGGCATGCCCCAAGTGTAAGTGCAGAGGCCGCCGGGAGCAAGCAAAAGCTGGAACGTCCCCTTTTTTTGAGAGACGTCTTGAATGCAATCGATTACGTAGGTTTAGTTGATTTAATGAGATGGCCGCGAGTCTCTCGTTCCGACGCGCTGCGCGGAACACCCTCTTCGCCGCTCCGCGGCCCGCCTCCCGTGATGATCGTGACGCAGTGCTTCGGGGAAGGCGTTCCTCCGCGGAGCGTAGGAACGAGGGTCGTTCGCCTTCCGGGGCTTTCCGGAGCACAACGAATACGTTCGTTCTGGGAACGGTGGTCACGCCGTAAGTCGATATCCTATCAGTTTTTTCGGCAGGCCAATCGGAAAAAGCGAAATTCATTCAAGATCCCCGCGCCGGATGCCGATAACGGTTCGGAACGGGTCCGGCACGGCATGCCGGACGGTCGACCCAAGGAGCGGGCGATGGCGCGGATCACTCTCGATGGATCGAGTGCCGGAAGCGAGGCCGGCGAGGACATTTACCGCGGCCTGGAAACGGGGGACATCCTCTATTTCCCAACGACGCCGTTCGTCCTGACCGCGGAGGAGCAGAGCGTGCTCCTGGCCCAGAAGCAGGCCGAGACCTCGCTCCACAAGAACATCAGCTATCGTCCCGCGCAAGACCGTCTAAAGGGGATCGACCAGTCGGACACCGCCGAGTGGAAGCGGGTCCATGGGGTCATGCGGGACTACTCGCAAAGGGCCATCGCCTTCATGGCCTCGTTCCTGTCGCGCTATGCCCGCGACTGGAAGGTCGACTACGCGAGCTTCCGCCCGATCGAAGAGCAGGGGCGGAACGTCTCTCACCGGTCGCGAAACGACCTGATCCACGTCGACTCGTTCCCGTCGCGGCCGTCGCACGGCGACCGGCTGTTGCGGATCTTCACGAACATCAACCCCGAGCGGCCGCGCATCTGGGTCACCTCGGACAGCTTTGAAACGCTGGCATGGCAGTACGCCGGCAAGGCCCGCCTGCCGCGCAGGCCGTCGCCGCTACGGGCGATCGGGAGCCGGGCCCTGCGGGTCCTTTCCGGGGCCGGGCTGCCGGTGGTCGACCGGCCGCCGTACGACCAGTTCATGCTCCGGTTCCATCATTACCTCAAAGAGAACGAGGCCTTCCAGCGCGACTGTCCGAAGGACCGCTGGGAGTTTCCCCCGGGCTCTTCGTGGATCGTCTTCACGGACACCACCAGCCACGCCTGTCTGAGCGGCCAGTACGCGCTCGAGCAGACGTTCATCGTCCGGCGCGGGAGCCTGGCGTTTCCCGAGCGGTCGCCGATCGCGATCCTGGAGGGAATGACCGGCTTCCCGCTCGCCGCCTCGGGCGCCAAGAGCGCGTAATCGCGTTTGTGGGCCGTTGGCTACGCTAGGGTGCGAGCGAGGGCCCGGGTTCCGGGGCCATTACTTCGTCGAGGACCGTGCGAAATGCGTCGGGACTCACGCTGAACTCGCCCCGGAACGGGTTGTCCATCGCGGCCGTGAGGAACATCAGGAGCGCAATGAAAGTCGCCAGCATGGCGACCAGCAGCACGTGCATGCGCAGGGGCTCAACCCAGAAGATGTACGTGAGGCCGATGGTGAGCGCCGCACCGATGAGGACGATGTACCAGATGGCGGCGGGGAGGCCGGTGCCGATCGACTGGAGGCGCAGGCCACGCTGCTCGACGACGGCGCTGAGGGATCGAATGGCCTCGGCGTGCGCGATCTTCTCGCGCTCCTTTGCGGGCTCGAACTGCATGATTTCGTTCTCGAACCGTTCAAGCGCCCGATTTCCTTCCGGGTTGACCTCGCCCTGGCGGTGGTCGGGCCAATCTTGCTCGATGATGAACCGGGTGTAGTCACGCAGCTTATCCTCGAGCTGCTCCCGGAGCGGCGGTGGGTAGCCGTCGAGGTCGCGATAGAGGGCGGCGAGTGCCGCCGCTTCGTGCGCGATCTGATTGTCGATCCCCGAAAAGTTCTCCCACGTCCCGACGGCGATCAGCCCCACCGCCAGCCCGTAAAGCACGCCCACCGCGGCGAAGAAATAATTGACGAGGTCGTTGTGCTCCGATGTTGCCCCGACGAGCCTCCGCGTCAACGGCCGGGTGAGCAACAGCCCCGCGACCGAGCCACCCACGAAAAGCGCGACGATCAAGACCCCCAGCAGCCAGTTGGGGAGGTCGTAGATCCAGTAGAACGTCATCCGGATGCCCTCGTCCTTCATCGCTTCGTTCCCGGCTCAAAGGCCGGCTGAATGGCGGCGACGCGCTGTTCCCCGGCAGAACCTATGCAAACTCGCGGGTTTTGTCCATTCTCAACGCGCCGGTCTCGGTGCAGAGGCCTGTTACGAGGTCCACTTCCGCGCGCTCGCCAAACCGCAAGCGGATCGCGCTCGCCCGGGCCAATCAAGGGCGGCGTCTGAAGCGTTACGAAAATTGAAATAGGGCTGCGCCGGGCTCCCAGTAAGATGGAGGACATACCAGGCATTCTTCGGAGGTCGTCACCATGGCGAACGGGCAATCGGAGGTCATCCCGAAACGGTCCGGGGAGCTCCTCCACGCGGGAATGAGCGACGGGCAGTTGCTGGGGCGATTCAACGCGTGTCGCGACGAAACGGCCGAGATCGCCTTCGCGGGCCTGGTGAACCGTCACGGGCCCATGGTGTTGCGCGTCTGCCGCCAGATCCTCGGCGACGCGCACCGCGCTGAGGACGCGTTCCAGGCGACGTTCCTGGTCCTGGCGCGGCGGTCCGGCTCGATCGGCCGGCCGGAACTGCTGGGGAACTGGCTTTACGGGGTGGCCTTGCGCACGGCGTGGGAGACCAAGATGCGAGACCGACGCAGGCGACAGCGCGAAGGCTCGGCGGCCGACGGTGTCGCTGGCGAACCCGCGGGTGGCGAGACCGGCCGGCCTGAGGCGACGCTGATCGGCCGCGAAGAGTTCGAGGCGCTGCACGAGGAGCTGTCTCGACTGCCCGATCGGTACCGCATCCCGGTCGTGCTCTGTGCGCTCGAGGGCTTGACGTACCAGGAAGCGGCGAGCCGTATGGATTGCCCGGTGAGCACGATCGGCGTGCGGCTGAAACGCGCGCGAGAACGCCTGCGCAGGCGCCTGGTCCGGCGCGGGATCGTTCCCGCGGCCGTCGCTGCCCTCGGAGCGGAAGGCGCGGCGGCCTGGGTGCCCTCAGCGCTGGTCTCGGCCACGGTCCGGGCCGCGATCGGTTTCGCGGCGAGCGACCTCGCGACGACAGGGCTTGTTTCGACGTCGGTCGTGGCCATCACCGAAGCGGTGCTCCGGACCATGGCGCTGACCCGTTTGAAGATCGCGACGAGCGTGGTCCTGGTCGTCGGCATCACGGCGACTGTCGGCTGGGTCAGCGCCCGCCGTCAGGCGTTCGTGCCCGCCTCGGGGGGGCAGAGCACGTCGCGGATGACAGGCGAGGCGTCCGGTCCGGAACGGTCGTCCGTCGCCGTCCGTCCCCTCCTCGATTCCAGGCGCGAAGCCGCGGAGCCGCTCGCGGCTGCAACTCCGAACTCCGACGGGCGAAGCGCAGCCGCAGTGGGCAAGGGCCTGCCGGACGCGGAGAGCAAGCCGGAAAACCGCTTCGCGCTGGTGAGCCTGAGGCGGGCCGTGCCGGCGGAGCAGGCGCGGGGCGAGATGCTGTTCGCGAAGGAATGGGTGCCAAACGACCCGGTGAGTCGCGGGGGCGACGGGCTGGGGCCGGTCTACAACGAGACGTCGTGCGTGGCATGCCATGGCCTGGGCGCTCCCGGTGGCGCGGGTCCGGACAGCAAGAACGTGGTCATCATTACGGCGATCGGCTCAGGCGGCCGGGGTATCCCCAAAGATCTGGAACGGATCCATCCGGGATTGCGCGGGGCGCGCAGCACGGTGCTGCATCGCTTCGGGACCGATTCCGCCTACGGGCCGTGGCGGAGACGATTCTACGAATCGCACCGCAACCAGGCGGCAAGCCCTCCCAAGGACGAGTCCGAGACCGTCGAGGCTCGCATCCAAAAGCTCACCGAGCAAACGGCGCTGGGCCATCGGCAGCGCGAGCGGTCAGCCCGCCTGCACTTCCCGTCGGGCGTGACGCTGAGGGTGTCCGAACGGAACACCCCTGCGCTCTTCGGGGCGGGTCGCATCGACGCGATCCCGTCCGAGGTGCTGGTCGAGGAGGCCAAGCGCCAGCCCGCCGACGTCCGGGGCCGGGTGAACCGCAATCGGGGGGGGCGGGTCGGCCGGTTCGGGTGGAAAGCGCAGACCGCGACGCTGCACGACTTCGTCCGAGGCGCCTGCGCCGGCGAGCTCGGCCTGGAGGTTCCTGGTCACTCGCAATCGGCCTCGCCGCTCGCTCCCAAGGCGAAGGCGAAAGGGCTCGACCTCACGCAGACGGATTGCGACGCGCTGGTTGCCTACGTCCGGGCGCTCCCTGCGCCGGTGGTGATCGACCCGTCCGGGCCACAAGG
This sequence comes from Isosphaeraceae bacterium, assembly GCA_031291845.1. Taxonomy (GTDB): domain Bacteria; phylum Planctomycetota; class Planctomycetia; order Isosphaerales; family Isosphaeraceae; genus DAIDJG01. The sequence goes on along the minus strand of JARLIH010000176.1, from coordinate 28,250 downwards.
GTCGAAGGACATGAGCGAGGGGCGGCGGCTGTTCGCCGCGGTCGGCTGCACGGGCTGCCACACGCCGTCGCTCGGTGAGGTCCGCGGGATCTACAGCGACTTGCTGCTGCACGACATGGGCCCGATCCTGGGCGATTCCGGGGTATCTTACGGGATCGAAGGGCCCGAATCGCCCGGCGGCCCGAGCCCCGGCGAGTGGCGCACTCCGCCGCTCTGGGGCTTCCGCGATTCCGGCCCGTACCTGCACGACGGCCGCGCGCAAACCCTGGACGAGGCGGTTGCGCTGCACGGGGGTCAGGGCACGAAGGCCGCGCGCGAGTTCTTCTCGCTCTCCCCTGAGGAGCAAGCGCAGGTCGAGGCGTTCCTGAAGTCGCTGGTCGCGCCCTCGTCGTCCGCCGCCCCAGGGATCGTGCTTGCGGCCGAGCTCGAGGCCCGCCTCGAGCCGGACGAGGTGCGCAGGGCCGAGGCGCTCGTGCGCAGGCAACGCGAGGAGGCTGCGCTCCGCGAGGAGCGCGACCAGCGCGACGCGCGGCGCCGACAACGCGCGGCGGAGGCTGCAAAACGCGCCCAGACGCAACTCCCCATCGCCGTGAGCCTGGAGAAGCTTGGCAAGACCGCCGGCGCGCTCGAGTTTTATCGCGAGATCGCCCGTGAGGCTCCCGATACCGACGAGGGCCGTTCGGCCGCCGCCCGGATGGCCGCGATCCTCACAGGCGAGAGATCGCCGTGATGCCCTGGAAATCAAATGGGGAACCCGGCGCAGCGCGATGACAGGTTGCTCTAGAAAAAGGCGCGGGACCCGTCGACTTTGAATCGACGGGTCCCGGCGCCTGTGATCGCGGCTTGCCGTTGCCGGCTCCGTCGGGGCCTTACGCCTCCGCGGAGCCGCCGGCCCGACCGCTCGGCCTTTGGTCGCTCTCGGCCCGCGGCAGGAGTCGCGGATTAAAAAGAATCGGAGCTGACGACCTCGCCGTTGGCTCGGGTACCGAGTGCCCACCAGACGGACTGGGCGACCGAGTCCTTCAGGAACTTCACGCTACCGTCGCCGAAAAGGCAGTCGACGCCTCCCGAGTGGCGGCTGGATGCCTTCGTGAAATGGGCGTTGCCGGCCGTGTTGCAACAGTCGAGGCGGCAGAAGTTCCAGCCGTTCTGCTTGGAGTTCGGCGTGACGATCGTGTTGAAGAGCGTGTAACCTTCGATACCGTTGCCCCAGTAGAGGCCTCGATCGTTGGCCACGTTCGTTCCCGCCTGCCACGCCGTGTTGCAATTCACCAGCGCCTGCTGCACCTGCGAGATCGCGGAATTCGCGTCAAGCACAAGCGACCCGCTGACAGCCCCCGCCTGGCCGACGCCATTGCCCGGCTTGGTGTTGGTGTTGGACTGGTCGCCGGTGAGCGCTTCGGAGAAGGCAATCGTGTTCGACGTGCCGTCGGTGCAGTCCCGGATCCCGTAGGCCAGTTGATAGGTGAACAATCCGGTGCTCCCCACATTGGAAATGAGGGTCGTCGTTCCGATGCAGGCGTTATAGCTATTGAGGTTGGTGGTGCCCGCGTTGCCGTCGGACGGGCAGAGGAACACGTTGATCTTGGTGTAGAGGGCCGTCGAGTTGGTCACCCCCGCCAGCGAGCCGCCGGTGGCGGAACGGCAGGCGTAGCTGAAGTTGATCGAATTGTAGATTGCGTTCTGCTCCAGCGACCCTAACATGAGCGCGTGTGCGCCCCAATCGTTCCAGATGATGTTGGAACCGGGATTGTCGGCGGCAAGCGACACGCCGAGCGGGAAGACGTTGGCGGACGAGTGGTAGTTGTGCAAAGCCAGACCGATTTGCTTCAGGTTGTTCACGCATTGCGCTCGCCGGGCCGCCTCCCGCGCGGCTTGTACCGCGGGCAGCAGCAACGCGATCAAAACCGCAATGATCGCGATCACCACCAGCAGCTCGATGAGCGTGAATCCACGATGAGCGCGTCGTTCCACGGGAATTCCTCGAAAAATGGAGTACGAAGTCGAACCACATCCCGTGTGAGCACACGAGCTCACCTCGGGACTGACCAGTCGTGTGCGTTCTGCAGAGGCCGGCGCGCGCTCGGGGCACGGCGCCGTTCTCACGGTGGGTTGGGGCGAAGGACCACCGGGGAACACTGTCCACGGCGTCTCGAGCAGGGTCGTATGTTGGCCCGCCTTTGCAGCCGCTTAGTGCCGCTTGGGCGCCTTCTGGGAGAGTTTGTTGGCCTTGTCGTATTCGAGCATCTGCTGACGTACACGGTCTTCGGACGCTGTTGGACCTTTCGGCGGCTCCGGAGCTTCCCCGCAGCCCCCCAGCAGCATGCAAAACCCGAGCAGCAGGGCCGAGACCGGGATGCTCCGCGGACGAAATCCAAAAAGACGCACCAAGGCTGGCCTCGCAATGGAAGTTTGGCCCTACCATAGGCCAGCAATGCGCAAACGGATAGCCCCGTCAATGCGCGAAGTGGCACCTGGCAAGTCGTATGATGGTAATTGGACGATAGCATCGAATCATAGCCGAGTGTCCGCATTTTGTCAATAATTCCGGCGCGGTCCCCAGGACGATTCCACGGTCAATTGTCGTCTGATCGGGGTGACACGCCCGTCGAGGACTACGGACGTGCCGCTCCACGCGCCGAGGGCTCTCGTTATCCTATCCCGACTTTGCAATCATCCCGGCGCGGTCCTTCGTTCCTTCCGCCTGGCGGAGGAAATGGCAATCTCCCGGCCATACGCCGGTGGCCACCCAGCATTCCACGTCCGACTCCTTGAAAAAGAACCTGTTTCGGCACGCGGCGCAGGGTACGGGCCAGAGTCCGGTGGCAATCCACTGTCGAACCGTCGTCAGGCTGACACAGCAGATCTGAGACGCGACACGAATCGTCACCAGTTCGAGCCCGTCAGGCATTCCCGAGTTGTCTGGCGTGAGGATGGAGAACGTGAGGGCCATGTGCTGAGAGGCATTCAAGGTCGGGATATTCATCCCTCGTAGGCTCCGTCGCTGTGAAGGTTCCCCCGAAACCGCCCGCGATGGCCAAGGGACGGAAAGCGGATTACCCTGAGCGCCACGCGGCTTGCACTGGTACTACGGTCGCTGATCGATTCAAAGCGACATGTTTTTTAAATTTTTTGATACCAAACGCTGTCATTTCGGATGATACTTAAGGCTGGGCTCGACGGAAGGGACCGTGCAGTTACGTCCTCGCGAGCGTTGCAACCCAGAGGAGACGGCAATGTCTGACGACTTGGACGGAATCCATCAGCGCTTCCCGCAATTGGGGGACATCGTTTTGTACGGTCGGTCCAGCGACGGCAAGGGGACCGTGAGCGAGGTGCCCGCGATGGTGCTGGGGATCCAGTCTCCCGGCAGCGCGGGCTCCCTGGTCGACCTGAAGACGTTCGAGATCGGCCACGAGATGGAGCCGCGCCGCGAGGTCAAGCACACGACGGAACCAAGGCAAGGGTACTGGCGCTGGCGGCCCGGTCGCTGAAAAGACCAGGGTGGACGTCAATGGGTAAACGATTGAAACTCCGTACCCGAAACGGGGACGTCTCGCCTCCGGGAAGTCCCGCACCGAGCCCGATCGCGTGATTCCGCAGTCTCGGCTAAGGAACGGGCCGGAAACCACGAGACTTCTCACGGATCTCCACCACGACTGGCAGTTTCGGCTCCAATCGGGGAGCAGGAACGGTGTTGGGCGCTGTCCCGCGTTTTGGTGGGCATGGCGCCCCGCTCCCCGGCTTCGCCTGGGGCATGATTGGTGGAGATCAGCGTCGACCGGCCCATGAATGCGGGACACGAAGATTTTGCCCCCACCGCCCAGGGCGAACCCAACCCGTGACACGTGCGGGTTGGGCCAGTTCCCGGCGGGGCGAGAAATGCTCGATTTCTCTTGGGGGGCGAGCGCCGCAACTGCCAGCGCAGTCCGAGATAGAATGCGCCGAAGCGAGCCGATCGGCTACGTCCTTTCCTTCCGGCCATCACCGGTCGGCGGACGGGTTCGTTCGTTGACGTAGCCGCGTTTCGCGGGTAAGCCTTTTCCTTGAGGCGATGTTCGCGGCCGGCCACGACGGCTGACGTGATTGTCTTGAGCCTTCACGACGTTTAAGAGGTTCCTGATGCGGCTCGACGCTCGTCATGTTGCGATTCTATCGGCCGTGCTACTCGGTTCGGGTTGGGGCTGCGGCTCAACGGGCCCGGTCCCAGAGCCGGCGCTGGTCCCGGTGAAAGGCAAGGTTACGTACAAGGGGAAGCCCCTGACTCAGGGAACGATCGAATTCGAGCCCCAGACGGGCGGGCGCCTGGCCAAGGGAGTGATTCAGTCTGACGGCACGTTTACGTTGACCACAACCCAGGAAGGGGACGGCGTGGCCACCGGAACGCACGTGGTCTCCGTTCGCGCCACGGGTGGAGACGCGAAGAAAGAGGTCGTGCCCTTGAAATACACACAAGCCGCGAGCTCGGGCTACCAGGTGGAAGTGAGCGCCGAGAAAAACGAGCTCGCTATCAACTTCAAATGATGGTCTGTGCCTTCGTGTGTCGCCAGCGTCCTATTGTTCGCCCGGAGGGTGCTGTCATGGACCGAGACGAGAATCGAGACCTTGAAGACACCGCTTACCAGGTCCAAGTCGACCCGGGCGTGGCATGGTACTTCGAGCTCGAGCCGAGGATTCGCGCTCGAGTTGAAGCCGCGGGGCGGTCCCACCCGGGGAAGGTCCGGCCGAACAACGAGGACAACTTCCTGGCCGTCCGGCGCTACCGGGGTCGCGAAATCCTCGCGACGAGCCTTCCCCTGGACTTGCTCCAGACGACCGACGACCACGCGTATGTGTTTGCCGTGGCGGACGGGATGGGGGGCAGGAAGTTCGGCGAGATCGCCAGTCTGCTCACGATGCGCACCGGCTTCGAACTCGGGGGCTCCGAGATCAAGTGGTCGATGAAGATGAACGAGCGCGAGGCGACCGAGCTGCGGCAGAAGGCCGAGACGTTCTTTGGCCTGATCAACGAGGCGCTGCGGGCCGAGATCCGGGAGAGTCCCGCCCTCGCCGGCATGGGAACCACGCTCACGGTTGCCTACTCGACGGGCCCCGAGTTGTTCGTCATCCATGCGGGCGACTCCCGCGCGTACCTCTACCGGGACGGCGTGGTGAAACGTCTGACCCGGGACCACAACCTGTCGCAGGTCCTCGTCGACGCGGGCGTGGCCGAGCCCGGCTCGCCCGAGGCGCAACGTGTCCGTCACGTGCTGACGAGCTTCCTGGGCGGTCCGGACGAGTCACTGACGATCGATGTCTACCACGAACGCCTGGCCGACTGCGACCGGTTGCTCCTCTGCACCGACGGTCTGTCCGATATGGTCGACGACGCAGAGATTGCCCGCGTCCTGGCCTCATACCCGGCATCGGACACCGCGTGCCAGACCCTCATCGAGCGAGCGCTCGATCACGGCGGGGCCGACAACGTCACGGTGCTCGTGGCGGGCTATCACTTCGACGATCAACAGCCTCGACGCACGGGCCGCCATGACGATTGAACGAGCAACTTCCTTGAACGGGTTCTTGGCGGATCGGACCAGCCATCAAAGCGGCCAGCATACCGCCGAGCGCGAAGCCGTCGCAACGGCCTGCAAGGATCCACGGATCGACGCCGAACCGTCGCAAAGCGATTGAGCCCAGCGCCAACGCCGACGCCAGCGGGCCCGTCCAGCGCCTACCCACGAGGAGAATGAGCGCGCGCCAGACCAGGTAAAACTGCTCTTTCATTACAAGCGTTCATGTGTGTTGCATGCCGAACCAGTTTGGCATCCGGCCGCCCCAGTAATGGGGAATCTGCTGAGTGTAAGTCAGGTAATGCGGAACGGCCGCGGGATCGTCGCGCCACCCGACCGCCAAGTCCACCAGCAGCAAGTAATAGATCGGCCAGATGCGCAAACCCCGGCGCGCGTTAAACGCCGGCAGGAACCCATGCGACTGGCCGTGTTCGAGCACGATCGACGTGATCAGGTATCCCGACAGCACGAAGAAGACGTCGACCGCCGCCCAGCCGAATGGCACGCGATCTGCGAACATATGATGAGAGACAAACGCCACCGCCGCCAGGCCGCGAACGCCATCCAACTCCGCGCTCCGTCGCATAGCCGGCTCTCCTTGCCCCGTCTCGTAGATATTAGCATCGTAAGCAAACGACCAGATTTCTGCAACTTCAATCAACGAGCAATTGTCCACGCTATCGTGTGCGCACTGAGGCTACGGTGGCAAGGTGGAATGATACGTCGAAAACGAGACGTCTCGTCGATTTCCACTACGGGCTGTCGTCTTCAATGAACTCGCTCGGCCCAAAATCCCGCGGCCAACAGCAGGCCGACCGACGCGTCGACGAGAAGGCCGGGGACGACCTTTCCCGGGGGCGGCCGATCGACGGCCAAAGCGATGACCTTGGCGCTGGCGAGCCCGAGATAGCCCAGGCCCGCCACGAGGTAAGCGTAAGGGTGTCGCAAGACCAAGCAAGAAATGCCGAGCGTGGTGAGCATGCCGCCAAACAATCCGCGCAGTTCCACCAAGCACAAGAGGTCGGGACGTTCGATGCCGAGGATCGCCGCGATCTTGTCGGGTCGGAACAGGCCGATGCCCCCGGCGACGACGCTCAGGGTGCTTCCCACCAGCGCGGCTGCCTCGGGCGGGTTGACCATGGTTGCTGACTCGCAATGTTAAGGGGACCACGAAAGCGGGACCGGGCGCCTGCGAGGCGCGCCGGTCCGAATGGGGGGGAAACGAGTCGCTCGTCGGATCGGTCGGAGCCGCTCGGCCGGCCTATCCCGACGAGCTACGGGTTGCTAACGGCCAAACGACAGCCCCGGGTCGGTCGAGGGCGCGCCGGTGAGCCGGAAGTTGAAGTGATCGGCATCCTGCCAGACCACGCTACCCGACAGGGCGCCGTTCTGTCCGACCTGGTCGACGAGGGTCAGGACTCCGTTGGCGAATGTCGATGCACCGGCGATCTTGGTTGCCGGCTTGCCGGGGGTCAAGCTGGTCCAGGAGAAGCGGCCGCCGTCCTGGATCGCCAAGGTGATCTTCGAGTCCGCGGCCGGCGTAGCCGCCCACGTCCCGGGTAACTTTCCGTCCGCGGCCGGTGCGGCGGCGAGGGCTGCTTCGGCGGCCGGCGCCTGGGTGCCGCCCGCAGGCTGCGAGCGCGCGATGAGCTGCGCAGAGAGCGTGTCACCCGGCTGGAGCTTCACGACCTGCTGAAGCTGGGCGATGGCGTTTTCGTCGTGCCCCTGGGAAAGGTACTGATAGGCCAGGACGAAGTGCGCTGGGGCCGAACGCGGGTTCGCTCCGACATACGTTTCCAGGGCGCGTAGCTGCCCCGTGTACGTCGCGACGTCGGGATACATTCCGCTCAGGGTGGTCCAGTCCCATCCGGGGCCGACCGACAGCACCGCGTACAGCGGCGCAGCGGCCTGCTCGTACTGGCCCTGTGCGAACAGGGCCAATGCGAGGAACTCGTGCAGCGTCGTGTCGTTGGGCATCTGCGCGAGCGCTTGCTGGTCGAGCTGCTGGGCCTTCGCGTAGTCGCCTGCCTGAAACGCTTCACGTGCCTGGTCGAACGCCGCGGTGGCCTGGCCCGCGGCAGTCGGTTCGGGCGGCGCGGCGGTCGTGCTGATCGGCTGCGAGTAGTTGTAGGCCGGTGCCCCGGCCTGCGACAGGCCGCCCGCCGGCCCGGCGGCGACGCCGTAGTAGGGATTGTTGTAGCCCGAATAGCCATAGCCATACATCGGCGAGCCTGCGCCCCAGGCCGCGACCCCGGTTCCAGCACCCAAGCCGTAGCCCGCCGCGCCCCAGGCCGCCGAGTTGTTGCCGTTCCAGTAACCGTTGACCATGCCGGGGTGGTACTGGTTGTACTGGTTACGGTTGGCGTACCCCGCGCCCGCGGCAGCAGCACCCGCGTTGGGATAAGCCGGCTGGTTGCGGTTGGCATATCCCGCGCCCGCGGCGGCAGCACCCGCGTTGGAGACGCCCGGTTGGTTGCGGTTGGAGTATCCCGCGCCCGCGGCGGCGGCACCCGCGTTAGAGACGCCCGGCTGGTTGCGGTTGGAGTATCCCGCGCCCGCGGCGGCCGCACCGGCATTGGAGGCGCCCGGCTGGTTGCGGTTGGCATATCCCGCACCCGCGGCGGCGGCACCCGCGTTGGACGGGGATGTCTGGTTGCGATTGGCGTAGCCGGCGGCACTGCCGGATTGGGGGCGGGTGCCGGGTTCCGGCTGATTGCCGTTGGGAGTTCGATTCCCGGCGGCCGATCGATTCCCGTTCCCCGAGTTGCCCTGCGGCCGGGCCCCATTCATCGACTGGCGAGGCTGGCTAAACGAGGGGCTTCCGCCCATCCCACCGCCCCGGCTATCGCCGCCGAAGCCGCCCCGGCCCCCTCCCGGTCCGCCGCGGCCGCCGCCGCGACCGGCAAGTGCATCGGACGGGCCAGCGAGTAACGCGAGTGAAATGCCAAGAGCCAATTTTAGAAGTGTACGCGTCATGAATTTGATCCTATCAAGAAAAGTGATTTATTGGGTCGGTTGCGGGTCTTCACTTGCCCGCGTCGGGCGGTTTGCGTACGAGGGTGAACTCGTCGACCTCGGGAAGCGCGACGTTGCCGAGGGTCCGGTCGACCGACTTCCAGCTCGCGCGGTCCTTTCCCAGCCGCTTCAGAATGTTCGTGACCGAAGCGTGCCGTCCGTCCTGCCTGACACCCTCGACCTTGATGACCCACTCGTCACCGTTGCGGGTCCAGTAGCCCTCTCCAAAACCCCCCTCGGTGTCGAAGATCCACGTCCGGAACTGGTGTCTTCCGGGGTCCCAGCCAATCCGCTGCGAGCCGCTCAGCACGGGCTGGCCGTGGGTCTTCATGGTGAACTCGCGCGTCAGGAAGGCGCCGTTATCGGCCCACCTGCAGGTGGTTTGCACGACCGCGTCCTGGCTCTCGTTGATCCACTCTCCGACCAGCCACTCCAGTTCCTTCAGATGTTCATGGGGAGTCAGGTCGTGCACGACCTCGTCGCGAACGGCGGACTGGAGCCATTTTCCTTCGTGTTTGACGTACACGACGGTGAATCGGGTCACTTCGGGAACCCCGGCGGATCCGGCGGGCGTGATGGTCGTCCGGCCCTCTTCGAGCGCAGTGTCAGGGCCGAGGAATCGCAGGGTCTCTGTCTTAATGGCGATGGTGTTGCCGGGGCCCTCGGCGAACGACGTGGCGAGCTGGTCGCGGATCGCGGCCCGACCCTCGGTCCGCTCGCCCCGCTCGTCGACAACCAGCGCGTTCTCCGCGTAGGTTGCGGCGGCGGCGTCGGCGTCGCCGGCGTTGAATGCCTTCGTAAACGAAGCGACCAGCGCGGCGATGGCCCGGGCGTCATCGGAGTTTTCGTTCGACGCGGCGGTCACCTTGGACCTGTCCGGCGTCACCGCGGCGGGAGGCCTCTTTGCGGGTTCCTGGGCCCCCAAGCCCTGGCAAGTTCCGAGGACTGCAACGCTGACCCACAGGAAACTCGGTCTCATGTGTGTTACTCCTTGGCGAGTCTCGAGGCAATCGCCTCGCTGTTCTCAGTACGCGGCTAAAATCAGGCACCGGGATCCCGCGGACCCCACGAGACCTTCTCGAAGCGCAGCCGGCCCTCCGGTGATTGCTCGTGCACTCTCCCAGTTCGCCTCGGCCCGACGCGTTGACCGGAAGCCAGAGTTTATCAGTTTTGCTTGTCGAAAAGACTTGCTTGTTTGTCAAAAATAGATTTAACAGTTTTGGTGCTCGCCATGACGACGAGCAGATCAGCCGCGCTGGAACCGCGCGAGTCGGATAACCTTCGATCGGGCCGTCGACTTTACCCAGCTTGCCCGCCTTTCGACTGGCCCCCGGACTCGTGGGTACCCCAACGGTCTGCGGGACCCTAGCGCAGCGGGCTCGATTTAGCGCGCGCGACGTCGCAGCGCGGACTACAGTTCGTCGCCGGAGACAACCTGCCACACATCATGCAAACACGGCACGATCAGCCGCCGGATCGACGCGGTTTCTGGAATCGATCCGGCGCTTACGGCCACTTAACTAGCATAGCCCATTTCTCTTCTTTTGCTCGGCGAGGGCACGTTGAACGCCGTTTCGCCATGCGATCAAGGGACTTTCGGTATGAGACGGTAAACGCTGGTGGCGTCGGAAGGCCGTGAGCCGAAGTTCTCGGCGCGGGGACGCGCCGGGCGCGACCTGGCTCCGAATCGGCGGGCCTCCTGCCTGCCGTCTCGGTCGGACCGGGCGTCGCTTAGGAGACGACGAAACCGCGCGCCGTAACCGGGCAAACCCCACGAAGCTGGCCGCCGTACCGGACCGGGTCGTCGAGCGGTCCACGACCGAGAACCACGTGCCGGGTCGCGGCGACGGTTACTTCATGATGGTGTTGGGGGCCATCTGCGTGTCCTCGCGGCGGCGCACGCTCGCGAAGAAAAGAGGTGGGCTTGGCCCCTGGCCTCGATTTCACGTGGGAAGCGTCCGTTTGAGATCGGCGGGAACGTCCCGATTTCTCCTAACGAATTCGGAGACAATCGCGTTCGAATAACAGTGCGTTGCCAGAATCTTCACAGTTCTTGAATCAAAGAATAAAATCTCCGGTCTACGATTCGGGCCTCTCCTGTCTGCGGAACCCACACCGCTCCGGAGTCCTGACTATGGATCGAGTCTTTCGCCCGAGTACTGGCCGTCGTGGCTTCACCCTGATCGAGCTGTTGGTCGTGATTGCGATCATCGCGGTACTCATCGCATTGCTGCTGCCCGCGGTGCAGTCGGCGCGCGAGGCTGCGCGGCGCGCCCAGTGCACGAACAACCTGAAGCAGATCGGCCTGTCGATGATGAACTTCGAGAGCGCACGGGGGACCCTGCCGCCGACGTGGGCGATCTCGACGCCGCTGCTCAAGCCGCCCTATTCCCCGGTCGACCTGACGGCGCTGCCGCCCAGCAATCCGAGCTACCAGGCCCCGTGCCCATCGGCGATCGGCGAGGTCTGCAACCAAGTGATCGACGTCCAGGCATGGCCGGCGCTCGTCTTGCCGTTCGTTGAACAGTCGCAGATGTACAACGCCTACAACATCGGGCAGCCGTTCTCCGCGCCCGTGAACACGACGGTCGTCGGGTCGCAGCTCAACTTCATGGTCTGCCCCTCGGCGCCCCCGTACCGGCTCGCCCCGTACTCCGACGCGATCTCGCAGGCCCTCTACGGCTCGGGATGGACCGTCAACCTCGCCGCCGGTGACTATGCGGTCGATGATGGTGTGAATGACAGTTGGATGACCTTTAACAACGTTCCCCACCCCGCCGGGCAAGACGTGCGCGGGCTGCTCCACGGCAATAACGCCAGGCGTTTCGCCGACAATACGGATGGGACGTCGAACACCATCATGGTCTCCGAAGACGCGGGCCGGCCCAATTTCTATCTGAAGGGGGGACAAATTACCTACGGGACCTCGATTCCCTGGTACAACGGCGGCACGGCGCCGACGGAGGCCAATCAGGGGTCGGGTGCCGGGTGGGCGGACTATAACAGCGAGTTCTATACGGACGGCGACGGCAGCAATCAGCACACGAACTGGAGCAGCAATAACGAGGTGTACGCGTTTCACCCCGGCGGCGCCAACCACGTGTTCGCCGACGGGTCGGTCCACTTCATCAAGGCAACGACCGCCCCCTCGGTTTTCGTGTCGCTGATCAGCTACAACGGCGGTGAAGTCATTTCCGCGGACCAGTTCTGAGGACGGTCGTTACGGGCTCCGCTCGATTCCGGAGCCCACACACCACCAACACAACAACGGGTCCGATCATCGCCATGCGACGCCGACGACGCCTTGCCGTTGCTTCCCTGATCGTTTCGCTCGCTGCCCTGGTCACCGCGTGCAATTCGGAACGGCCCGCCGGGCAAGTCGCGGTGTACCCGGTGAAGGGGCAGGTTCTCTTCGGCGGCAAGCCCGTCGCGGGAGCGCTCGTGACCTTCCACCCGGTTGATGAGTCGAAGACCGGAGCAGCCGTGGTCAGGCCGACCGGCCAGACCGACGACGACGGTCGGTTCGAGCTCATGTCGTACACGCGGGGCGACGGCGCACCCGCGGGGTCATACCTCGTGAGCATCGCCGGCCTCGCTCGCCCGTCGAGCGAAGGGAGCGTCCTGCCCGATCCCAAGCGGCCTCCGCCGAAGACCGACGTTCTGAAAGGCCGCTTCCTCGACCACAAGAAGAACAACCTGAAGGCCGAGGTCAAGGAAGGCGAAAACGTCGTTCCGGCGTTCGACCTGAAGTGACGCGTGGGGCCTCGTCACCGAGGTTCAGAAGGCCCCCGTCTCGAGCCTCTTTCGGCGGGCAGAGCTCCGTCAAAGCACGCGCCGTCGTGTCTTCCTTCCCGGAGAAGGCCACCGTGGTGAGCGAGTCGGGCCAATCGCCGCGCCACGACTCGTTGGAGAGGGGCGCCTCATCCCGGTGGATTCGCCCCGCGTTTCCAACTCGCGGCCATTACTCCGTGACCTTGCCCTTGAACGTGATGTGAAGGGTGTTGGCAGTGACATTCAGGGAGCCGGAAAAGGTCCCCTGGCCTCCGGTTACGGCGGTTCCGCCCACGCTGCCGGAGACAATGGTGAAGGTCCCGTGGAAAGACTCCTTCCCATTGTGTTCCTTGCCGAACGTGCCGGTGACGCTGGTGAGCGTGAGCGAACCTTTACTCCCCGTGACGACCGCGTTCGTTCCCGTGACCGTCCCCGTGATCGGACCGAGCTGAGAGGACTGGCCACTCGTGAGTGTCACCGTCGACCCACTGACCGTACCGTTGCCGCTCATGTGAATTTCCGCCGTTTTCGCGTGCGCAGAGCGCGCGAGGCTCTGGACCGCCCCACTCACTCCCGCGCTCGGCGTCTCGCGCCGTTCGAGGGACTCGAACTGGAACTGCCGCCGTCGTTGAGAACGGTTACGCATGACAAGGACCTCCTGTCTGTCGCGCCTGTGTCTTGGACACGCTTTTGGTCATCGGGCGCACTAGGTCGCCCGTTTTAAGACGTGATTTGCTGCCGTTGAGCGTGAACGTTGAATGCGAGCCATCCGCGATGAAGGTAGCCCTGAACGCGGTAACGCTACGGGTTCGACGCCGTCCGCCGGTGTCGCAGAAAGCACGTACCGCGGGGGATGGTCGGCGACCTGAGCCGCTCGTGCAACGTCGCACTCAGAACGATGGCGCCGGCGCTTGGTGAGGATGCGAGCCGATCCGAGAGGGGGCGACGAGTGCCCGCGTACGTGACCTGAAAGCAAGGCGGCTCACCGTCCCTGGTGATTTGGGCATCGGCCGCTCTCCCCGGCAAACAGGACCCCGGCGTTAGGCGGAGAGGCGAGGAAGGGGACCGGCCCCAAAACATGGCAGAACTTATTCGGGGCCGCAATACCAGTCTTCGTCGGAGCTTTACCGAGGACGATGGGAGTTTTTTTGAATGAAAACAGATCCCCGACAACGAGCGTCATCTTCCCGTGTGCCGGCAAACAACGACAGGAGTGCGCTGACACACACGCGATCGAAGAGAGTTTGCTGACGGAGTCCGCCTTCGTAAGCGAAATCTCGGTCTCGGAGCGCGCGCGAATTCTGGGCAGATTCTCAGGAGAGCCGCGGCCTGACCTGAGCCATCGGTCGTAGGCGGGTGGTTTCGGTGTTGCGGCAGTATGTCGTTCGCGAATCGTTGTGACGGCGATTTTCACTTCGCGCACGCCCCTGTGTTCGTGGGCAAGCGTCGCGGGTTGAGCCGACGGATGGTCGTATGAACGAAGACGTGGTCAGGGCGCCCGACACCAACCCTCCGCAACGGTTGGAGCCGGTACGTCCCATCGCGGCGGAAACCAGCAACAAGTCCCTATTCGGGTCCATCGAGCACGGCGTGATGGCGGTTCATGTAAGCCGCTCCGTCGTGAGGTGGATTTGCCTCCTCCTGCGACCAGACTTCCCGCCCGTCAAGTTCAGCCGTAAGGGCGCAGCCGCTCACCCGGGCGAGCCCATAGCACCAGGCGCCCGGCCCCGATCTCTCGGAGCGCGACTCAAGGACCAGCAGGGTCTCGGGGTTGGTCCCCGTGGCGAACACGAAGATGGCCCCGTCTTGCAGGCCCGAACGGGGGTCCTCGTAGCGATGGATCGGCGTCGGCAGCAGCCGGAGCTGGATCTTGCCTCGCACGGTGCCGGCATCCTCGCGCACGCCGAACCTGCGCGCCAGGTCCTTCATCTGGCGGAGCCGGTCTGGTTTTGACGCGGCCGGCGCAGGGGCGTCGGGGACGGGGCGCGCGAGCAGGCCGGGCCGGGACGCCTTCCATTGCCGGCCATCGGTCCAGGAGGCGGCGATCAGCTCGGGTGAGAGCGAGACCACGCCGTGGACCCACTGGCTCGACCGTGGCCGGGATGGGTTAATCTCCATTTCCACGATCGCCGCCGGCCTCCCCACGGTTCCCCATGCCCAGAGCGCGCCCTTCGCGGCCCCCCGGGCCGGATCACTGTAGCGCATCAGCGGTTCGGCGACCCGCTCGAGCGGCCGGCGCTGTCCCTGCGAGAGCGCGTTGATCTCGACCTGTGCGGCGTGGCGCCGCATTTCGTCGTTCTCAGCGGCCGAGGCGTTATCGGCCCCCCGCGCCCCGGCTTCGAGAACGGACAAGCCCAGGCAGAGCACCAGGAGCCGCATGTAAGCGGTGCGCGAACGGAACTGGTAGTCTTCACCGCACACGAAGGCCGCGCGGACACAGCCCGGCTCGCGGTCAGTCGGAGGCCGGACGGTCGCGTCGACGATCATCGGACAGGCGGTGGGCATGGAGTGGTTCCTGCGAGGTTGAAATCGCCGAGGAAGATAACGTGGCAGCCGCAGACTCTCCACATTGGACGCTGGACTTTCTTTCTTCCTCGGGAACACCGCTTGCTTGCGCTTCGTGTTCGTGATAGGCCCGCTACTCGCACGAAGCGCAGGCCGGTGGCCGAGCTCCGGTCTCGGTGCGGTACGTTCTTCAACGCCACGCAATACGGCGGGAAGTGAGCCGGGGTCTGGGAGGGCGAGGCTTCATCGAGGCCGCGTCGGCGGAGGGAGCCTCGTCCTCGCATAAACCAAGCGACAAATCGTCTCGTTTTTGTAGAGGATCGTCGCCTTCTTCTTTTTTGCAATCCTGTGGGTGCACAGGGGCTCACGCCCCAAGATGATCCAGCCCTTGCCTGCGCAGCTCGCCGCGATCCGCGGCGGTGTCGGACGCCAGAAATCCCGCAAGGCGACGACAGAAAACTCGCGGGAATCCTTGCGAACTGGTCGGACGCGGCTCAGTTTGGCTGGGATTTCGGCTTCGACGTCTTCTCCGGGAAGATCCGGAACAACACCTCACCTTGCTGGAAGGTGTCTTCTTCCTCGACGGGGCGGAGGTAGCCGACGGTGCCGTCGGTCGGGGCAACGACCTTGCACGCCGCGATCTCGCGGCGGACCTTCTCTCCCTTCGACTTCTCGCGCTGCAAGACCGCCTCCTTCTTGAGCTCCTCCTCCTTGGCTTTGAAGACCTCGCTCTCGAGTTCCTTGAGGTCCTTCGCCTCGGTGTACTTGATCAGGATCGCTTTCTTGCCGATTGCTTTCTGCTCGGCAATCCGTGCCTCGGTCAGCGCGAGCTGGTCCTCCGCCGATTGGGATGACTTGGCCTTAGCCTCAGCGCTGAGGCGTTCCGCCTTGGCCTGGGCGATCGCCGCGTCTGCCAGCTCGATATCTTCCTTCGAGATCCCGTCGACAAACTCCTTGACGCCGATCTCGGCGACTTCGCGGTTCATCTTCGCGTTGCGATATGCGGCCTCCGCCGCCTGTATGCCGATTTTCTGGTTGGTCAACGCGTCCTGAAGGTCGGCCGAATCGAACTCGAGGACCCACTCCCCCTTCTTCACCACCGTTCCCGCCGGTTTCCGCTTGAGGACGACGCTCTCCCCTTCGTTGTGGTTGAAGACGTCGACCGGCTTCTTAAGCTCTGGGGGCGCGGCCTTTGCTTGCGGCGCCTGCGCTGGGGCCTCGGTCCCGAGGCTCAAACCCAGAAGCGATAGACTCACCAGAGCCGCTCCACGCATGAAGCCACACATGGATATGCCCCCCTGTTTGAGCGGCGTTGATAGCCGCAGCCAGCGATCCGCTTGCGAAACTCGTGAGCTCGCCCCAGCGAGCCGGTTCCATTTTAGGGCCAGAACGTCGGTCGTGCGACGACGAATCGCGCGCGTTTCGTTCGAGAGGGCCCGGCGCCGTTCCTCGCGGGTACGCCCGTTGCCGGTGCGCCTTACCTGGCGTCGTTGACGAAACTGCTGTCCCCACATGCATCTAGCGGGGGCCGCTGGAAAGGGCGCGACAGCGAATGCCGATCACTTGTCAGGAAATTCCTGAAATTACTGTACGCGCTTGGGCCGCACCCTAGGGTTCTGCAAGAGATGACGCAAGTCTTGACATCGTCCTGCTGCCACGGCGGGACGAGTCGGCGTGGTTCGCACAAGGCCGTGCGGCAAACTTGGAGTCGATACGAATGGTCACACGTTACGAAGCTTATTCATGCCGAGAGTGTGGCAAAGGGGTCAAGTGCGCCAAAATTAAGGTGTACTGTCGACGCTGTCGGTGTCACCGCGATTCCGTCCGTAGCCGGACCAGGCGCACAATCGTGTCGACCTCGGTGGTCACCATCATGCTGGTTCTTGCGACGGAAAGCGTGCTGCGCGCGGCGAACTTACTTCCGTAGGGTGCGTGGAACACACACTTCCATTGCATGCACCCTACAAAACCAATGTCGGCGGTGTCGCAGCCACGGCGGCGCGGTCGCTTGTGCCCGGTTGGGGGAGCTTCCGGCTCGATTGTATCGTCAGTTCGCTCACGTCGTCGGCCAGCACCCGCGTTTGACCGGCACGGTTGACTGCCGCTACACTGGCGACTCCCAATCCGCCCGCGAAAGTAGCCCTTACCGGGAGCCACGATGACCATGGACTTCGGGGACATCGACGGTCGCTTTGCGTTTTTTGCCGTCGTTACCCCTGACGGCAAGATACCAACCGTCGACGACGAGGCGAAGCTTAACGATGCGACCGTGTGGTACACCGGCCCCATCGGTACGCTCGCCCACCTATCCGACTACGCCCTGGTCTTCACCGACTGGGATGATGCCAACGCCGACTATCAGGAGTACCGCGAGAAACTCCCTCACGGAACGAAGATCCGCGCCTTCGCCGTCGCGGTCGACGAGGTTGAGAACGTCTACGACGGAATGGAAGAACGCGTCGGTTGACCGAGTGAGCGCCCGAGGTTCACTCCGCAATCCAACGGCAATCGGCGTCGGTTCCATTTTCGACGCGAAAACGGAACCGACGTCGATTTTTCCTTGCGCCCGCTTTCTGGAGGCCGTGAAGGGGCGACTTCTGCCGGCGTGAAGACCGCCAAGACGCGATGAGGAACGAGTCGCGGTCTCGCGCACGCGGCTCGTGCCTCAAATGGCACCTCGTTCTCCCTCGAATCTTAACAACCAGCGTCTATCCTGGTGACTCGGCCCCTTTGTGTTTCGTGGCGGAGCCGTTGTCTGGAGGTCACCCATGTCCGTCCGGTTGGTGGTAGCGCTTGGGTTCGCCATGGTGGGGCTGGTGCGCGCGACCGCGGCCGGCGATGACGTCCGGCTCAATCAGCTCCAGGTGATCGGCACGCACAACTCCTACCACATCGCGCCTGACGCGAACGTGATGTCGTTGATCGCGGCGGCCAGCCGCAAGCAGGCCGAAGCGCTCGACTACACGCACCGGCCCCTGGTCGAGCAGTTCTCCCGGTTTGGTATCCGCCAGATCGAGCTCGACCTCTTCGCCGATCCCGAGGGGGGACATTACGCCGAGCCGTCGGCGCGGGCAATTCTCCGCAAGCTCGGCAAGGATCCCGGGCCTGACCCCGATCGGGAGGGACAGCTCCGCAAGCCCGGCCTCAAGGTTCTCCACGTCCAGGATGTCGACTTCCGGACGACCGTCAGCACCTTCATCGATGCACTCAAGGAGATCCGCGCGTGGTCGTCAGCGCACCCGCGGCACGTGCCGATCATGGTCCTCGTCGAGCTGAAGGACCAGCCGATCCCGGCCCTCCCCACGCGGCCGGTTCCGTTCACGAAACACGCGCTCGACGCCGTCGACGCGGAAATCCTCTCGGTCTTCAAGCGACAGTCGCTGCTCACTCCCGACGACGTCCGAGGGACGTCCGCGACCCTGCCCGAAGCGCTCAAGACCCGGGGTTGGCCCCAACTGGACGCCTGCCGGGGCCGCGTGCTCTTCGCACTCGACAACGAAGATGCCTCGCGCGACCTCTACCTCGAAGGCCACCCCGCCCTGCGCGGCCGCCTTTTGTTCGTGAGCGTGGCCCCCGACCATCCGGCGGCGGCCTGGATGAAGCTAAACGACGCGTTCGGCGACTTCGATCGGATCACCGCCTTGGTCCGCGGTGGGTTTCTCGTGCGGACGCGCGCCGACACCGATACGATCGAGGCCCGTCAGAACGATCCGTCGCGCCGGGACAAGGCCCTGGCCAGCGGCGCGCAGTTCGTGAGCACCGATTACCCGGAGCCTCGGCCCGAGTTCTCGGGCTATGCCGTCCGTCTTCCCGACGGCGTCATCGCGCGGCCAAACCCCGTCAACGGCGTTCCGGGCCACCGCGACCTCGAAACTACCGGAACGATGGGCCCGTAAGGGCTGCGAGCTTGATTGCATCGATCGTCCGCCCGCACCGAGGTTGGGGGGGATGCGACGAAGTGGCCTTCCGTGATTCCTGAGCGCCGGCTCGGGAAAAACGGAAGGTCCCTTCGTTTCTTGCTTACCCGATAACGTATTGCGATTTCGAACTTTTGCATATTCGGCTTTTACATACTATTTCTTACCAAGGGACACGTGCCGTGATTGCCATTCCCACTTAGCCCGATGAGGCGACCGACGGGCTTCGTCGGACAAACCCAAGCGCTGGGTTTCCCTGGGGGTCGGCGTCGGGCCTGGGTTGGAATCTTGCGCCAGGACGTCCGGGCAAGGGCGTCGACGGTGAGGTTGGCGCCCGTCCGGGAAGTCACGAGTGCAACCAATTTCCAAATCGGGGATGATCGATGATGGCCATCAACTGTGCAACGCTCGTCAAATCAGGGCTCGCGCAAGCATTGTCTCGCCCAGCAGGTCGTTCTTCGACTCGCTCAAAGCAGCGCAACGTTGAGGTCCTTGAAGGCCGGCAGCTTTTGGCCACATTCGCGGCGCCGCACCTCGCTGGTTCCGGATCGGGTTTCGTCCGCCACGCGATCGTCGAGTCGCACGCGCGGCACTCGGTCGTTGCGACGTCGAGCGCCATCTATTACAACGCGGACGGGGTGAGCATCCAGCCCGTATCGGCCTGGCAGGGAATTCGGAGCGCCGGCGGGACCGGTCCGTACCTCATCACCGGCACTTCGAACAACCACGGGCTGCTCTACGTGGGGCCCATCTCGGGCGTCGGCGGCACGAGCTACTCCGTCGACTACCCGAGCGCAGTGTCCACGAGCGTCTACGGCCCCGACTACGTCAGCGCAAACCGCGTGCGGCTGGTAGGTAGTTACCGGAGCGGTGACGGTGCCGTGCACGGCTTCCTCTTCGAGGGCACGACCGCCGACCTGTCGGGAAGCGCCGGCTACCGGACGATCGATTATCCTCACGCACAGTACACGTACGTTCACAGTACGATGGGGAACCTGGCGGTCGGCAACGCCGACGGACCGGAGGGGAACGCGCCGCTTGGTACGGGTCACGCGTTCCTCTACGACGTCAGCGGGAGTCGATTCCTGTCGAACATCGTCTATCCCGGCTCGACGACTACGACGGCCTACGGCATCTGGTACAACGGGGGAACGAGCTACACCATCTGCGGCGGCTACACGAAGGTCGTCAACGGAAATACAACGGTCAGCCGCGGCTACCTGGTCGACTACGACTCCGCAACCGGGAAATTCTCCAACTGGACGCCGTTCGAGTTCCAGAACGGGGCGATGGGGGAGGGCTACTACACGCATTTCGAGGGCATCAGCAGCGCCAAGCCGGGCGTCTACACGCTCAGTGCCGACTCGGGCCTGATCGGTTCGGATAACCCCGAGCAGGGTTCGTTCGTGACCGTGCGGCGCAACAGCAACGGCACGTTTGGCAGTGCTGCCTGGGTCGACCTGAATTATCCCGGTGTCCCCGGTCCGCTCAGCGCCAATTCGGTGGCCGGCAACCAAGTGGTCGGCATCGTCATCAGCCGCTCGGGCGTCTTTTCGTACCAGGCGACGGTCAAGGCCCAGTTCTAAGTGAACCAGGAAGGAAGGTGTCAAACTGACGTCCGCCCGACGCAGGATGGATTCAAAGTCGGCTGACCGATCTGGGTAGCACGCCGGGAGTTACCCAGACTCCGAGCGCTCCACGCGACGCGCCGAGGGCTCTCGCTATTCGGACATCGTCCAGCCGCCGGCCGGGATTGTGCCCGGTCTGGTCGCGGGTATAGGATTACGGCGGGCAGGGCAGGGGCGATGTCGTACAACGTCCCGTTCTTCGGTTTCGGCCGACGGCAGCGCGTGCCTTGGGCTGGGCGTTCGTCCTCGATGACGGATTCAGGAGGGAAGCAGCATGGCGACGATGCGCGTCGCGCAGGTCCCCGGGCCGCAAGGTGCGTTTGAGATCGTGGAACGGCCGATCCCGGAGCCGGGCGCGGGGTGGGTGCGGATCAAGGTGCTGGCTTGCGGCATTTGCCACAGCGATTCGCTGACGAAAGAGGGGAGTTTCCCCGGGATTCAGTTTCCGCGCGTTCCTGGCCATGAAGTGTCCGGGGTGATTGACGCGGTCGGTCCCGGTGTCGCCGGCTGGGAGCCTGGCCAGAGGGTGGGCGTGGGGTGGAGCGGCGGCTATTGCGGCTACTGCGATTACTGCCGCCGCGGAGAGTTCTTCGCCTGTGTACGCGGCCACGTCACGGGCATCAGCTTTGACGGCGGCTACGGCGAGTACATGGTTGCCCCCGCCAGCGCGGTCGCGCTCATGCCTGCCGAGCTGACGCCCGTCGAAGCGGCACCGCTGATGTGCGCGGGTCTCACCACGTTCAACGCGCTGCGGAACAGCGGCGCGCGGGCGGGCGATGTCGTCGCCGTACTCGGGCTGGGCGGCCTTGGTCATCTCGGCGTCCAGTACGCCGCGAAAATGGGCTTTCACACGGTCGGTATCGCTCGTGGGCAGGACAAGGAGCCCCTTGCCCGCAAGCTCGGTGCGTCGGTCTATATCGACAGCCAGGCGCAAGACCCGGCGGTGGAGCTCCTCAAGCTGGGCGGCGCCAGGGTCATCCTGGCGACGGCGACCAGCGGCGAAGCGATGAGCGCGGTCCAGGGTGGCTTGGCCGTCAACGGTACGCTGCTGATCGTCGGGGTGGCTGAGTCGCTGCAAGTCTCCCCGATGTTGCTCGTCACGGGGTGCCGTTCGGTCAAGGGTTGGTACTCGGGGACCTCGATCGACTCGCAGGATACCCTCGCGTTCAGCGCCCGGGCCGGTGTGCGGTCGATGAACGAGACCTTTCCGTTGGATCGTGTCGCAGAGGCATACGAACGCATGATCAGCGGCAAGGCGCGTTTTCGGGTCGTGCTGACAATCGGGGAATAGTCGCCGAACGGCATGCCCGCGATGGCTATCGGCGGACGGAGTCGAGGCCGTTGACCGCCGCACGGAGGCGCTGGACGTCGTACTGCGCGCCCTGATCGTCGCTGATGTTCCAGATCTCGTTGGGGTCGAGGGCGTGGTCGTAGAACTGCTCCGTCCCGTTGCCGTAGTGAATGAACACCTTAGTCCCTTCCTGGACCGCGCGCATACCCAACTCGGGGAGCTCCGAGAAGACGAGGTCGGTCGTGGAGTCACCGTGCCATCGGCGCGCGAGGGACCGGCCCGGGAAGGGGGTGCCTTGGCCCTGCCCCGCCAGGTCGGCGAGCGTCACCGGGAGGTCGCGCAGGCTGACGGGCTCGGTGACGACTCGTCCCTCGGGCACGTGTCCCGGCCATACCATCAGCAGGGGCACGTCGAGCTCCGGCCGGTGCAGGCTGATCCCGTGCGAGTACAGCTCATGTTCGCCGAAGTTTTCGCCATGGTCTGAAGTGACGACGATCAAGGTGTTCTGCAACAGTTTGCGTGCCGCCAGGTCGTTGATCAGCCGGCGGAGCTCCTTGTCGAGGGCGGCCAGGCAGTCGTCGTAGCAGTCGCGGGCGAGCGCCCGTTCCTCTTGCGAGACGAGCCCGGTGCGGCGCTCCTGGAGGTTGTCGCGGGAGCGAAACTCGTCCCAGTTCCGCAAGATCTCATAGTCGGCCCAGCACTGGATATGGCGGCCAAAATGCGCGGACCGTTTTCCGGCAGGCAGGTACGGGGCGTGGGCATCGAGCAGGTTCAAGAACGCAAAGAACGGACGCTGTTGCTTCCGTGCGCGGTCGGCCCACTTCAAGAACGACTTGCGGACCTCGGCCGCATCCTGCCGGTGCGTGACGAAATAGGGGTCGGCCGGGTTGTACCAGGTCGCGTCCCCTTTGAGCCGCGACCACGCCCATCGCGTCTCGTCCCAAGCCGGCGCTGCGATGCGCCGGCCTATGCCTGCGCAGCCGAAAAGGTCTTCCAACGACAGCGGCCGGTCCTCGTAATGGGTGAACCCGCGGCCCAGCCCGTACTCGCTCACGCCGAAAATGAAGTTCGAGACGAACCCGCCCGTCGCATAGCCGCGCGACCGCAAATGCTCGGCGACGGTCGGATAGGTCGTGTCGAGCGGCTGCGTCGGGCTGACGCCCAGCTCGCCGGGGAGCCTGCCCGTGAACATGCTCGCGTGGGAAGGGAGCGTCCAGGGAGCGGTGGAGCGCGCGTTCTGGAACAGGGTCCCCATCGCGGCGAGCCGGGCGAGCGTGGGCGTGGTGTCGCGCGCGGAGCCGTAGGGCGTCAGTGCATCCGCGCGCACCGTGTCGAGCACGATCAGCACGATGTTCGGCGCGTCCGGGGGCGGGGGGGGCAACCGGCGCGCCTCGGCCGTTTGCCGAAGCGCGTCGCGGCCGAACGAGACGGCAAGCAGGATGAGCCACACCGCGAGCAATGCAGGGAAGGCGCGGGGGGCCAGCCTGGCGCCCTTCGCCTCGACGCGGGGGGCGAGCCACCGAGCCACGCCCGCCGCGAAAATTAAGGCTGCGATCGGGTGCAGGCCGCGGACTGTCATCAGCAATGTGAAAGGGATCAGGAAGGAGACCAGAACGCTTGCGATGCGCCAGGCCGTCCGAGGACGAAACCGGCTCAGGAGCGCCGGCACGAGCCCCGCCAGGCCAAAGATCAAGAAACTGGACGCCGGTGTCATCCAGAGGAAGTGGTGATGGAGCAGGGCCTTACCCAGCCGCGCTTCGACCCCGCCGATAGCCCGCCACGCCAGCACCCCGGAGAGTTCGAGCAGCCCCGTCGCAAGAGCACACGACAGGACGAGGGCCAGGACAGCCCTCACGCCGGGCGATGTGACCTGCTTTTCATCCATGAGCCCTACCCCTGACGATTTGAATGATCAACCTATTATGCGGTTCGGGTGTTTCTGGCCCTCCCCGGCAGTGCGCGAGGGAGTCATTGGTTCGTACGTTCCTGGGACATCCCGCTGTTTGAACGATACCGGCCCACCGGCCGGCCCCGATGTCGTGCGTCGGGCCGCATCGGTCGGTGGATCGCCGCCACGTCCCGGGCGCCCAGTTGCGAACGGGGCTCGCGGACGATGTAGACGGGACGCGACTTGACTTGCTCGTATGTTCTCCCCGTATATTCTCCGAGGAGCCAGATCCCCAGGAGCTGGAAGCCGCCGAGCAGCGAGATCATGCCGATAATGCTCGCGTAGCCGAAATGGGCGCCGGCAAGCTCGGGACGCACCAGACGGAGCACCGCGACGAGAAGCATGTAGCCAATGCTCAGCGCGCTGATCCCGCAGCCGAGCAGTCCCACCAGGCGGAGCGGGCGGATGCTGAAGGAGAGAATCCCGTCGAGCGCGTACTGGAGCAGTTTCCCGCGGCCCCAGTGGCTCTTCCCGGCGTGTCGGGGCGCGGCGACGTACGTGACCGCGACCTGGCGAAAGCCGGTCCAGGCGACGAGCGCCCGGTTGAACCGATGGAACTCCCGGCACTGCCGCAGCGCATCCACCACAGCGCGGTCCAGCAGGCGGAAATCGGCGGTCTGGGCCGGGATCGCCACGCCCGCGAGCTGGCGATTCACCCAGTAGAACGCCGTCGAGAGAAACTTGCGGGTCCGTGAGATCCCGAGCGTGTCGGCTCGCGTGGCATTGACGACGTCGTAGCCCTGCCGCCAGAGCTCGAGCATCTCCACGCACAGTTCCGGCGGCTGCTGCAAGTCGGCATCAAGGACAATGATCGCCCGCCCGAGTGCGTGGTCGTAGCCCGCCAGCATCGCGGCTTCCTTGCCGAAGTTCCGCGCCAGGGCCACCACGCGGACACATGGCCATTCCTCGACCAGCGCCAGCGCCTCGGCGACCGAACCGTCCGTCGAGCCGTCGTCCACGAACAGCAGCTCGTACGACACGGAGGCGCGGGCCATCGTCTGGTCGATTCTGGCCGCCAGGGCCCCCAGGTTCTCTTCCTCGTTGTACATCGGTACAATCAAGGTGAGCTCCGGTCGGTCGGCGATCGCGATCTGTTCGTTTTCTCTCATCGCACCCTCCTTGGCACTGGCTCCCGCTTCCGTCGGACGATCTCACACCGGCGCGGTATCGCGGGATCCATCCCGCTTCTGGAGGACGTGGACGAGAAGCGTTCCGCAAGGCATGCCCCCCTCCACCTCGCGGATCGCCCCGGCCAGCGGCCAGGACGCAAGCGCGGCCCAGGGGGCGATTGTGCAGCACGTGTGACGATGCAGCGGCGACCACGGACCGCGCCGCCAGAGCGCTTCGAGGCGAGAATGGGTGTAGAACGCGACGTGCTGCTCGTCCGCGAGCCGAGGGACAAGGCCCAGCCGGTCCAGGGTCCATTCCAGCAACGGCCAGACGCTATGCACGTTCGGCGTCGTGATCAGTAGCCGGCCCCCTGGCCGCAGCAGCCGAGCGAGGGTCGCTAGCAGCTCACGCCCTTGCTCGACGTGAATGTGCTCGATTAATTCCAGGCAACAACACGCGTCGAACGACCCGTCGGCAAAGTCCAGCTCGTCCACCAACCCTTGCACGAAGCGCAGGTTCGGCCGCTGGAAACGCGCGGTGGCGAAGGCGATCGCCTCGGGGTTGCCGTCCACCGCGACGCACTCGCGAACCGGCGTGTCCGCCAGCGACGCGGCCACGACCCCGGAGCCGCAGCCGACGTCGAGCACACGGTCGTTCGGCCCCGGCGCCAGGTAGCGCTGCACGAGCCAACGCTTCGTGTCGTGCCAGAACCGCTGGACGCGCGGTCCCTCGGTCAGGGCGCGGTACTGGTAGTCGCCGGCGATCGCGACGGTGTCGCCGACTCTCCTCAGCCGCCCCTGGTCGGGACGTACAGTTCTCCGCCCGACAGTCATGTCCGACGCTCCTGGACGCCGGTCGAAGCCGGAATCGACCAACGAGAGTTGAGAGATGAAACGTACATATTGAGTCTGTTATCGGTTCCCCGGCGTCATTGCCCCAGGCTCACCAACGGCCAACGTTGTTGGCCCCGGCGGCTCGCAACGGCGCCTGGGCCAACTCGGCGCTCGGTGGCTTCAGCCGGTACACGACGACGGAGGTGCAGTACCTCATCAAGTGACCAGCGTTTGGCGGGGGGGCGACGTTGCCGGGCCGCGCGACCTCCCAGCGCTGAATTCGATCGGCGGGAAACAGTTCGGCGACCGCCTTTTCCAGGTCCTGCCCGCGGAAGCAGACAGCATAGGCCCCTTCTTCCAGAAAGCGGCGCAAGGCCGGTTTATCGGGCCCTGGAGCGATCGGACCGATGAGTTGGTGAACATCGACAAAGCCAAGGTTGGCCGTAAGATAGGTCAAGGGCCAGCGCGTCCACCAGTCGTAGGCAACGATCACCGTCTTCTGTCCCGCGCGGGCCGGGCCCTCGAGGCGGCTGTCGCGGATGACCACGCGAAGCGCTCCGTACCTGGGGTCCTCGACGTCGGTCCGGAGCGTCCAGAGCGATTCCGCTCGCGCGTTCCCCTGGAAGAGGTCGACGAAGTTGTGCTGGTAGCAGAGCAGCAGGCCCCACCCCACGGCGAGCAGGCCCGCGACTTGCACGGACCGAACGATTCGGCGCCCGGGACTCGAGGGCTCGACGACGAGCGCGCGCACGAGCACTGCGCACGCGAAGGCCAGGGGTGCCACGAGGAACAGGCCGTAGCGATTCGTCACGGGTCGCAAACCCGCGGCCCCCGCGATCAGGAACAGGGACGATGCGCCCGCCCCCAGTCCTGCGACGAGCGCCAGGCGATCCCAGCAACGCTCCCTGACCAGTCGAACGGTGCCGGTGACGAAGGTTCCGAGAAGGACCGTCCAGAAAGCCCAGTTTTGAACGGAGGTTGCCGATTTGCTCGCCCCGGGCTCGCCGAGGAACAGGATCGGCAATCGCCGCAAGTAGAGCAGTGCCTCGCGTGAATTCAGGCGCAGGGCTACCCCCCAGCGCGGCCTGCCGCCTTCGAACCCGTGGATTTGGAGCAGGCGTACCTGGGGGCGGTTCATGAACGCCATACCCGCTACAAAGAACAGACCCAGCACGACGACCACGCCGATCGCCACCTGTTTCCGGCGGCGCGGATCGGTCAGGAAGGCCGGCTGCGTCCGCGCGAGATAAATTGGCAGCACGACGGGCAGCATGAACACGTTGGTCGGGTGGCAAAGAAGGCCGCCGACGAAGGCGAGAAGCATCTCTTTCCACTTCGCCCGGTACGATGCTACGAGCAGGAGGACGCCGAAGAGCGGTGTCGGGCTGCAATCCCACCCTCGACGTGAGTAACAAATGGCGGCCGGCAGGACTGCGAGAAAGGCGGAGGCAAGTAGGGCCGTCGTCTTGTCGAGGACGCGGACACTCAGAAAATAGGCCAAGATCACCGCGAGCACGCCGCAGATCAGGGCCGGCGTGCGCAGGACCCACAGGCGGGGCTCGGAAAATTTCAAGAGAAGGCTCATCAACCCCGTGTTGAGCGGGTTGAGCGGGTTGCCGTTACCCGTCTGCAGGTAGACCGGCTCGCCGTGCGCGATGTGGTAAGCCTGGGTGCCATGCCACGCTTCGTCCCCGTTCGGCTCGGGCAGGGATTCCAGGCTGCTTGCGCGCAGCCAGAACGCCGCGGCAAAAAGCAGCACGACGACGGCCTGGCACGTCCACGTCACGGCTCGACGCATCGAGGAATCCTTTCCACGCCGGACTGGTCTCGCCGCACGCACGACTCCATCGACGCCGCGCCGAGAGGGCCTATTCCGTTGTCCTGGCTCCCGTGCAGCACACCGCCGGTCAAAGACGTACGCTCGAATGAAGGCTCGGAAAGGGCCACCTCGCAACCATTGCAGAGAGCGAGGACGAGCGTTGCGCCGGACGTGAATCCACTCATACGAGGATCACGCCCCGCCTGACGAGGCATCAGTCTTGGACCTGCGCAGCCGCGCGATCTGGTGGCGGGGGGGGACTGCGCTACGCGTCCGAAAGCGCCGGGAACTCTTGCGAAAGCACTGGTGAACGAGCCGAATCGCCGTTCTTCCGAACAACATGCAGCCGCCCGCAAGGGCAGCCAGCCCGGATGTCAGGGGCAAAAGGCTATCCGGGCCAAAATACGCAAAGAGCATTGGGGGCCTCGAGCGTCCTTGCCGGTCCCCACTCCAATCGAGTGGTGCGGTCGTCCAACTCGGTTAATTCGGCTATTCCTCAAGCAAGCTTGAGGAACGCTCGAAAACCGCGGAACGAGCTTTCGCATCCCAACTCGTGCGGCGCGCTCGGTTACGAGGGGCGCCGGTACTTCCTGAACACGACATCGTTCAATTTACGCCAAACCTGGGACTCAACGGCGGCTGCGACACCATATCCAAAGCCCGAGGATCGTCAAGATCACCTGGCAGCCGCTTCGAGAGCGGGGGAGATTTCGGTCTCACCGGTAGTCCGCATTTTTTGCCCCTCACGGAGGAGCAGCGTCGTTTCACGGTTCATCGAACTGAGAAATCGAAGGGATGACGTACGTAGGAGTCCTGGGGTCGAACTTGATTTTTCGTTCTGCCAGAACCAAAAATCAAGTT
>JARLIH010000175.1 GCA_031291845.1 Isosphaeraceae bacterium | reverse complement strand
GGGCCACGCTGGGGGGGGGGGAGCCGGCAGCGCGCCCCCCCCCCCCCCCGCCCGGGGCCCGGCGCGGGCCACCCTCTCCCGCGGGGAGAGGATCGCAGCGTGGTACTCCCCCACACTTACTCAAAAACATGTAAAAGTGACAATCCGTTAGCCCGTTGTGTGGGGACGCCCCTCGACAGGTTTTCGATTCTATGCTTGCATCGGATTTGATGGCCGATATGATAAGGCAGGTTAGACCCATCTTCCTCCTCTCGGAGGGATCGCGATGCTTGCCGCCTTTCTCCTCTGTGCCGGCCTGGTTTCCGAGTCTCCCACGGCGAAGGCTGTCGCCGCCGAGGACCGCGCTGCCTATGAGTCAGCGCGGGCGAGCGTCGGGCGATCGCCCGACGCTCACGTGAAGCTGGCGCTCTGGTGCGAAGCGCACGGACTCCAGGCCGAGCGGCTCAAGCACCTGGCGATCGCCGTCCTGGCCGACCCGAAGCAGGCGACGGCGCGAGGGCTCTTGGGGTTGGTCGCCTATGGCGGACAATGGCAGCGCCCCGACGCCGTGACGGCAAAGATCAGCGCCGACCCGGCCCTCACGGCGGTGCTGGCGGACTACAACGCACGCCGCGCGAGGACCCCGAACACCGCCGACGCACACGAGAAGCTGGCGCTCTGGTGCGAGGAGGCGGGGCTGAGGGCCGAGGCGAAGGCGCACTGGAGTAGGGTCGTCCGTCTCGATCCCGCGCGCGAGCTGGCGTGGAAGCACCTGGGCTACAAGAAGGTGGCGGGGCGTTGGACGACGGCGGCCCAGCTCGCGGCCGAGCGTGCCGAAGCAGAAGAACAGAAGCAGGCCAACCGCCACTGGGAGCCGCTGCTCACAAAGTGGCGGGGCTGGCTGGCGGACAAGCGCAAGCGCGGCGAGGCCGAGCAGCGGTTGTCGGAGGTGACCGACCCGCGCGCCGTGCCTGCGGTGATGGCGACGTTCGCCTCGGGCGACGGGAGCGGCCAGGCCGTGGCGGTCCGGGTCGTGGGGCAGATCGATGCGCCGGGGGCGTCGCGGGCCCTGGCGACGCTGGCGGTCTTCAGCGAGTCGGCCGAGGTCCGCCGCATCGCGACCGAGACCCTGAAGAAGCGCGATTGCCGCGAGTACGCCGGCCTGCTGGTCGCCCTGATGCACCCGAAGGTGAAGTACGAGGTCCGCCCCGTCGGCGGGCCCGGACTGCCGGGCGAGCTGTTCATCGCGGGCGAGCGCGTCAACGTCCGGAGACGGTACAGTCCGCCACCGTCCCCCATCGTCAATGGCGGGGTCGGGAACGACCTCTTGACCGTCGACGCCAACGGCTTGCCGGTTCTCGTCCGTGGAACACGCGTCAGCGGTTACGTCGGGCCGGATGGATTCGCGCTTTTCGGGCCAGCGGCAGCGCGGTTCGTCGCGCGGACCGAGCCCTCGTTCAATCCACAGATGCTCGCAAACCCCGGCCAAGCCGCCGCTCTCCTGGCAGCGCACCCAGGATCGCCTTCCGCCGCGGTCAATCCGTGGGTGTTCTCCGCTCAGGCGATCGAACAGGGGTTCCGGTCGTCGCTCAACCCGGCGGGCAGCACGATCCTGATCGGCCAGGCGATCCTCGAGACCCAGCGAGCCGCCGCGTCGGCCCAGCAGCAACTGGAGGCGGATGTCGCCGCTCTCGACCGCTACAACGCCGACACCGACGCCCAGAATGGCCGCGTGGGGCAGATCCTCAACGACGTGACCGGTCAGGACCTCCCCGCGGAGCCGCAACCGTGGCAAGCCTGGTTCATCGATCAGATCGGTTTCGCTCAGCTCGCTTCCGACAGCACGAAACCGACGATCGTCCAGGACATCAGCCCGCAACTCCCCCCGCTCGCTGGGTTCGACGACAACGAGAACGGGTACATCCGGAGAATCAGTTGCTTCGGCGCGGGCACGCTGGTCCGCACCCAGTCGGGCCCCCGCCCGATCGAGACCCTGGAAGTGGGCGACCAGGTTCTGACCCAGGACACCCGTACCGGCGCACTCGGCTACCAGCCGATCCTGGTCGTTCACCGCAACCCGCCGAGCAGGACGTTCGAGATCGCGCTCGGCGGCGAGACGATCGTCAGCAGCCACTTCCATCGGTTCTGGAAGGCCGGCCGCGGCTGGGTGATGGCGCGCGACCTTCAGACAGGCGACAGGATCCGCACGCTCGGCGGTCTCGCCAAGGTGGAGTCGATCCGCAACGGCCGCACTCAGCCCGTCTTCAACCTCGACGTCGCCGACAGCCACGACTTCTTCGCCGGCGCCCCCGGCGCACTCGTGCACGACAACACGCTGCCCGACCCGCGCCTGGCTCCGTTCGATGCATCGCCCAGCCTCGCCGCCACCCCCCAGCCTCACGATTGAGCGGCAGGGTGGCACCCCCAGAGTCCTCGATGGGCGTGGCCGAGCCGCGAGAGAGGTGCGCCACGCCCATCTAAGACTCGGGGCGTGCCACCCCGGGGGGTCAACTTACGAGACACTCCTCGCTGATCTCCACTGGTTATCTCTCACACGAAGCCCGGGGGACTGGGTGCCATGCCCACGTCTTCGTGGGCGTGCGGCACGGGCCGAGCCGGCGGCTGGGCGCATGCCCACGAAGACGTGGGCATGGCACCCAACACCGTTCCTGCTCAACCATTTGAGCCGAAACCGTCGGTCGTGGTGGAGAGGAGCGAGAAGTCTTACTTACGGTTTCAGGATGGAAGCGTAAGTGGGGTGGGCGCTGCCCACCGCTTTTTGCAACCCGGGTGGGGGTGTCCACCCTACAACGAAAGCGACGGTCTTCAACGACCGCTCAGTCGCTCTGATGTCCTGCGTATGGCATCGGCAACGGATCCATCACCGCTTACGGGCTTTCGGCGCGCCGGCGCCGATGCCGTGCAGGAACAGGCGCGTCACCCGCTCGGGGAGGTCTTCCGGCCAAGGGCGCGGCAGGCTGTGGAGGATCTCCTTCATCATGCCCGAGTGCGCCAGTACGTCCAGGGCGAGGTCCTCCGCCGGGGCATGTTCCCGCGACGGGAACTCGCGGAAGATGCGGACCAGGATCCCCTGCATGCGGGCGCGCGTTTCCTCGAAGCACGCGGACCGCGCGGCGAAGCGAAAGAACTCCACGCGCTGAAGCACCTCCAGGAAGAAGTGGTTGCGCTCGAAGTAGCGGAACGACTCGCGGTTCATCACCAGGAGCTTCTCCTCCGGCGGCATCGTCCCGCTCAGGCATTCCTCGAGCCGCACGACCAGCTTTTGCAGCCCATCGTTCATGATTCCCTGGAACAGGTCTTCCTTGTCCTTGTAGTGCAGATAGAGGGTCCCCTTGGCGACCTTCGCCCGCGCGGCGATGTCCTCCATCCGCACCTCATGGAAGGGGCGCTCCGCGAAGAGCTGGAGCGCCGCATCGATGATCCGCCTCGCTTTGGCGGGATCGGCCGTTCGCACACGTCACCTCGCCTTTGACCTCGACATACCCCGGAATGACCCACCTGCACCACGAAACGGCCAACGCACTCGGGGCACGATTCTACCAGACACCGCCCGTTTGCCCTTGTGCGAAATCCGCCCTCCCCTATAATGACTGACCAGTCAGTTCTAGAAAATGACTGACCAGTCAGTTCAGTCACACAAAAGGCGCGATCGCGCCGAAGACGCAAGAGGTCAACCTCTTAAGGATGGGGGGCCGTGGACATGGCGGAGCCAGTCGGATCGGGTACCGAGGACGGGGCCGGTGCGGGGGTGAGGACGGTCGCCTCGCCGGGGCACGCGTCGCCGAACGGGCCGCACGGGGAAAAGAGCGAGACGCAGGTGCGCTCCGCGGCCGCTGGGCCGCCGCGCAGACCGGGCCGCTTGGTCGTGCTGGCGATTGCCGGCGGTCTGGCGATCGTCGTCGGCGCATGGAAGGGGGGACCTTGGATCCAGGACTATTTCGCGCACGTCGCGACCGACGACGCCTTCGTCGCCGGTGATGCGACGACGGTTCCCAGCCGCCTCACCGACGTCGTCGAGCAGGTCGTGGTCCAGAACAACGACTACGTGGAGCGCGGGGCGATCCTGGTCCGCCTCGATCGCCGGCCGTACGAAATCGCCGTCGGCCAGATGCGGTCGAGCTTGCAGCAGGCGAAGTTGAACGTCGACCGGATGGTGAAGTCGCTGGAGACGGCCCGCGCGGGGCTCGACCAGGCGCGGGACCAGGTCCAGTCCTCGGCCGCCGCGCTGGAGGAGTCGTGGCGGGCCGTCGAGGGGCAGCAGGAGCAGGTGCGGTCCCGGATCGCCGGCCTGAGGTCGCAGGCCGCCTCGCTCCGGGCGTCGTACGCCGAGCTCGTGCTCGCGCAGAAGGACTACGAGCGCGTCAAGAACCTGGTGAACGCGCAGACGGCGACCCGCGAGGAGCTCGACCAGAAGCAGGCGGCGTTCGACAGCGCGCGCGAAAAATACAAGGTGGCCGAGCACTCGGTCCAGCAAGCCCGCGCTCTGCTCGCGCTCGCCCCGAACGAGCAGCACCCCGAACAGGTTCCGGCTGACCTCGATCGCACCGACACACAGGTCCGCCGGGCCGTGGCCGCGGGGAAGCAGGTCCTGGCGAACCTGGGCCTTGCCTCGACCATGCACTCCCTGGAGCCGGACGCCCTGCACGCTGCCCTCACCCGACTCACGGACAGCAGCTCCGACGCGTGGTTCGACACCGTGCCGGGCGTGCGCTCAGCGCGGGCTCAGCTCGACCAGGCGGTGGCCATGCTGGGCGGCCCGTCGTTCGACCCCGCCCGGCCGTACGACCATCCCAGCGTGGTCCGGGCCCAGCAAGACCTCGACGACGCCGAGCTGAAGCTCAGCTATACCGAGATCCGGTCTCCGGTCTCCGGCTTCATCAACCGCCGGGCGGTCAACCCGGGCGACCACGTCCTGGCCGGCCAGGGCTTGATGTCGATCCAGCCGCTCGACTCGATCTATATCGAGGCCAACTTCAAGGAGACCCAGGTGGCCGACCTGGCGATCGGCCAGGCCGTCGCCATCGCGGTGGACGCCTATCCGGGACGAGTCGTGCGCGGGCGGGTCTCGGGCTTCGCCCCGGCGACCGGTGCCGCCTCCTCGATGCTGCCGCCGGAAAACGCCACAGGCAACTTCGTCAAGGTCGTTCAGCGCATCCCGGTGCGGATCGAGCTCACGGAGCCCAACCCGCGCGAGACCCCGCTCCTGGTCGGGATGTCGGTCCTCCCCGAGGTTGACATCAAGACCCCGCCCTCCGGCCCGGACGCCGGCAGCCGCCTGCGCGGACCTGAAGGCCGGTCGTCCCGGCAGCAGGAGACCCACCCATGAGCGCGGATGCCCTCGACGCTCCCGCGGCGCGCCCGGCGATCAATCCCTGGGTCATCGCCCTGACGGTGACCCTGGCGACCTTCATGGAGGTCCTCGACACCTCGATCGCCAACGTCGCGCTGCCGCACATGGCCGGCAGCCTGTCGGTCTCCGTCCACGAGAGCACCTGGGTGTTGACCAGCTACCTGGTTGCCAACGCGGTCATCCTGCCACTGTCGGGCTGGCTGTCGTCGCTCGTCGGCCGGAAGCGGTTCTACCTCTCCTGCGTGGTCCTCTTCACGGCCAGCTCCGCGCTCTGCGGGATGGCGACGAGCATCGAGCAACTGGTTCTCTTCCGGGTGCTCCAGGGCCTGGCCGGCGGCGGCTTGCAGCCGTCCGAGCAGGCCATCCTCATGGACACCTTCCCGCCCGCCAAGCGCGGCATGGCCATGGCCGTGTACACCCTGGCAATCCTCGTCGCGCCCGTGCTCGGGCCGACCCTCGGCGGCTACATCACCGAGAACTACAGTTGGCGGTGGATCTTCTACATCAACCTCCCCGTCGGCGTGATCTCGGTCGTGCTGAGCGGCCTGCTGCTCCAGGACCCCCCCTACCTGAAGGCCCAGCAGGCCGCGCGGAAGGGTCAGCCGTTCCGGATGGATTTCATCGGTCTCGGCATGCTGACGATCGGCCTCGCCTCGCTCGAGCTGATGCTCGATAAGGGGCAGGAGCACGACTGGTTCGACTCGCCGTTCATCGTCTGGCTCTGCGCGATCGCCGCCGCCGCGCTGATCGGCACGGTGTTCTGGGAGCTGCGGCACCCTGCGCCGATCATTAACCTGCGGCTGTTCGCCAACCGCAATTTCTCCGCCGCCGCCGTTTGCGTCTTCTTCGCGTTCGCGGTGCTCTACGGCAGCAACGTGCTACTGCCCCAGTTGCTCCAGACCCTCATGGGCTACTCGGCCCTGAACGCCGGCCTGGTCCTCTCGCCCGCCGGGTTCGTGACGATGCTCGAGATGCCGCTGATCGGTCTGATGCTCAGCCGGGGCGTCGACGCACGCAAGATGATCGCCGCGGGGCTCGCGGTCGTCGGCATCGCGTCGCTCTGGACGGCCGGTTTGAACCTCGGCGTTTCGCCCGGCATGGTGATCTCACCCCGCTGTCTCCAAACCCTCGGGGCCGGGCTGATGTTCGTGCCGCTAAACCTGGCCGCCTACGCCTTCATCCCCAAGGAGCAAGTCAACAACGCGTCCGGCCTCTTCAGCCTGGTGCGCAACGAGGGCTCCAGCATCGGCGTG
Source organism: Isosphaeraceae bacterium (assembly GCA_031291845.1). Taxonomy (GTDB): domain Bacteria; phylum Planctomycetota; class Planctomycetia; order Isosphaerales; family Isosphaeraceae; genus DAIDJG01. The sequence goes on along the minus strand of JARLIH010000175.1, from coordinate 73,339 downwards.
GCGCTCACGAACACGCTCCTCCAGCGGCGGACCCAGTTCCATCAGCTCCGCCTGGTCGAGCACCTCCATCCGTTGAATCCCCTGGCATCGGGATGGCTCTCAAGCGTCTCGAGCGCCTTCCAGGTCCACGGCTCGGACCCGGTCATCGGGCGTCGCCAAGGGCTCGCGATGATGTATCAGGTCGTCCAGCAGCAGGCTGCGGCGGTGTCCTATCTCGACGTGTTCTGGGTGTTCGGCGTGCTCTCGTTCGCCGTCATCCCCCTGGTCTTGCTCATGAAACGATCGGCGTCCGACGGCGGAAGCATCGCGGTCCACTGAAGTCTCTTGGAGGAGCCGGCTCCGTCCCAGCGACCGAGAAGATCGGTGTACGGGGCCTTCTCCCTGCATTTGAGAGGTTGGAGTTTGTTGTCACGCAGCGTGGATTGTGAATCTGGGAAGGGGAGGCTCCTGCCGAGCCACGCCCCATCGGGGCGCCCTCCCAGATGATTCGTTGCGGCTCCGCCGCACAAAGCTGCACGGGAGGGAATCGATGCACGGCTTTCGTTGGAACGGTCCGCGACTTGTGCTGTCGCTGGTCCTCGGCGTGATGGCCCGCGACGCTCGGGCCGAGAACCTCACGGACGCCTGGACGATCGCGCTGGGGACCAATGCGCAGCTCCAGGCCAGCCGCCAGACGTCTGTGGCCGCCGGGCAGGACCTGGCTTCATCACGCTCCGCGCGGCTGCCTCAGATCCAGACGCTCAACGGCCAGGCGTTTCTCACCAATCCCATCTCCGTGTCCAGCAGCAGCGGCCAGCCCAAGGCGGCAAGCGGCGGGCAGGACCAGTTCACGCTCTCGGCCGTCGCGGCGATCGTTCCGATCTACACCGGCGGCCGGATCCGGAACACGATCGCCGGCAACCGGGCCCAGTGGAACGCGTCGAGGGCCGACGAGGCCGTCACGGCCCTGGACCTGAAGCTCTCCGTCGCCCGCGCGTATGTGGAAGTGCTGCGCGCGAACCGGGGCGTCGCCGTAGCCGAAAGCAACGTCGTCAGCCTCACGGCCCAGGCGCGCGACGTGGGGAACCTCGTCACCCAGGGCCGGGGCATCCGCAACGACCTGCTCGCCGCGCAGGTCGCCCGCGCCAATGCCCAGCAGCGCAGGATCCACGCGCGCAACCAGCTCAGCATCGCCTGGGCGACCTACAATCGCTACCTCTGCCGTCCGATGGACACGGTCGTCCCGCTCGAGGAGCTCGCACAGGAGCCGCCCCCGCCCCCGAAGGGGCCCGACGCCGACCAGGCCATGCTCATCCAGGATGTGGAATCGGTCGTCGTCGACGAGGCGCAGATCCAGGCCCTGGCCGATTACGCGATGGCAAACCGGCCCGAGCTGGCCTCGCTGTCCGAGCAGGCGAGCTCGATCCACGCCCAGGCCGCCGTCGAGCGGGCCAGCACCCGGCCCCAGATCAGCTTCCTGGCCGCGAACCTCTACCAGAACGTGCGCTTTCTCCCCACCGAGGCCGACACCGGCGCGGCCGCCTTCGTCCTGAACTGGACCCTCTACGACGGCGGCAAGGCGCGCCACCACGCCTCGGCCCTGGAGCAGCGCGCTGCGTCCCAGCTCAGCAAGCAGTCGGACGTTGCCGCGAGCATCCGGCTCCAGGTCCGCTCGGCCTGGCTGACCTGTCAGGAAAACCAGCGCAGGATTCCGTTGAGCCGTGCGGCCATCGTTCAGGCCGAAGAGAACCTGCGCGTCGCCCGCGGCCGCTACCTCCAGCAGCGCGGCACGAACACCGAGGTCCTCGACGCCGAGACCGCACGTATCCAGAGCTACGACAATTACTTCAACGCTCTCTACGACGCCATCCAGGCCGATTTCGAGCTTCGCCGCGCTGTGGGCAATATCTGAACATAAATGCGAGCTTCTGGTCGTAGTTCGTACGGTGGGTCAGCCCGCCAGGGCGCCAACCCACCCTACGACTACCGCGATGCCGCCTGTGAGGGTCAACGTGTGTCAGAGGAGGCTGTTGTTGTAGTTCTGAACAGCCGTCACGACAACCTGATTGATCGCCCCTTCTGCCTGCCAAAGGGTGATTCGGACCGTGCGCAAGAACAGGTTAGCCGAGGCCGTGTTGCCGGCGGTCGGCGCTGCGATGGCCGTCAATTGGCTCGTCAGGTTGGTCAGGTCCGTGGCGACGGTCGCGGTGGGGTTGTACGTGCTCGACGTGAAGGCCGTGCCGAGCCCGCTGATCGCCGAGTTCAGGGCGGTTTCGAGCGTTGCCACGGCCGTGGAGACGGCCGTACTGCTCAGCGCCGCGCTGCCCGACACCGCGGTCTGCGCGGCGCTGCTGATCGCGGAGTTGAACGCCTCGTAAGCGGTGGACGCCGCCTGCCTGTATGTCTGCTGGGTCGTCGCCGTGATGGTGCCCGCGGGGCTGTCGCTCAGGATCGCGCTGGTCGCCTGGCTCTGCGTGGTGTGCAGGTACGTGTTGACTTCATGGTTCAGGGACAGCACGGCCGAGTTCGACGAGTTGGCGAGGCCGGTCGCAGCGCTGTCGATCTCGGACTGGAGCGTGGCCGTGTAGCCTCCAGATCCCACGATCGTGCTCGTCAGGGTAGCGCCGGTGTTGGTCAGGTTGGACAGGTCGGTGGTGATCGCCGAATTGAGCGTGGAGATGGCCGAAGCGATGGAGTTGTCGAACGCAGTCAGGCCCGCGGCGGTTGGCCCGCTGGTGCTGGTCGCCGTCGCCCGCAGGGCCGCGACGGCGGACAGGTACGACGCGTCGAAGGTCTGGAACGCCTGGCGGACCGCCGCTGCGTCCTGGCCCAGCAAGCTCGACTGCGTCTCGCCGTGCCCCGTGCCCGCTCCCTCGCCCGGACCCTCGCCTTCGCCCCCTTGGTCGCCGCCGTTGCCCAGATTGAAGGCGACTGCGGAATGCCCCTCGGCCGGATACCCCACCCCCAAGGCCGACAGGACCATGCGTCCTTCGAGGTTCTCGACCCCCAGCGCCGTCGTCTTGGCCCGGCGCCGCCTCGAACGCGACGGGTGTTCGCTCCAAAACGAGCCCACTCGGCGCAAAATGTCTCGTGACCGACTCATAAGTTGCCTCTCATCGAAGATGCGATCCGTGGACGAAGCGCGGACGACTGGTGCCGTCGCGCTTTCCACCCCCGACGAACGCACCCGGAGGGAGAGTTCCGCCACAGGCGGGACGGTGCGTTCTCCGAATCCAGGTCCGCACACGTTCGCGCGTCCCCTCGACTCCAATAGCGGTTTTCGCCCGCCGGAGCGCGCGCAGCTCGAAAAGTCGAGTTCGAAGGAGATCGGACCCTTATGCCCCAAGTCGCGATTATCAGACAAGCAATTTCAGACGGATCAGCGGCGCCTTTTCGCGTTTCAGGCGCCTGGAGCGGCTTACAGATGCGTTACACGCGCCTTGGGTGGAGCGACCCCCCCCGGCCCCCCCTTCGTAAGGGGGGGAGTAGCCATTAACTCCCCGCCCTTGCGAAGGGGGGAGTAGCCATTAACTCCCCCCCTTGCGAAGGGGGGGCTGGGGGGGGTCGAACGACCAAGCAGCCCTGTCTGTGCGCAACGCGGCTGCAAATCGCGCTATGCTTCCGCGCGACTCGCGACGCCGAGCAGGTGCTTGCGAACCATGACCTCGTGCGCCAGACGTCCCAGCCGAGTCGCGAGCCACAGGGGAAGGCCGTACGGTCGGTACGGACTCCGCACTCGACTGCGTTCGATCTAGATTCCGTGCGTGGCCTTTACTCTTCCTCTGTGCGTGGCCTTTACTCTTCCTCGACCGTCTCTAAGTTTCCTGCGGGCAGTATATGGGTGAGGCAACAGACCAAACGGGTCGCTCCCAACTGTCCCTGGCTGCATTCAAGCTGGGCGCAATTTCGATGCCGAACGCTACTCCGTCGACCTATCTCCAACGATACCTGGCCGGTGACTGTGACCGCGTATGGTATGAACTATTTCTCCTGGGTAAGGAAGTTCATGCCGATGGCACATTCGACGACGCCTGGGCCGTGGCTCTCGAAACCATGCGGAGGGTGCGGGCAAACGCCGAGACGGTTCACCGCCGCTTGTGCGAGATCGGTTATCCATTCGCGAATCCGAATCGTGCCTGCCCGACTCCGGTCGATGGCGTGTCGGAGGCGATCGCCCGATTTGAGGCTGGCGTCGGTCGCCTGCCACTCTCCTTACGAGCATTCTTCGAGGTCGTTGGCACCGTGGACTGGACGCAGGACCGGACGCAGCCCCTACCCGAAGCCATTTTCGCCCTGGGTGATCTCGACCCGCTACTCATTGTGTCTTTTGATGACCTACTCGCGCAATACCTGTGGGAGCGAAGACCCAGGCGTATCTCGCCATGGAGTCGGCTGCTTCCGCGGTGGTTCGCGGTGCCGACTCGCACCGTCGACAAGTTCGAGTTTTGCGTCTCGACCGACGAGGAAACCAAGGGCGGCTATGGTGGAGTGGGGCCAATCTCGATCCTGATCCCGGACGCACGCGTCGATGCGCCGGTTTTATTTGAGGGGGGGCAGATGGCTTTTCCGTCCGAGAAAGAGATCGGTTCACACCCGCCGGAGATCCGCCTGATTGGTCCCGATCCGTTTCATCCGAGCGGCGTCGTGGAACTCTGGACATTTGTGACCTATCTTCGCAAGACCTTTGACGCGGGCGGGTTTCTTTCGCTGCTGCACCAGCAGGTGGAACCCGAGGTTCAGGAACTGCGAGGGCTGCTGAACGCGGGACTGGTCAGATTCTGAAGCCGCCGAATTCGTGCGACCAATCTACTCAACGAACTCTTCACCGGTCTCGCATTCGGAACTCGCTTGCCAAATGCAGCAATGATCGCCTCTCGATCGTGGCTCCGACTCTGCCGATCGGCTAGAGCGGTCATCAATCACAGCAGTCCCAAGTTCGACAATGGTTGCCTGGCCGGCGGGCGCGGCCGGCTATTGCTGCTGGAACTTGAATGAATCGAGGAACGAGCTGGCGGCCACGCCCGAGACGTCGGCCTCGCGCAATACCAAGGAGAGGGCCACCGGAATGAGCGATGAATTACCGCATGCACGTTGCCGTAAGCAGATGTGTCGGACAAACGTCTCGAAACGAGAGGAGCCAGGGCTGCGCAAAAAACCTGGGCATTGCCGCAGTCGTGTAGGGTGCGTGGAACGCATCGATATATTGAATACACCCCATGAAGTCACAATTGAAATTTAACGACATGTAATAGTGAACTAATGATGTATAGTGCATTAGATACGCCTTCTTCGTTCGTGTCGAGACGATGGTGTATTTCATGCAACGCGCGAAGAGGAACACGGAATCGTGTCGCACTCTCGTTCCAGGAACCGGTCGCGCGGCGGCGCGAGGTCGAAGCCCTGCCTCGCGACCGCGTCTTGCCCCGACCGTGGATCGGCGACACAATCGCCCACGAGGGGCCTGCTTCGATCCTGTCGACGATCGCGAGCCGCGTGCGTTTTCCTGTGAGGAGGAGCGCTTACGCTCTAGATCCGAACGGGCTTTGTCGAGAGTCACGGGAGCCGAGATGGCGAAACGTAGGATGATCCTCGCCGCGTTGTTCGTGGTGTGTGGCCTGCTCGGTGTTGCCAGGGCCCACGACGGACACGAGGGGGATGGCTCCGAACCTCCAACAACGGGGAGCGAACGGACCTGGACTCATGCGTCGGGCCGATACCACGTCGAAGGGACGTTCGTCGCGCGGAGGGGCGGCCAGGTGCAGGTGCGCAGGCATGGTGGAGACCTTCTGGATATCAAGCTGGAAGCGCTCAGCCGCGAGGACCGGCAGTGGGTCGAGGAGCGGAACGACGCGATCGTGCGGGTGAACACGGAGCCCTTGCTCTTCGCTCAAAGGGGCGATGTGCCGGAAGGGCCGGATCGGCAGGGAGCGCCGGCGATGGCGGCGTCGTTTCGGGCGTTTGCGGACAGGGTGAAGCTCCGCTCGGACGACGACTTTTTCTTTGTCGAGTCGAACGGCATGCCGGACCACCGGATGATGGTGGGGATCACGGCCTGGCAGCAGCAGGTGCCGTTGCCGCAGGCGTATACGGGCGAGAATGCCTGGCGGATTCCGCGGCACCCGGCGCCGGCGAGGAACCCGCTGTCGACGAAGAACCGCTTCCTGCGCGGGGCGATTGCGCTGGCGCCGAACGGGGTGCCGATCTTCAACCCGCTGAATAATCGCGGTGAGGATGCGTACCTGTTCGGGGAGCTCGATGAGTTCGGCGGCCACTGCGGGCGGGCCGACGACTATCACTATCACCTGGCGCCGGTGCACCTGGAGAAGACGCTCGGTCAGGGGTTGCCGATCGCCTATGCCCTCGACGGGTATCCGATCTACGGCTACGGCGAGCCCGACGGGTCGAAGACGGGGCGGCTCGACGCGTTCAACGGGCACGAGGACGCGCGGAAGGGCTATCACTACCACGCGACGAAGACTTACCCGTACCTCAACGGCGGCTTCCACGGCGAGGTCAGCGAGCGCGGCGGGCAGGTCGATCCCCAGCCGCGGGCCGAGCCGGTGCGCGCGGCGCAGACGCCGCTACGAGGGGCACGGATCACCGATTTCCGCATCCGGGAGCCCAGCAGCTATCGCCTGACCTACGAGCTACGCGGGCGGCAGCATATCGTCGACTATACGATCGGCCGGAACGGGGCGGTGACGTTCCAGTTCGTCGACGGCGGCGGCAAGACCACGAGTGAGACCTATGCGCGTCGAGGCCGCCGTTGACTGGGGGTGCGCGACGCGAGCCACGATGGGCGACTGTCGGCGGACGAGCTTCGCCCGTCCCGGCCGTTCCCCAAGCGTTGACGGACCGAGGGTTTTCTCGGTCAGTGGTGTGGGCGTCCCGCGCGTGAATTCGAAATCCTCTCCCCCCGGGGGAGCGTGGCCACGCAGCGGGCGGGTGAGGGCGAAAGGGGACGCGTGCCCGCAATGGCGCCCCGCTCGACGGCTGCGCTGATTGTGATATCGCGCCCTGGTTGAAGCTCTCGGCGGCACGCGCCCCGGGGGGCGCCCTCACCCGGCCGCTGCGCGGCCGACCTCTCCCGGGGGGAGAGGTGATCAGAACCCGTCCTCGTACGACACGTCGTCACGCGAACGTCACGTTCGAGATCGTGATCGGTCCCGACGGCTTATCCAGGACACTGATCGAGAGCACGTTGTCGACGACCGTGACTTTCCCGGGAACCTTGACACACTGCCACTGCAGCAAGACGTGGTTGGCCGCACCCGCGGCGAGCTGTCCGCCGAGCATGATGCCGCTGTTGGCGGCGTCGTTCCGGACGGCGGGGTTCTGGGGAAGGGGCCGGCCGAGACTCAGCGGGTGGGACGAGACGCGCTGAAAGACGTCGGGGGGCGACACGAGGACTTGGTTGTGCGCCGGCGACAGGCCGGTGTTGAGTGCGCCGCTGTTGAAGGTGATGTTCGAGATCGCGATCGGTCCCGACACGTCACCGGGGAGCGTGTCCGACGTCGTGTCGACGGCCAGGGTGTTGTGGACGAGTGTGACCGATCCGCCGACGCTGACGTTGCGCCACTGGAGACCGTCGTCGCCGAACCCGCCGTCGCTGAACTGCGAGCGGAAGAGGATGCCGCTGTTGTTGGCCGCGTTCCGGAGCACGGCCTCGCGCGGCACGACGCTCGCGAAGGCGGCCCGCGACAGGGTGCTCGCGGAGATGGCTTGCGGCACGGCGGTCGCGGGTTGGGCCGGTGAAACGGTCGTGACCTTCAAGGGGGCGGTGGGCGGGATGCGGAACGGGAAGCGGATGTTCGTCAGCGTGATCGGGCCGGTCGTCGGGCCCACGCCGGTGATCTGGATGATGTTGTGGACGATGACCAGGCCGCGTTTGTGCTCGATGCCGTTCCACTGGAGGAAGACGTTGGTGCCGGTCGCCGGGGCGAGCTGCTGGTTCGTGAGCACGCGGTCGTTCGGCGGGCTGAACACGTGTCCGCCGCCGATGCTCGCACTGGTCGCGGCCGACGAGGTGCCGGGGGAGACGACGAGGTACGGGAGCACGGCGAGGTGCCGGGCAACACGCGGCGAAACCGGCGGGCCGTAGGAGACGTCGGAGACCGAGATGCCGGCCAGCTTCGAGCCCTCGGGGTGGACCGAGAGCGAGTTGTGCACGACCTGGACGTTGCCGCCGACGCGGACGTTCTGCCACTGGAGGCCCTGGTCGCCGAACCCGCCCGCGTTGAACTGGCCGCCCAGGACGAGCCCGCTGTTGCTGGCCGCATTCACGAGCGGGTAATTCCCGGGATAGGGAAGCGTCACGGTCCCCGGGCCGCTGAGCGGGGTCGGAAAGAATGGGCTGAGCGGCCCGGTGGGGGCTGGTAAGGTTGCTGCGACGGGATTGCCGTCGTTGGCGACGACCGGCGGGTCGGCCGGCAGCACGTGGCGCGGTTCGGGGGCCTGCCGAGGCGGCGCGGGGGCTGTGGTGGGGAACTGGACCCCCTGGACCGTGATCAGGCCTTGGCCGACGTTCTTGGGTTGGACGGTCAGCGAGTTGTGGACCGCGGTGACGTTGCCGCCGACGCGGACGTTCTGCCACTGCATGCCGATGTCGCCGAACCCGCCGTCGTTGACCTGTGCTCCCACGATCCGTCCGCTGTTGGTCGCCGAGTTCGTGTAGGTCGTCAGGAACGGCTGGTCCTGGACCGACGCGCGGGGAACAGCGCGGCTGGGCCGGGCCGCGGAGTTGTCGGCCGGCGCGCTCGTGCTTGCGAGCGCGGACGCGCTGGTGGTGCTCTGGCCGAAGACCTGGTTCTTGACGGTGATCGGCCCGTAGTTGTTCTGGAGCGGATTGATGAAGAGGGTATTGGTCGAGGTGCCGACGCGCCCTCCGACCCCGACCTTCGACCACTGCATGCCGATATCGCCGAACCCACCGTCGTTGAATTGCGAGTTTTGAACCCGGCCGGTGTTCGTGGTGAGGTCGAGCACGGTCTTGCCCGGCGTCGAGACGGCGGTCGAGGCGGCGGGCGTAGAGGTCGTCGCGCCGGGGCGGATGATCACGTCGTCGAGCCCGACGTTGACCGGACCTCGGACGCGGACGTTGCGCCACTGGAGACCGACCCGCCCCTCGCGTGCGATCACCTTCCCGGCGGCGTTGAACTCGAGGACGCCGAACCCGCCGTCGCTGAACTGCGAGTTGTTGATCAGGTTGCTGTTGACGAGCAAAGGGAGCGTCCCGCCACCTCCGCCGGCGCCGGGATCCTCGTTGTCGAAGCCGCTGACCGTCAACCCGCGGCCGAGATCGACACGATCGAGCTGGAGCCCGACGGTGCGAAAACCGCCGCCGTTGAACTGGCTGTGCGCGATGAGCCCCGAATTGATAGGAGGACTGGCGGAAGCCTGGCCCGTTGCGGTCGATGCCAGCGGTGTCACGACATCGATCTTGAACGGACCCCTGAGCGTGACATCCCGGAGTTGCGTCCCGACGGTCGTCTTGAACCCGAACGGCTGGAACTGGCTGAGCACGACCTGCCCTACGTTGCCGGGGATTTGCGGCGCAGTGAGTAACCAGCGTCGTTCGAGCTCGTCCGACACGCGGGGATGCGCTTGCTGGCGGTCCCTTCGGCTCATCGTTGGCCTTATCCCGTTGGAGACAGTGGTGCCAGACTCGCAAAGGGATCGCGCAGTTGACGTGCCCGGCCGCGCTCCCAATACGGGGTTTCAAGGGAAAGCCTTCGACCGATCCGGGGGATGTTGAGCAGAACAATTGCCTAAAATGTTTGATGGAGATGGGATTGGATCGGATTCCGAGGTTGGGGGGCCGGGGTGTCTCTGGACAGGTCCGTGGGGGGGCCTCCCAACGATGTTGGAGCGGTCGAATCGGAGGGCGAGCGGAGCGACGAGAAACAACCCACCCGCCATTTTTCGGTTCTCATGCCCCCGACGAATGATGCGATGGGCCCGAAGGGGGTGAACGACCCACTTGGTGCAGCATATAAGGGTAGGGAAACGCAATCGGCTTCGTCGTTGACGACTCTCTCAGCCCTTTGGAGTGCTGCGGCAGGCCGCAACTTTCGGCGCCGGGCGCGGCGCGAACGCGGCGGCAAGCCAGCGCACTCCAAAAGGTCCTGCGTTCCGTTTCATGGAGAACGAAGGATCCAAGAAATACAAGAAAATGTGGTTGGGCCTTGCGCAGCAGGGTTTCACAGCACTCAAACACGTGTTCGGCCGGCGCAAGAAAAGACAAGAAAATACCCGGATGCCGCTCGCAAGATGCCTGCGTCGATCAAGGGGGGGCGGCCAGGGCCCCGGGTTTCACGAGCGCGGAGCGTTCGGTCGCGGTGACTTCCCCCTCACCCGGCCGCGGCTGCACCGGGCCGAAGAAGGACTCGTAATGCTCCTGGTACGTGTAAGGGACCCCCTGTTGGCCGACATAGCCCTGGTAGCGGGGGTACGTCACGGCGGCCGCGGTGGTGTAGGTCCGCACGGTCGGCGCGTGACCCGACCGGGCGAGCTCGCGGCGGCGGGCTTCGAGGTAGGCGGCCGTCGCGCGGGCGCGGGTCTGCTGGATCTGTTCGGCCTTTTTCTCTTGCTCCTCGGCGAACCGGGCGGCGGCCTTGAGCCCGGCGTTGTTCGGCTGGAGCGTCAGGGCGTTGGCGTAGGAATCGTGCGCCAGGCGGTAGTAGCCGGGGGCGCGGTCGGCCGGCGCTTCCTCGGCGACCTCCTGGGCCAGCTCGCCCAGGAGGACCCAGTCCGTCAGGTTGTTCGGGTCCTTCAGGAGCACCTCGCGGACCCGTTCGATGGCCGCGTAGCGATCGACCTGGTGGCTGCCGATCACGCGGGCGGCCGGTGGGCTCGGGGCGGGTGGGGCCGCCAACGAGGTTGGCAGAGCGGCCGCGAGGATCACGACCCAGACGCAGTTCGTCGCTCGCCTCATGATGATCCCCTTTTCTGGGGGCCGCCGCCAAATCTTAGATCATTGTTGCTGCTGGCCCTGCTGCTGCCGGTATCCGAGCTGGACCTTCGGGCCGTGGAACCGGCGGGGATGCTGGGCTTTTTGGGTCCAGGAGTCCCCTGCGCGCGGGCCGCCGATTCCCCACTCGCTCCAGTCGTGGGGCATGCGCTCGAGGGCCTCGGTCTTCACGGCGACGTGGATCGTCTCCTCGGCCAGGCCCTTCCACACCCCTCGGTTCGGAGGTACGTCACTGTAATCGCGCCCGAAGGCGGTCGCCACGTAATTGTCGTCGAGGAAGTTGCCGTGAGTCGGGTCAACGTCGATCCAGCCCGAGCGGTCGGCCCAGACCTGGCACCAGGCGTGGGTGGCAAGCTCGCCCGGGGCGTGGACGTAGCCGCTGACGTAGCGCGCGGGGATCCCCAGGGCGCGGCAGGCGCCCAGGAACAGGTGGGAGTAGTCCTGGCAGACCCCTCGGCCAAGCTCCAGCGCCTCGCCGACGGGCGTGCGCGCGGTCGTCACCTTCTTCTCGTACTTGAGCCGGCGGCGGACCGCGTCGATCACCGTCTGCACGACCGAGAGGAGCGAACCCGAGGGATACGGCAGGCTCGCGACGAACTCGTCGAGCGCCGGGGAGTGGTCGACAAGGGGGCTCGGCTGGACGAACTCGAGGGCCTCGGCCCCGGCGTGGTCGGGGTTCCAGGCCACCTCGGCGAGCCGCACGTCGCCGATCCGGCGGTGGGTGCGCGCGACGGTCGTGGCGCGCACGACGAGCTCGCGGTACGAGGTCAGCATGTTGAACAGGTCCACCCGGTTCCCGAACCCGTCCCGGTACGAGGTCACGGGCGCGCCGGGCGTGATCCGCAGGCGATAGCCCAGGTTCGTCTGGTCCTCGTTCGACGGGGGGGCCATCCGGACCTCGAAGACCGTCTCCGACACCGGCTCCGAATACATCAGCTTCGTCTCGTGCTGGATGCTCAGCAGCATGGCCGTGCCTTGAAGGGAAGGGGTGGTGGTGGGGATGTGTCAGCTCGCAAAGTACGCGTGGTGGATCTCTTCGCCGATGCGCCCGCAGGCGTCTTGTACGCCGGTCAGGAACGTGGGGAGCCCGCGCTCGAAGATCTCGTCGACGTCGAGGTAGCGCAGGTCGCTGTCGAGCCGGCCGAGCCGGCGCTCGGCTTCGGAGCGGAATTCGTCGGCGTCGCCGCCGGAGACCTCGTGGAGGGACTCGCGACAGCGCGCGATGCCGAACCGGACGGAGCGGGGGAAGTCAGGGTCGAGCACGAGGTAGCGCACGACGCTGACCGGGTCGATCCGGTCGTGGTGCGACCGGAGGTAGGCCTCGTAGGCCGAGCAGCTCCGCAGGAGGCTCGTCCAGTGGACCAGGCCCATCGACAGGGCCCCATTGCCCGGCCCGGCCGGGCTGAGCGCAGGGCTCTTCGAGAGCAGGACCCGGCTCATCTGGTCGACCCGCTCGAGGTAGCGGCCGACCTGGAGGAAGTGAAAGGTTTCGGTCCGTGGCAGCGTGCTGTCGATCAAGCCGCCGAAGAGGATGCACGCCCGTTTCACGGCGTCGAAGAACCGGGACGGGCTCGCCCGGAACCGGCGCTGGGCGCGGGGGCCGGAGAGGAAGAGGTAGAGGCGGTTGACGTGGCTCCAGGCCTCAGCGCTGACGGTCTCCTGGGTCCCGCGGGCGTTCTCGCGGGCGGAGGCCACCAGGCGCAGGACCGATTGGGGGTTCTGGCGGTCGAAGGTCAGGAACCGCAGGATCTCGTCGCGCTCTCCGGTGCCCCCGCCGGCGGCGTAGGCGTCCCGGCAGGCGAAGATGGTGAGGAGGCTGTCGACCGGTCCGTTGCCCCCCTCGCGCGCGAGCTCGGCGGCGTCGAGCTCGAGGTAGAACCCGACATGGAGGAGCCGGGCCAGGTTCTCGGCGCGTTCGACGTAGCGGCTCATCCAGTAGAGGTTCTCGGCGACTCGGCTCAAAAGCATCGGGGAAAGGGTCCTCTCAGGCGGCCCCGTTCTCGGGGCGCTTTCGTTCGGCCGCGGGGGGCGTGTCGTGAAGCACCCAGGTGTCCTTGGTCCCCCCGCCCTGCGAGCTGTTCACGACCAGGCTCCCGCGGGGGAGCGCGACGCGGGTCAGGCCGCCGGGGAGGACGCGGATCTCCTCGCCGTAGAGCACGAACGGGCGGAGGTCGACGTGCCGGCCTTCCAGGTGGTTGTCGATCAATGTGGGGTGGAGGCTCAGGCTGATCGTCGGCTGGGCGACGTAGCCGCGGGGGTTCGCTTCGATCCGGCGCGCGAACTCCTCGCGCTGGGATGCCGTCGAGGCGGGGCCGATCAGCATCCCGTAGCCCCCCGACGCGTCGACCGCCTTGACGACCAAGGTTTCCAGGTTTGCCAGGATGTGCTGCCGGTGCGCCGGGACGAGCGGGCGGAAGGTCTCGACGTTCGGCAGGAGCGCGTCCTCGTTCAGGTAGTAGCGGATGATGTTGGGGACGAACGGGTAGATCCCCTTGTCGTCGGCCACGCCCGTGCCGATCGCGTTGGCCAGCCCGACGCTCCCCGCGCGGTAGGCCCCGACGATGCCCGCGACGCCGAGCTGGCTGTCCGAGCGGAAGGCGAGCGGGTCGAGGAAATCGTCGTCGACCCGGCGGTAGACCACGTCGACCCGCCGTAGCCCGCGGGTGGTCTTCATGAAGATCTGGCCGCGGTCGAAGAGCAGGTCGCGCCCCTCGACCAGCTCGACCCCCATCGAGCGCGCGAGGAAGCTGTGCTCGTAGTAGGCGGAGTTGTACTGGCCGGGGGTCAGGACGACGACCGTCGGCTCATCGCAGCCAGCCGGTGCAATGTGTCGGAGCACGGCGAGGAGGTTCTCGGCGTACTCCTCGACCGGCCGGATGCTGTACTGCTGGAACAGGAAGGGGAAGACGTGCTTCATCACCTGCCGGTTCTGGAGCACATAGCTGACGCCCGAGGGCGTTCGGCAGTTGTCTTCCAGGACGAGGTACTCGCCGTCGCTGTCGCGGATGAGGTCGATACCGGAGACGTGGACGTACACGTCCTTGGGGACGTCGAGCCCGACCATCTCGCGCCGGTAGCCCGATGCACCCAGCACGAGCTCGGCGGGAACGACCCGGTCCTTGAGGATCAGGCGGTCGTGGTAGACGTCCTTGATGAACAGGTTAAGCGCGCGGACCCGCTGTTTGAGCCCGCGCTCGATGCGGTCCCACTCCGCGGCCGAGATCAAGCGTGGGACTGGGTCAAACGGGATGATGCGCTCGACCCCCTGTCCCCTCCCATAGACGGTAAAGGTAATGCCCTGGTGGCGCATCGACAGGTCGGCCGCCTTCGCCCGGCGCTGGAGCTCGTCGGCCCCGAGCTCGTCGAGACGCTCACAAAGCTGAGCATAGTGGGGACGAGGGACCACCGACTCGGCGAACATCTCGTCGAACGCCGTCGTCTGGTACTGGCTGAAGAGCCCGTTCGTAGGTAAGGGGCGGGTCGACAGCATAAGTCGCGCGGCCTTCCGCGAGGGACAAGACAAACGGGCCCAGGCACAGGTGCGACTCCGCCCAGCCGAGCCGCGCTCCCCCCTGGCGTCAACGACTACGACCGCTCTCGCCGAGGCAGGAAGGGAGAAGTCGGGGCTCGAGCCGCACAAAGTGACTCTCCAAAGCAACCCCCGCACCGCACACGCCATTTCGCGTGCTGCTTTGTGCCCAAGTCGAGATTTGATAAGAGTTAAGAAATGGCCGGCCGGGGCCGGGTATGTCCGTCGCGTGCTGAGAGGCAAGGCACGTTATTGTCGAAATGCTCGAAATCGGGGCACAGCCTCCATGAACTGCCTAGGGTCTTCGCCGACCTACAATTTTGGACTTGTCGGACCGCGGGGTGAATCGCGCCCTAGGCTCTGAGGGAAGGTCTCGCGTGATTTGAGAGGGTCGTCTCGTTGCCGGCTCAGGGCTCCCTGACTCGAGCGAAGTCGATCCGCGGCAGTTCTATCGCGCGAACGGGTTGTCCTGATGCCGAACCCACCGAATCGACGTAAATCCGTACGCTACGCGAGTATTGAGAACCGGGCCTGGCTCTCGTGGGGAGCCGAGGACGACAGCATTCCGGTCCCCGCGCGAGTCTGGGACATCAGCCACTCGGGGGCATCCGTCCTGGTCGAGCAGCCGCCTCCTAGTAGGCCCGATCAGGACTCCGCCTGGTTCAGGATGGAGCAACCGGCGCCGAGCGACTGGGCCGAGGTGAAAGTGGTTGCCATCTTGCCCCTCACCAAGAAATTGCTCTGGTGGCGCGGTCGAGTCGTGGGTCACCTCATCCGGGTGAAATTCGTTGGGTCTTGTCCCTACGACATTTTCAGGACCGCGACCTATGGTGACCAGCTCAACGGTACGTCGAAGGACAACATGTCCAGCGAGTACGACGGCATCCTCTGGCGCTGAGGCTGGCACCTCGCGGGCGTAGGGCGGGCGCTTCCCAAAAAAACAGTTCTCGCTCCCCAAGGCCCTCGCCGTCGGGTACTTTCAGACGCGGCCGCCTGTCCGGCGCCGTGGCCGCAAGCGGTTGATGGCCCGGCAGCTTCCGGACGTCACGCGCTCCGGTGAAGGGGTGGACTCAAGCGAGGGGCACACGGGTCATGGCGCGATCGTGGATCATCGGCAGCCGGCCGGAATCGGACGTGATGGTGGACCGCCCGACGGTCTCCGGGCGTCACTGCCGGCTGGCGCAGGACGACGGCGGTTTCACACTGGAAGACCTGGGCTCGTCAAACGGGACGTTCGTCAACGGTGCGCGGCTCGCAGCCGGCCTCGCGGTCCGAATCACAAGGGGCGATGCCGTCACGCTGGGACCGAGCGTCGCTTTGCCCTGGCCCCCGGAACTCGCGCGGCCGGGGGCGCGGACGCTACGGGTGGGCCGTGAGCCCGATAATGATGTCGTGCTGGATTCGCCCATGGTCTCGGGCCACCACGCCCGCATCGTCTGGGAGGGGTCGCCGGCCGAGGCGGTCATCGAGGACCTCGGGTCGTCCAACGGTCTGGCGCTCGGGTCGCCCGCGCGGAAAACGGCCCGCGCGGTGGTCTCGGCATCGGACACGATCTTTTTCGGCACGCACCCGGTCGCCGCGACCCAACTGCTCTGGCAGCTCGATCCGTCGCTCGTGCCGACGTTAGCGTTCAGGGGCCGGCCGGCGGTCATCGGGCGCAACAGCGACTGCGACCACGTGTTCGACCTGCCAATGGTTTCGGGCCGGCACGCGCGGCTCGTGCGTGCCGAGGGGCAGACCTGGATCGAGGACCTCGGTTCGTCGAACGGGACCTTCGTGAACGGCCAGCGGATCGAGCGCTCGCCCCTCCGGCGCGGGGACTTGATCAGCCTGGGGACGTACCTGGTCGTTTTTGACGGCGAGCCGCCAGCGGCCGCTGTCCCCCGCCCCGAACGGGCCGCGACGCAGGTGGTCGCGAGTGCGCCGGCCCCAGCCCCGCGACTGCCCGCGGCTGCCGTTTCCGTTCCCGCTCTGCCCTCGAATGCCGGGACGGCGGATTTGCCTCCTGCGACCTGGTCGGGCCAATTCTCGAAGCAGTGCGCCACGGTCCTGAAGCATCCATGGCGCCTGGCGGCATTATTCGCCCAGGTGCCGGTGTTGGTCCTGCTGATCGTGCTGGTCCTGCGTGTCGGACCGGAAGGCCCGGCCCTGACACCCGAGGGGTGGACGGCCCCCGCGCGGACGGTGGCGGCCGCCTTGTTCTGGCTGGCGCTGGCGGCGGTCTGGTTCGGCCTGTCCAACGGCCTGCTCGGGCTCCCTGCCGGCGAAGCGTCGCTCCGGGGCGATCGGGCGTCGGCGGGAGCAGCTCGGGTCGCGGCCCGCTTCGCGGTGTTCGGGGCCTTCGGAGTGTTGGAATGCGTCCTGGCCTGGGTGGTCGTCGTCAACGGGGTGGGCCTGAAGGGGCCCGGGCTGCCGATGCTCGCGCTGCTGGTGATGGCGTCGTCGGTCGGTCTGGCGCTCGGCCTGGCGCTCGTCGCGCTCGCGCCCCGTCCGGAGCTCGCCTGGGTGGTGCTGCCTTTCGTGGTGCTTCCCCTCTGGCTGTTCGGCGGGGAGTTCCGGTCGCTGCCGCTGATGGCGCCCTGGGCCCGGCCGGTCGCCGGCCTGCTGCCGTCGCGCTGGGCGTTCGAGGGGCTGCTTCTGCTCGAGTCCGAGCGATACCCCTGGAGCGTCATCCAGGAGGGGCCGGCCAGCGCGGGGACGGAAGCGTCGTGGAACAACGACCTCGCCGAGGCCTATTTCCCGGCCGAGTCGGAGCGCATGGGCGTGGGGGCCGACACGACCGCCCTGGCGGCGATGCTCGTTGGGCTCGTGGCGTTAGCGATGTTCGTGGCTGCGGGCGCGAGGCCTGCGCCGCTGGCTCTCCCGTAGGGTGTTCGGAGAGGCAAAGCCGTCAGCTCTTGCCGGCCGGCCAGAGCGCCTCGAGCTTTTTCAGCCGTTCCCAGGCTGCGGGGTGGGCGCGGAAGTGGTTCTCGATCACGTCGGCCGCGGATCGCGCGGGGGTGTCCTGGTCCTTCTTGGCTGGTCCCTTCGCGTGCGCGGCGGGCGGTTTCTTGCCGTCCTCGAAGCCGTTCTCCTCGGCGTAGGTCTTGAACTTTCGGAGGAAGGACAGCGTCTCGTAGCGGCTGTGGTCGAGCCGTCTCATTTTCTGGAGGGCCCAGGCGTCGGCCTCGTATTCCTGGGATTCCTGGTAGCCCATCGGGGCGATGAAGAAGTAGTACGCCTGCAAGGTGCCGATGCCCGAATCCTTGAAGCCCGGGTCGGCCAGGCACTTGAGGGCGTGCTGCAAGTCGACGTGTGCGATCTCGTGGGCGAGCACGAACTTGAGCGCGTACTCCTCGTCCTCGCCGATCATGTCGAACAGTCCCCGGCACACATACACATAGCCGCCGGGGTGCGAGAACGCGCAGACGTCTTCGGAATCGAGCACCGTGAACGTGTAGTTGATGTCTTTCCGGGAACGCTGCTCTAGCAAAGGGGCGGCCGCTTCCTTGACCCTGCGCAGGTAAGGACCCTGCACCGCGGGGTTGAACTGCAGAATGAGCTCGTGGAGCTGCTGTCCCAGTCGGATCTCGTCCTCGGTCTTGACGTGCGAGAGGTCCCACACCTCCTTGAGGTGCGGAGACGTCCAGAAGGGGTCCAGCTCGGAAGTCGGCGCGTCCTTCGGCTTGGGCTGGGGCGCCGGCCGTTCCGGCGCAGGGGCCGGGGGGGTGGGCGGCGGCATCGGTTGGCTTGCGGAGGGCGTCACCGGCGGGACGTTGGCGGCGATCACCGTGGGCTGGGGTCGTACGGGCTGCGCCGGCGCCGGCTCGGGTTTCTTGGCCGTGGGTTCCGGCGGGGGCGCGGGTGGAAGGGACGCGATCCTCGTCTGGCGGAAGGTGGCGCGGTACGCGTCCCCCTGGCTCCGAACGACCAGGGCGGCCGCGGCGATGTAGAGACAGCCGACGAGGGCGGCGATGCCGTATCTTGCCATGTCAGATCGTTCCACCGCGGTAGGGGGTGCCTCGATGCCGGCAGGAGTGGCGCCGGATCACTTCAAGGGCTCTTGCTCTCCGTTGGCGACCTTGCCGTTCTTCTGCTCGAGCAAGACGGCGTACAGCTCGCGGTAGAGCGAGCGCTCGTCGCCGATCTCGGCGGCGACGCCGAACATCAGGTGGTTGCGCTGCATGAAGACGAGCAGGTCGCTCAACGAGGTTCCCGAGTATTTGTCGATCTCGCAGATGATCTGCTCGATCTTGTGACTCTTGAGCATTTCGGCCGATGATTCGAGCTGTTTCAGGTAGTTCTTGGCGTCGAGGTAGATCTTGTCGCGGCTGGGCGGGTGCACCTGGTCGAGCTTTTGCTTGAGCTCCTCCACGGCCTTCACGACGGCCCGGACGTCTTCGACCATGAGCTTTCCCTTGCCGGCGTTCAGTTGGTCGAGCGCGTTATCGACGACCTGCTCGTAGTTCCTGCGCTCGCGGCTGAGCTCCGGCCCGCGCAGGGCGACGGGCCACTTCCCCTTGGCCGACAGCCGCTGCATCGAGAATGTCTTGTCTTCCTGGGCGAAGAAGAACGGGACGCGGCGGATCGTGTCGCCATTGAGTGGGAGGCGATACAGGCGGATCGACGCCTCGTTGCCCGGGGCGAGCAGCTCCTCCCGCAGGGAGTTGAGCGCGTCGCTCTTGAAGAGGTCAGACTCTTCGGGTGTGTTCCGGATACGCTCCCGGATCTTCTTGCGAGCCTCTTCCTGCCGCGCCCGGACCCGCGCGCGGTACTCGGCGTTCTCCCTGTTCTCTTGCTTGGTCGCGGCCGCCATGTACTCGTTGAGCATGATCGCCGTGCCGGTCTCGATCCGGTCGGCCTGGGCCGTGCGAAGGTTGTAATAGCCCGCCCCATAGAGCGCAGCGCCTACGCCGTGCAAATAGTCGCCCTGGACCGTCGACCCGCGCCCGAAATACTGCGCCGAGGCCCCAGTCCCGGGCATGCTCAGGAGCAACAGGCCTACCAGAGCTCGACGAAGCGAACGACCTCGTGACATTGCCGACTCCTCCGATGCCTTCCGGCGTATTCGACCCGGCTTTACGAGTGTCTTGCCGCGCGGACCGATCGCGTTGGTAGCGCGTCACCGCCCGTTCCGCAAACGCTGAAGCATCGCCTCGTCGCGCGCACTCTGGATGGCTGCGCTGCGCATCATCGAGCTGAACATCGAGTTCATCTGACTGTCGATCTGAGCCTGCTGCATGCCGAGCTTCGCGTTCTTCCGGGCCTTCAGTTGCCGTTCGCACACGTTCTTGATGTTGAGCATTCGCGGGAGCGTTTCCCAATCATCGTCGTTCGCCTTGTCCGGGCTGATGCCGTCGGGCGAGACCTTGAGCGTGAAGTAGTCAACGTCGGGCACGCCGTTCGGGTTGTACCGCGGTTGGAAGCGGACCAGGAATTCCACTTTGACGAGGCGGCACACCCCACCGCTCGTGACCCACACGGTCAATAGGGCCGGGCTAATGCTCAGGGGCTCCTTCTGGGACCGTCGCGCTTCGCTCAACTCGCCGGCCAGCTTCGGCTCGACGTCCAGGTCGATCGCGTTCAGGGTCCGCACGCTCGGGGCGCCGTTGCGCGCAAGCTCGACGCGGCTCTGGCTGACACCGATCTGGAGACCCCCTCCCGGAAGATTCTGCACCCTGTCCTCCAGGCAGTACATCCCCTCCGGTACCACGAGCTGGTTCTGGAACCGCGCGGCCGAGGTCAAGATCTTATCCAACGTTTCCTTCGCCCGCGTCGGTTTCTTGGACGCGATCAGCGGTGACCATTCTTCCTTGGGGCCGGCCACTCTGCTCGCGGCGATCGGGCCGGTCTCCGTGCCGGCGGCATCCGGCTTCGTCATCGTCGATTCGGATTCGGGCGTGTCGGGGTCGCCGCCCCCCAGCGAGTTGGCTGGCGGCATATTCCCGCCAATCATCGGGCGAGAAGGGGGGAAGTTCTGCCGCGGGAGGGGCGTGGGGGTCGGGAAGGAGGCCGGGACGTTCGCCGCGGCCACTTCGACGGGGGGAACGGACGGTATGGACTTTACGATGGGCTTCGGTCTCGGAACCGGAACGGTTGTTGTCTCGGCCTTCTGCGGCGGCGAGGTAGGCACGACCCGTGGTTGGGGCGACGCGGTCGCGACGGCCGCTTTCGTGTCACCGCGCGGCGCGAGCGCGAAGTAGGCGAGGAGAGCGATCAGCGCCACGCCGGCTCCTACGCCCCCCGCGATCCAGACCTGCGGAGGCAGCCCCGAGCTCGCACCAGTCGCTGCCGGCGCGTTGGGCGTTGTCGGCGCGCTGATGGGGACGGCGGCCAGGCGGACCGGTTCGGCCTCCAACATGATGGGGTATTCCCCCGAACCCTCGGGGTTGGACACGATCATCGTGCCGCTGCGTTTCGGGCCGGCGGCCGGGGCCGCGGGAGGGGCATCGGAGTTGGTCACGATCATCGTGCCGCTGCGCGGGGCCGCGGGAGCTTGCGCGGCCGGAGTGCCGGGCTGGTTATTGACGATCATCGTGCCGCTGCGCTGCACGGCAGCCGGGGCCGCGGGAGAAGCATCGGTGTTATTGACGATCATCGTGCCGCGACGGCCTGCGGCGGCCTGCGGTGCGGAAGCCGCGTCCGCATTCGTGACGATCATCGTGCCGCTGCGCAGCGTGCTCGGTTGGGCCGCGGGGAAGTCGCCCGAGCCGCTGGAATTGGTGACGATCATCGTGCCGCTACGGGTGGTGCCGGCCGGCTCGCCGCTCACCTGGATGGGCTCCTGGCACGCAGGACAAGGGACGCGCCGGCCCGTCTGCCTGAGCCGGGCGAAGTCGGCCGCGGGCACGGCCAGCCCCTTACCGCAGGCGGGGCACTGAATGCGAACGCGGTCCTCCTGGCGGGCGGGAAGCTCCTTGACGGCGGCGACGACCGCCGCGGCCAGGGCGGTGCAGCTGGGATAGCGCCCGTTCGGATCCTTGGCGAGCCCTTTGAGCACGGCCTCCGACAGCTTGCTCGTCAGTCCCGGCTGCCACGCCAGCAGGGGTGGTGGGGGCGTGGTCGAGTGGAGGACGAGGACCTTGGTCTTGATCTCCCCCTCCCCCTCAAACGGCCGGCGCCCGCAAAGGAGTTCATAAACCGTGATCGCCAGGGCGTACTGGTCGACGCGGCCGTCGACCTTCTCCCCCATGATGAGTTCCGGGGCCATGTACTCGGGCGTACCCAGCACCTTCCCCGCCCCGGTCATCGAGCGCGACGATCGGCTTTCCGACGTCTCGGAGAGCACCTTGGCCACGCCGAAGTCACTCAGGAACGAGTGTCCCTGCGCGTCGAACAGGATGTTTCCGGGCTTCACGTCGCGGTGGATATAACCCTGGGAGTGCACATAGTCGAGCGCCTGGGCGATGCCGATCAACCATTTGGGGACCTCCCTCGGATCGCAGGGGAGGCCGCTCCCGTCGGGGCCGAATTGCTGCCGGTCCTCGAGGCTCCCCCCGGGGAGAAACTGCATAACGGCGAAGGGGGCACCGTCCCAATCCCCCACGTCCGTGACCTTCACGATCCGGGGGTGCGATAGCTTGACCAGCGAGCGGATTTCGCGTGCGAACCGGCCCGAGAAGTCGGGGTCCTCGAGCATCGACTGGTACGGCACCTTGATGACGACTTCCGCGTCGAGGTTACGGTCCATGGCGCGGTAGACCGCGCCCATTCCCCCTGCCCCGAGGCGCGCGTTGATCTGGTAGCGGCCATTCGCCAGCGCTACCCCGTTCCAATCGCCCGATCGGTTCGTCATCGCAGGCCCTTTCCCTGACAGATCACGGATTCCGCGGCTGCCGCGCTGACGTCCCTGTTCCAGCGAGTCTTCCAGCGCTCGACCTGCGGCCGGCAGACCGTGCGCATCGCCGGCTCGGGCCGCTCCATGGCGTGCTAAGAATCTCTATATGCAAAGCAAGCTTATCTCTGTCCGAGCCGCTTACCCGGCCGGCGTGGATCGTATCATCCCTACGGATGTTCCACCAGAGAAAATCGGCGGTCGGCGATATTCGTCATCGCCGTGAGGGGTAGTGCACGTGACCATGCCACTGCGGAAGGGAGGTGATTCTTAATCTAACCTTAAAAAAGGGGAGGTCGAGGGTCGTTCCGGCGGGATTTGCCGCGCCGTACCGGCCTACTCAGCGCCATTGGCCCGCTCCCGTGGCGGGGGGACGATCGGATCGTGCACGAACGTACGGAAGCTACGAGCCCAGGCGTTCTCTTCCTCCTTCCGACCGAGATCCAGGAACCGGGCGGCGTCGGCCACGGTCAGGGCCGGAAACGACCGGCTCCAGTCGTGCGCCTGGTAGCTCCCATCGGGCTGGAGATGGAGAAAGGCGAGCGTCTCGCCCGCGAGCCGCCAGACCTCGGGGACGCCCATCGCGGCGAACAGGGGGAGCCGCTCGAGTGAGCTGCGGGTCAGATCCACCTCAATGACGATGTCCGGCGCCGGATCCGTGTTGAGGTCAAGCTGGCGCTTACCGACCATGCGCCGGGCGTTGTCGTACAGCCAGTAACATTGGTCGGGCTCTGTCCCGCGGTCGAGGTCTCTCCGCTTGTGGATGGTCGTTCGTCCGGCCTTCATGGGGATGTCGAGCAGGTCCGTCAGGGTCTCGATCATCCGGCCCAGCAGGTGGGCATCATCCTCGTGCCCGAAGGACGGCATGAAGACCTCCATCGTGCCTTGATCGTACGTGACGCGGATGGGCCGGTCGCCGACGAGGCGGAGCATCGTCTCGTAGTCATCCCAGGTCGCGTCATGGAAGACGACGCCTGGTGCGGACGGACCGGAGTGAGCGATCGTGGCCATGCGTGTCTCTCCCTGTTAGGCGGGGCACCCGCCGGCAGGTTTCGTCTTCTCGGGGCCTCGATCACCATTATGCACCGGTCTGGATTTCTTGGCACCCCACCGTTCACTCCACGCTCGTCGCGCTCGTGATTGCGAGGATCGCCGGTGCGCCGTACACGCTGCCGACCTTGGGGTCGTACGTCATATCGATCGATGCGATCGGGACGCCCGGCTTGGGGTTGGTCCAGGCCATCTGGTAGACGACCGCCTGCTTGCCGGACCGTTCGTCACCCGGGAACGGCGCGGCCCACGCGACGGCGGCCTCGGGAAGTCCCTTCGGGTCGGACGAGACCCAGTGGCCGACGCCTCGGCCATAGCGCACCGGGACGTCGGCCTGCGATCCGTCGGCATATCGGATCACGTACCGGAACACGGCCGGGGCCGTCGCGTCCGCCTTCGGATCCTGGGGCGCTTTCCACGCGCGTACCTGGTTCAACGTATGGAGAAAGAACAAGACGTCCGCCTTGTGTCCCACCGGGATGCCGGTCACCGCGCTCGGGAGCGAGCCCTTCGCCTCCGGGCCGGCGAGCATGATACACGAAGGGAGCGGCGAGGTACGGAAGTCGCGGACCAGGTACGAAACCCCCGCGAACTTCTGCTCGCCGACCGGGAAGTGACCCAGGTCGCCGCTGCCGCTGTACCACCCTTGTCGGGCGGTCAGATACTGGTTGCACTTCTCGTCGAGCGGAACGGGACGGTACTTCAAGTTCGCGCCGGCGACCATGCTCCGCTCGCCAGCGAAGGCCGCGCCGAGGTTGCGCAGGAGCGTCGCGACGATCGTCTGCTTCTTCTCGGTATTCACGGGGTTCGCTTCCGACTCCTGGACCTTGAGCTGGTTCAGTAGAATGCCCCCCCTCCCCTTGCGGTACTTGACCAGGGCCCCGACGTTCAAGAGCGGCACGACCTCTTGCTGGTAGCGCTCGGACCGCTTGGCCTTGATCCAGATGTTCTCCACGCTGACGACGGGCTGCGTGCCGACTTCCTTCCACGCGATCGGCTGGAGCGTGATCGTCTTCGCCCGCACCGAGGGAAGCGGAAACGTTTGCTTCTCCATCGCCGGCTTGAGGTCGAGGTCAACCGCCGTCTGCTCGTCACCGTTGAAGTAAAGCCGGAACTTGGTCATCACATGATAGAACAGGTTGGGGACGATCGAGAACTCGACCAGCTCCTCTTCCTTCGGGAGCGTGGCCGTCCAGCGCGGGTGGGGGTCCGACTTCTTCAGGTCGTGCGAGAATATGAACACCCATGCATCGGCCGAGACCAGGCCGTTGGTCATCTGCGACCAGCCGTAACTCTCCTTGGGGCAGGAGGCGAATGGGGCGACGTCGTCGAGGTCGACGACGTGGGTGAACGCATCATCGGCCGGGAACTTGTCGCCCGACCAGGGGAAGATTTGACGGGTCGACTCCAGCACGACGTCGCGCATCGTCAGGCCCGAGAGGATCGGGTCGCGCACGGGCGGGAGCGAGACTCGCTCCATCCGGAATGGGCGGATCACATGGTCTTGTCCCACCACCGCGTTGTAGTCGGCGAGTCCTTCGGGCGTGAGCCCCCAGAGCATCAACCAGCCCCCGCGGTCGTGGAAAGCCCGGAGGGAGTCGCGATGCGTGGCGAGCACCTTGAGGTTCGCGGGCGAGGCGTCGGCGACGACGATCTCGTTGTGATCGTTCGTGAGAGCCCCCAGCACGTCGCTCGCCGCCCGA
Source organism: Isosphaeraceae bacterium (assembly GCA_031291845.1). Lineage (GTDB taxonomy): Bacteria > Planctomycetota > Planctomycetia > Isosphaerales > Isosphaeraceae > DAIDJG01. The sequence goes on along the minus strand of JARLIH010000175.1, from coordinate 48,296 downwards.
CTCTTGAGGCCCGCGTTCTCGAGGAGCTTGGCCCGGCGGTCGCCCCTACTGAGGACGACGGCGGTCGTCTTCGCTACGGGCCGGTAGCGCGCACAGTAATTGAGCATGTTGTCGAACAGATGCTGGGCGACCGGATCGCTGCGGAGCTTCGCCCCGATGTCGAGCTGGCTGAGCAGGAGGAGGCCGTCGCGAACATTGCATTCGGCCAGGGCCGAGCACGAAAGCATCTCGTCGCACTGGACGAGCGACTTCGCCCCCCTCGAGGCCTTCTTGTAGGCGTTCCGGTAGACGACATGGTCGCCCGACCAGGTGAAGAAATCGTCCTGCCCGAGCCCCTTGAATGCCGGGTGGTCGAGGTCCTCGACGAACGCGATGCGTCCGGCGTGTTCGGTCGCCTCCAGGTCGGCCGGCACGGCCTGGTACTGGAGCGGGTGTCTCTGGTCGAGGACGAGGATACGTGCGCCTCGCTCGGCCATGGCGCGCCAGGAGGGGTCGGTGGACTGACGGGCGGTGAGGGCGTCGGGGCCGACCACGATCACCTTCGCGCCGGTGGGGATCGCATCGGGCGACTCGATGGGCGTGAAGGCAACTTCGTATTTGGCGAGGTGATCCCTGACGGCGCCCTTGGGGTCAAGGACGACAAGGTCGGCCTTTGCCAGCGAGCGCTCACGCGCGGCGTCGCGAGGGATGACCCAGAGGGATTTCACGTCGTGAAAAACGACTTCCTTGCCCGCGTTTCGCCTCCGATCCGAAACGCTTGCAGAGGCACGCCGGCAGGTGATTTCGAACTCCCCCGGCGTCCGTTCGTTGACGACCGGTACGCGAAATCGAATCGGCAGCTCCGCTGCGCTGCCGGGTTTCAACCGCATGATCGAGTTTCCCTCGATGGCAGCCTGCTGGCGTCCCACCCGGACTCGCCAGACAACTTCGATCGGCTCGTCGGACCGCGTGTCGTTGAAGACCTTGAACGTGCGTTCGACGAGATCGCCGGCGCCGAACGTCCAGTTCCACTCGCGGCAGAGCGCGGCGACTGGCTGCCACGCCTTGGTGTGGGCCCGGCCGGCGTCGGCCCCATCCATCCAGAAGTGAACGGCGGCGACGCCGTGCCAACGGTATCCCTCGGCCAGCATGCGGGTGATCAGGCCAACCCCTTTGCGCGCTTCGGGCCAGCCGAGGAAGGCACTCTCGCCGCCGACCTCCGAATAGGCTGACGGTTGCCGCCCGCGGACGAAGAAGCTCTCGCCCAGGAACAAGGGGCGGTCGTCGCCGATCGGCCAAGGGCTCGCGTTGGGCTCGTCGGTGTGGCGGCGGTACGCCTTGGCCATCGTGTAGGCCTCGTCGGGGTACTCGCGCATCGGGTATTCGTTGTAGTGGTTGCCGTAGATCGGGAGCGACCGGTCGCGCAAAGCGTCGCCGCCATCGATCATCGCCGGGCGCGTCGGGTCGAGCGCCATGACCATGTCGACCCCCTTCTTGATCTCGGGCTCGACCTGCGGCAACCAGCCCAGGTTACGCGCGTTGATGTAGGTGATTTCGTTCTCGATCGACCAGACGAAGACCGAAGGGTGGTTGCGCTCGGCCTTGACCCACGCCCGGAGCTGGTCGCGCCAGTTGTCGAAGAGCGCCTGCCGCGCGACCGGCTTGCCGTCCTTGTCCTCGACGAGCAGGTAGCTCGCCCCTTCGCCGTCGAAAATGCCCGACCGACGCACGACGACGCCGTGCGCGTCGAAAAAGTCGAGCGTCTCGGCCTGCGACTTCCCGGTCCAGGGGCGCGTCCCCCAGAAGCGGAACATGTTCACACCCCACGTGCGCCAGTCCTTCACGGCCTGCTCGGGGTCCTTCGTCTCGTTGTGCGACGTGTCGGCGTGCAGGTTCCAGGGGATGCCGTTGAGCTTGAACGCGTTACCCGTCCACTCCCACTCGCGGAAGCCGAACTTCGTGCGCGTCGCGTCGACGACGCGGCCGTCGATGCTCAGCTCGGTGACGACCTCGTACTGCTGCGGGTCGTCGGGCCACCAGAGCTTCGGGTCGGCCCAGCGCTCGTTGAGCCGGATCGTCGTCCCCGCACGAGCCGGCACCGAGATGGTGTCTGCCTGGAACGTCTTCTCGGCCTTCTCGCCACCGAGCGGCACGACCTGATTGGAGACGCGCACGCTCAGCTCCCGATCCGTGGGGTTCCTGACGCTGACTTCCAGCCCGAACTCCTTCTTCTGGACCGACGGTTTCGCGAAGACGTCCTCGACGTACGCCGGCCCAGCGGTGATGAGCGTCGGAGGCTCCAGGATGCCTTGTGCCCGCCCTTGTAGGACGACCGGCATGTCGGCGAACCGGGCCGAGCTCAGGCCGCTGGAGCCATACATCCACTCGGTCGGCACGTTGAACATCAGGCGCACCGACTTCCCCTCGCCGTTCTGGGCGATGGCGTAGTAATAGTCCTTGATGGACACGCATATCTCGTTAACCGCCCCCGGCTTCACGGCCCGAGTGATGTCGCAGTCGAACCGGGTATAGGGCGCCTTCGAGTAGCCGCAGTACCGGCCGTTCACGAGGATCGAGGCGATCAAGGCCGTCGACGGAAAACGCAGAATGAACGAGTCGCCCGCGGGGATTTTGATCTTCGTCCGGTACAGGAAGCGGTGGCAGTACTGAAGGTCGGGGCGCTCGACGTCGCGGTTGCCCGGGACCTTGATCCCCTTCCAGGATAGCAAATCGTGCTGGTCGGGCAGTTTCGTGACCGGGCCGGTGCGGTCCTGAATCTCCTGCTCGTCGTCGCGTGCCACCTGCCAGAGTCCGGACAGCGGGGTCTCCGTACGCGGGGCTGCTCCCGGTTTCACCTCAAAGACCTGTCGCGCGGCGTCTTGGTCGATCGGCTTGAGCCAGTTCTCGTCGGGCTTGTACGGCCCGTTCGGTCGAAACGGCCCGCGGGTCAAGGCGAAGCAGTCGAGCCCGAAGAGGATGCGCTTGGGTTCTTTCTTGCCCCCCTTCTCCTCATATTGCCGGGCGAAGTTGACCTCAAGCGCGTGCTTCCCTGTGCCGAGGCGGGCCTTGCCGAGCCTGGCCCAGGCGACCTCGGTCCAGTCGGCCAGACCCATCAGGTCGGTCGTCAGGTCGGCCGACGAGTATTCAGCCCACGGTCCGTGGTCAATCCGCCAGCGGAGGGGCGAACGCACGAACTCGAAGCCGAGCCGCGCCCAGACTTCGAAGTCGCCCGCCTCCTTGGTCTTGAACTCGTAGGTGAGAGAAATCCCTTCGGGCGGCGTCTTGGCCTCGAGTTGGTTCGCGTCGATCGAGCCGTGCAGCCACTTTTCGGCTGAGAGGTATTCCGGGTGTCCCCAGCCCCCCGTTTGCAACTCGCCGGTCGCTTTCGCGGGCGCTTCGCCTTCGATCCAGATATAGTCTTGCGCCCGGACGTCGGACGCCGCGCTCAAGGCGCAGAAGGCGAGCCATAATCTCGCGAGGCGGGCCATGGGCGTCTCGTATGATGGGGTTGAGCGAGGCCATCAATCAAAATACGGATGCTCCGAAGGTAGCGAGACCCTCGCATGGTTGCAATGACGACGGGACGGCTTGCCGCGGCGGTTTGGCCCTCGAACAATTCCGATATGGAGACCACGTTCAAGATGCGCGGGTTCTTGCCCGCGATCGATCCCCTGACCCGCTTTCCGCACGGCTCGCCGTTGTCCCCTCTCGACGAGCTGGGACGTGACCTTCCCAGCTTGCTCGAGGATCGACGATTCCGACAACATGCGCGCCGCCTGGAGATCCCCCCTTTGCCCGCGTCCGGCGTATCGGAGGCGGAACTCCGGCTTGACTACGTGCGCCTGGGATTTTTGGCCTCAGCCTACATCAACCAGGTGGGAGAGGAGCCAGCGAAGGTCCTGCCCCGCAACCTGGCGGTCCCCTTGTGCGACGTCTGCGTCCGCCTGCGACGGCCGCCGATCCTGAGTTACGACGGCTACGCCCTCTACAATTGGAAGCGGTTTGACCCGGCCGGTCCGATCGCCCTGGGGAACATCGACACGATCCAGGACTTCGTCCACCTGTACGACGAGCACTGGTTCATCCTCGTCCACGTTGAGATCGAGGCCCGCGCGGCGTCTCTGCTCGCGGCGATCGACCGCGCGGAGCGCGCCCTCGCCCTGACCGATTCTGAGGCCGTCGACGCGGCCGTCGGCGTGATCGCCGAAACCGTCTGGGGGCAGGTCGGCGTGTTGAAGCGTATCCCCGAGAAGATGGACCCCGCGCTCTACTACAAGACCTTCCGTCCGTACATCCGCTTCTTCGAGGGCGTCGTGTACGAAGGCGTCGACGCGCAACCGATGGACCACCGCGGTGAGACGGGCGCGCAGAGTAGCGTGATGCCGGCCCTCGTCGCCTTTTTCAAAATCCCGCACCGCCCGACGATGCTGACGAATCACCTGGCCGACATGCGCCGATTCATGCCGGCGGAGCACTGCGCGCTCCTCGAACGGATCGAGGCGATGCCGTCGGTGCGCGGGCACGTGTCGCGCGCCCGCTGGAACGACGCCCTGGAAGCGATGGCCGCGTTCCGCGCGTTCCACCTCGAGCTGGCGCGCAGCTATATCGCGCAGTGGGTCGACGACCCGCGCGGCACGGGGGGCACACCGTACTTGCAGTGGCTTGCGCAGCTCATCGAGGAGACGCGGGGGTGGGAGATGGTGTGACCTCTCGTTCGTTGCCGAGACGATCGGTTTGACCCTACCGCTGGTGGTGTCTCAGTTGCGAGGCTTGCTCCGGGCCGGTGGGCGCGTTACGGCCAAGCACGAGGTTGCTGGCGGTCAAGGTCGTCGCGTAACTGGTGCCGTTATGACCGGCGCCATCGAGCAGGTTGCCGTAGGCGTCGGCGATACCGTGCGGTGCCATGCCGTTGACGGTCAGGATGTAGCGGACGTGCAGGTTCAGGTTGCGCGCCGGCGTGAGCGTGACGGTGTCGGCTACGGCGTTGTAGGCGGCGAAGTTCACGGGGACAAGTCGGCGTCCGAGGCCGCGGATCACGTAGTTGTTGGTGTTCTGGGCCGATGCGGTATCGAGCGGTTGGCTGAAGGTCAGGACGATCGCGGTTGGCTGGGCGTGGATGCCGAAGCGCCGGACGGAGAGCACGGTGGGGCCGACCGTCGGATTGACAAACTCGGTCACGGTATTGGACGTGGCAGCGGCAAAGACCGCGTCGCCTTCGTAGTGTGCGACGACCTCGTGGCTTCCGGCCCCCAGCGTGCTGGTGGTGAAGGCGGCGTGGCCGGTGGCGTCGACCGGAACACGTGCGAGCGTGACCGTTCCCTCGCGGAAATCGACAAACCCGCTGGGGGGCGGCAGGGGCTGTCCTGGGGCGGACGCGATGCTCGTGACCGCCGCGGTGAAGGTGACGGGCTGGTCGACTGAGGCTGGATCGGGGCTGACGCTGAGGCCGACGACGGAGGGCAAGTTGCTGACGACAGTGACGGTCAGGGGCGCGGAGCTGCCCGGCGGTAAGCTACCGCCGTTGTAATAGGCCGTGACGACGTGCGTTCCAGGATCCAGATTCGTGAGCTTGACCGTGGCGATCATCCCGGCCACCCCTTGCGCGTTCACCCCCGGTTGGAGGCCCAGCGGATTCCAGAAGTCTCGACCGTCGACGAACAGGGCCAGGTTGCCGGTGGGTGTTACTGGAGGCGTCAGCGCGGTGTTGCCGACGTAGAGCGGCTGGTCGGGCAGAAAGACCGTCACGGTGACCGCCTGACCGGGGAGCGCAGGGTTGGGCGCCGCGCTCAGCGTCATCATGGGGCCCTTCGCAGGCGGCGGGAAGTCGGGCGAGAACTCGGACGTGGTGTTCCCGGAATAGGTGGCTGTTGCCGTGATGAACTGGCCCGTGAGGTTGCCGTTGTACAAGAATGCGAACGCGACACCGCCATCCTCGTTGGTGGGCCTGACATCGAAGGAGCCAAGATACGTCTTTCCCTGTCCGAAGCCCGATGGATCGGGTGTCGGGTTGCTGAAGAGCTCGATTTCTGCGGTCGCGTAAGGGGCGCCGTTGAATGTGCCTGTGATCGTGGTCGTCGGACCGCCCGAGGAGACGCTGCCCGGCGATAGCGACTCGCCGGTCAAATAGGGAAAATTGACGAGGGCATTACCATTGACGAGCGGGACTCCCGTGCCGCCGTGATCGATGCCCAGCTTGCCGTTGTCATAGATCGAGTTCTCCTCGATCGTCCCCCCGGACTGCTGCAAATCGACGATGGCGACGCCGTCCAACCGGTTGAAGGCGATGGTGTTGCCGGCGCCCGCGACCGTTCCGCCAATCGTATTCTCGAACACCTCGCCGGGACGGCCGGAATAACCGACGATCGGGGTCGTCCCGCTCAGGAACACGCCATCCCCGCCATTGCCCAGAGGGTTCTGCCCTGTCGCGTCGGTGCCAATCCGATTTCCAGCAATCCAATTAAACATCACAGCGGGCTGATTTGGGTTTGCGATGATCGCGACACCGTCGCCGGCGTTACCCGAAATCAGGTTGCCGGCTCCCTGCGTGGTTCCTCCAATCGTGCTGTTCTGCACGTCTTCGAGGTCGATCCCGTCCTGGTTGGGCAGCGAGTTCTGCCCATCCGCATCGGTGCCGATGTAGTTCCCCTCGATCAGCAGGCCCGTGATGGCCAGGTTGCCACGAGCGCCGATTAAGGGAGCGGTGATGCTGTCTCCCACGTTGCTCGAGATGATGTTTCGCGCAGCGGCGGTCGTGCCGCCGATGGTCGTGTCGGATGAGTCGACCTCGATCCCGACGGCATTGGGCAGGGCTTTTTCGCCGGATGCGTCGGTGCCGATCCGATTTCCGTCGATCACGGAATCAAACGGCGTGAAGCTCGCTGCTCCGATCAGGATCCCTTGCTTACCGTTGCCCGCGATGACGTTGCCTGCGCCGGCCGTGTTTCCGCCGATCGTATTGTCATGCATGGTGAGCATCGAGCCGATGATCGCGACGCCGATCGTGTCGCTGGGACGTGGGCCCGCGTTGCCGGGCAACGCGACCGTGCCGGTAACGTCGGTGCCGATAAAATTCCCGGCCACCGCGCTATCGGACGCGCCATCGATCAACACGCCGTAGGTCGTGCCGGCGCCGCTGTAATAGTTGCTCCCCGCAATGATGTTGCGTGCAGCGGGAGTGGTTCCACCGATGGTACTGCCGGTGCCGCTGTCGAGCGAGATGTCGCCGAAGTAGTTGGGGAATGCAACCGTGCCTGTGCGGTCGGTGCCGAAAAAATTTCCCGCAACCAGATTATTGTCGCCCGCAATGCTGACAGCGCTGCCATAGCTGAAGCCGTTGTTGGAAATCAGGTTGCGCGCGTCGGGCGTCGTCCCGCCGATCGTGTTTCCGTTGCCGCTGAAGATCATGATGCCAGCGTTCGTATTGCCCGTCAGCGTATTCGAGGTCCCGTCGGTGCCGATGAAGTTTCCGGCGATGACGTTGTCGTTACCATTGTCGATCATGATCCCGGTACCGGATCGTTCGACGATGAGACCGCGAACGACCACGTTCGAGGATTGGATGTCGATCGACCCGCTGTTGACAGCGATCTTAAGCGTTGCGTTGTCGCCCAACCCCGGTCCGTTCGTGTTCGGCGCAGCCCCGCTCTGGGTATAGCCGTCGATGACGACGGGATTCGTCACGATGGGGAGACCCGACACCGGCTTGATCGTCCAGATCCCTCCGGCGTATCCCGGATCGCTCTGCGGGATGTTAAAGTCGATCCGGTCCGGATTCGCGGCGCTGTCGGACGTGTCACCATCGACCTGCGTGATCGCCCAGCGGAGCGAGCCCGTGTCGCCGTCGTCGAGGGTGTTGGTGACGGTGAACACGTTGCTGAGGAGCCAGCGCTCCTCCAGCGGCTCGGCCAGAGGCCGCCGTGCGCTCGACGTCGCGTTCCGCGCCTTGTGCCGCCGTGCCTGTCGGAAATGCATCGCCATCGCCCAACGTCCCCCATCACTCGCGAACCAACGACCTGCGGCGACTACCGCCCAACTCGCACCGATCGTCCGTCAGACGGCGCGCAGGCGCACCCTCCGATACGATTTCGAGGCGCGGCCGTCGCCCTTCGAGGAAGACCTATCCGACCCGGAGCGCCCTTTTTTGAGGGGAACGGCTGCGCGCGATGGGAGCGCTGTCCCCGGGACACGCGGGGTGCCCTATTGTACAAGGGCGTTTCGTATTGTCAAATGAGCGCTGTTCTGCGTCAACATCGCCCCAACTCAACATGCTTGGCTCAGTGAACAGCGACGGCATGGAGCGTCACGGGTCCCGCCGGCTGACCGACCGTAACGGCGCGGGGACGTCCACGAGCGCCTCGTCCGTGAGCACGAACGAGTCGTCCAGCATCGTCTGATCGTCGTTGATCAGGTCCGGGTAGCGCCGGCCGGCGAGGACCTGTACGGCGAAGATCTCCTGGAGCGCGTCCTCGAAGCGCAGGAACGGCACGGTCTGCCCCGAGCGGATGTCGACGACCCAGACGCCGCACGTGCGCTCGGTCAGGCGCTCGGTGATCGGAATGCCGCTGAAGACAGCGCTCTCGCGCACCTGGGAGAGGCCGATGAAGGCGTAGGGACCGAGGAAGTCGAGCCCCCGGGTGAAACCGGGGAGCTCGATGATCGGCTCGTAGCGGCCGGTGGAGGGGTCAACCACACCAGCGGTGCCGGTCCCCGACTCGAGCAGCCACAGGCGGCCGTTGTACCAGCGCGGAGAGCGGGGCATGGAAAGCCCCCGGGCGAGGAATTCGCCGCTGGGGACGTCGATCGGAACGCCGCCACGGGCCTTGTCCGCCCGCCCGCCGCCGGGACTGTCCATCGTCCCGAGCGCGGTCACGTAACGCGGCTTCCGGTCCACCACGGCGAGACCGTTCAAGTGGCAGCGATCGTCGGGCGTCAGGGCCGAGACGAACGGCGGCCGCCAGCGCGCAACGAAGCTGTGAATCGGGTCGAGCGTGCAGAGGCACGAGAACCGCGTGTTGACGAACCAGAGCTTGTCGTGCGCCCAGGCCATCTCGTGGATCTGCACGTTGCCGGTCACGTACGCCGAGCGCGGGAGAAAACAGGCGTCGTGCCGCCCGCCAGGCTTGAGCTTCGCGGTGGCGGCGGGGACGTTGTGGAACTCCCAGACCTGCCAGTGCGTGCCCGTCGCCGGCCAGGGCCAGGCCCATCGGGGCCTGGAAACCGCGGAAGTGCGTGTTCAGGTGGTCCCCGTCGGACCGCACGATCACCAGCTTCCCCGCCTGGTAGGTCGTGACCAGCAGCGAGGCGCTGAACTGGTCGAGCAACGGAGGGAAGCTCGTCGTGTGCACGCTCCGCAAGGGGGTCGGTCCCGGCGCGGGGTCGGTCGGCGACGCGGGAGGCGTGTCGGTCGTCACTCGCGACTCCTGAAAGCGCAACCTCTGCGAGACGGTCAAAGTTGGCCTAAGCCGCCCCCCGCCGGCCGCGTCAATCGGCCGGCTCGGAGGCGATCTTTAGAATATTTTGCGAAAGACTTGCCCGGCGCTCGATTTTGCAACTATCTTAACTGCGTAGATTCTATTCAGGCGATCGTGTGTGGATTTCGCGGATTATAGCGGATTTGACGATTGCACCGGATTGTCCTACGACTTGAAGCAATGAGAGGCCGCGAGCACCATCACGGTGCGGTGGACCATTGGGTCCACGCGGGCTCTTCTGGCCCATTGGGAAAGGACCGGTTCACCGGTCCGTCCGTCGACGGGACGGATCTTTTCGGGCAAGGAGAAACTGGCGCGAAAGCGCTGGGCGATGGAGCGCTGAGGAGACGCACTCGGCGTGCTCTCTGCCCGCCTGTTCGCCCGACGGTCCTACGACGGCTTGCTCGGAGACCACGCTGATGCTGCCGGGTTGTTCGGGTCTGTTGGCCCTCGTGATCCTCGTCACCCCGTTATCCACCGCGCTGGGCGGGGTGCTCGACGGGATCGGGGTCATGGGAGACAGCTACTCCGATGAGTACCAGTTTTATCCGGTCGATCGGAGCTTGGCGCGCAACTGGGTGGAAATCCTGGCCGAGGCGCACGGCCTGAATTTCGGCAAGTTCAGTACGGCCAGCCGCGGCGAGCCCCGCAATCAGGGGTATGAATTCAACTGGTCCCGGAGCGAGGCGACGACCGACGACCTGATCGCGAGCGGGCAGCACACAGGCCTCGCGGCCCAGGTCGCCCGGGGTGAGGTGACGCTGGCGTGCGTCTTCATCGGCGGGAACGACTTCATCCACGCTCTGAAGTCGCCCGAACCGGCCCGGGCCCTGGGCGACGCCTTGCCCCGCGCGGTCAAGAACTTCCATACAGCCGTCAGCGCGGTCCTCGCCGCTTCTCCCAACGTCAAGGTTGTTTTGGGGACCCTGCCGGACATCCGGGACCTGCCGGAAATCGCCGACTCGATCCGGGTTGGTCTGCTCGACCTTTCGCTCGCGGACGCTTACACGAAAGCGATCGACGAGTTCAACGCCCAGGTACGCGCAATCGGCCTGCGTGACCGGCGGGTCGCCGTCATGGACCTTGCCGTGGGGATGAAAGTCGCGAACCGGCTGGGCCGCGATGCGCTCGTCGTCGCGGGTCAGAAGCTCGACCGGCACGATCCGGGCAACGGTCTCGGGCACGTCTTCCTGGCCGATCGGCGCCACCTCGGGACGCTCGGGCACGGCGCGATCGCCCGGTTCTTCATCGTGACCGTGAACCTGCGCTTCCGGGCCGGGATCCCGCCTCTGACCGACCAGGCCCTCCTGAGCTGCGCGGGGGCGTCGCTGGCTGACGGGTCCAAGTCCCCCGGGTTGACGGAACTCGTCAACCGCACGGGCGGCCGTGACATACGCGTGTCGCCACCGAACGCAAAGTGAACGGGGCCTTGCCCCCCGTGTATACACTCCGCCGCTGAGCTTAACTGCGCCGCCTGGTCCCGAGCGGGCCCGCAGGGACGCGCAACGCGGCGCGCTCTGGCCCAGGCCGGCGAAGGCTATCAAGCACGGGTAGCGCCTGCGACGGCCGGACGGGGCGCGAAGGCCCGTCGGCCTCCCGAGGCTTCGCGACGAGGGAGGACGCCGCCACTCCGGGCGATGGGACCGGCACCACGGCCGTGCTTTGGTTCGCGAGCATGACCGCGGGGGACGCGGTCGCGCTGGTGATCTCGAAATTGCGGTAGACCGGCGCCGACGTACCGGGGTCGGGCTGGAGCGCGTCGCCGTTGGACGCGTGGATCCCCGTCAGCGCGAACACTTGGAGCACGCCCGATGACGAGGCGTCCGCCACCCCTGTGAACACCAGCACGAGCTGGTTCGTGTTCGGGTTAAACGCCAGCTTGGCGTCGTACGGCACGTCCGCGTAGCCCGAGCCGCCCGTGGTGACGCCCCCAGTGTGCGGCACGAGCATCGCCGAGAACCGTCCCACGTGCGATGCGTCGAGGGTGAGCGCTTCGCTGAAGGTAACGGTCCCGTAACCCAGCGGCTGCGACCAGTTCGTGCCGGCGGCCGGACTCGTGGCCGTCACGGTCAGCGGCGACCGGCCCGCGGGCGGCGCGCCGGTCACGGTGAACGTCCTGCTGAGTCCCTGCGCCAGTGGGACACCGGTCGCGGGGAAGCCTTCGTCGTCGGTTACCGCCGTCGTGACGTTGATCGTGTACGGTGTGCCTGGCGTCAGCATGGCCTCGGGCGTCAGGTAGGCCGTCATCGTCGCCGGGCTGTATGTCACCGCCGCCGTGACGGGTGTGCTGGAGCCCTGGGGCAAGAGTTGGACCGTTTTTGTGTTGATCGTGTACGTGTCCATCGGCCGGCTGAAGCCGATCGCGATCGTGTCCGGCAGGGGAATGTTGCTATTGTTATTGATGACCAGCATGCCGTGCTCGGCCGTGACCGACGTGATCGTCGGAGCGGACGTGTTCACCGGGCGGTAGTCGAACGAGCTGTAGACGTTGCCGACAGCGCCATTCGCGCTTGCCACGGGGTTGCCGGCGAGGTCGGACAGTCCGTTAACCGTGATGAGGTAGATGTCGGTCGAGAGCGGCTGGTGGGGCGTGAGCGTGATGGTCGCCGTGCCGTCGGCGTTCTGGGTGTACTTGAGCGTGGCGGGAAGGGGAAGGTCGCCGGTGTCGTATCCCGAAGTGCCGGCCCAGAAGACGCCCGTGCGTTGCTGAGTGGCGAGTCCATCGGGTCCCGCGGGGACGAGCATGACGGCGAAGGGCGGTGAGGCGAAGCCCGTGCTGGGGTCGGTCGTGACGCCGGCGAGCCAGTGGTTGAACGTGACCGTCACCTGCTCGTTGGGCAGGCTGCTGTAGAAATTGCCGCCGGGGCTGATGCTCGTGACGCGGAGGCTGGTCTGAATGGTGACGCTGTGGGTCCCCGAAAGCGCGCTCTGCGTTCCCCCCGCGGAGAGGGAGGCACTGGCGGCGATCTGGTACGTGCCGTCGGCCAGCGGAGTGTCGTTCACGGTGATGGTGGCCAAGCCGCCGACGGCCTGCGCCGGGTTGCCGAAGGGCACGGGGCTGCCGGTTGGCGGCACGGTGTAGAGTTGCACGAAGGCGTTCGGGGGCGAGATGTTCCCGACGGTGAACGTCAACGGCGCGGCGGTCGAGCCGTTATCCCTGGTCAGGCCGTCGGAGCTGCTGGCCCCCGTGTCGCTCTGGGCGCTGAGCTGGGGCACGCCGGGCGGCGCGGGAACTGCGTTGTCGACGATCGTCACCGTGGCGCTCGTCTGCGTACCCAGGCTCGCGCCGCCGCCGGGGTTGCTCAGGGTGACCGTGAACGCCACGTTGCCCGCGCGGGCGGGGTTGTTCAGGATCGGGATCGTCAAGGTTTGGCTCGTGAAGCCGTCCGAAAAGACGAGCGTGCCCGACGTGCCCGTGTAATCGGTTCCGGCCTTTGCTGTGCCGTCGCTCGTGGCATATTGAACGGAGACGACGCCGCCACTGCCGCCGGAGCGCGTGAGGGTCAGAATGATCGAGGCGTTGCTGGCGTTGACGTTGTCCGTGGCCTGGCTGAACGCGATGGTGCCTGGGGGCGTGGCGATGTCGAGGACGGCGGTGCTCTGTGCGCCGAGGGTCGCGCCGCCGGCCACACCGCTCAGCGAGAGGTTGAGGGTCTGGCTGCCGGCCGCGATCCCGCCCGGCAGGATCGGGACGGTAAAACTCTCGCTCGTGGCGCCGTCAGGGAAATCGAGCGTCCCGGCCGTCGCCGAGTATGCGGTCCCAGCCTTTGCGGTGCCGTCGCTTGTGGCGTATTGGACGGAGACGGCGCCTGCGGCGCCGTGCGTGCGATCGACGGTGATCGTCGCCGACCCGCCGTTGTCCTGCACGGTGTAAGTCGGGGCGCTGAACGCGAAGGTGCCGGCTCCCTGGTTGATCGTCAGTATGGTCGTGCTCTGTGCCCCGACGGTAGCCCCGCCGGTCGCATTCGAAAGCGCGAGGTCGACCGTAACGTCTCCGCTGGGGTTCGGGTTGTCGAGGATGGGAACGGTGAGGGTCTCGCTGTTAACGCCGTTGGGGAAGTTGAGCGTACCGGACGTCGCGGTGTAATCGATGCCGGCGGTAGCCGTGCCGTCGCTGCTGGCATAGTGGACTGAGACGGGCCCGGAGGTGCCGAAGGTTCGTGTGACGGTGATCGTGGCTGTACCCCCGTTTTCGGCGACGCTGTAGGTCGGGCTGCTGAACTGAAGCGTCCCCGCGCCCTGGCCGATGGCGAGCACGGCCGTACTTTGGGTCCCGAACGTTGCGCCGCCGGCAGGGCTGGTCAGCGTCAAGTTGACCGTTACGTTGCCCGACGGGCTCGGGTTATCGAGCAGGGTGATGGGGAAGCTCTCGCTCGCGACTCCGTCGGGGAAACTGAGGGTTCCGGAAGTCCCCGTGTAATCGGTTCCGGCCTTGGCCGTGCCGTCGCTGGTCGCGTAATGGACGGAGACGGGCCCGCCGTCGCCGAGCGTCCGTGTGACGGTGATGGTGGCCGTACCGGAGTTCTCAGCGGCGTTGTAACTCGCGGCGCTGAATTGAAGTGCGCCGGGGACATCGGTGAGATTGAGCACCGCCGTGGCCTGATTGCCAAGCGTCGCAGCTCCGGTCGGGTCCGAGAGCGTGAGGTTGAGGGTCTCAGTACCGTCGGGGTTCGGGTCGTTGATGATGGGGACGGTGAAGGTCTGGCTGCTGACGCCGTCGGCGAAGTTGAGCGTCCCGGCGGCGGTGGTGTAATCGGTCCCGGCCCTGGCGGTGCCGTCGGTGGTCGCGTAGTGGACAGACGCGGCACCGGCCGAGCCGTAGGTGCGCGTGACGGTGATAGTTGCGCTGGCGGCGTTGTCCATCACGCTATAGCTTGGCGCGCTGAACTGGAACTGGCCCGCGCCTTGGTTGATGGTGAGGACCGCCGTGGCCGGACTGCCCAGCGTGGCGCCACCGGTCGGGCTGCTCAACAGCACGTTGACGTTGACGTTCCCGGAGGGGTCCGGGTTATCGAGAATGGGAACGGTGATCGTTTCGGTTCCGACGCCATCGGCGAAGTTCAGGGTTCCCGACGCGGTCAAATAGTCGGTGCCGGCTTTGGCGGTGCCGTCGCTGGTGGCGTACTGGACAGAGACGGCGCCGGCGGTGCCGTGCGTTCGGTTGACTGTGATCGTCGCGCTGCCGCCATTCTCGGCTACGGTGTAGGTCAGTGCGCTAAACTGGAACGTCCCTGCGCCTTGATCGATGGTGAGGACCGCTGTGCTCGGAGCGCCGAGCGCGGCGCCGCCAGCCGGGTTGGTCAGCGCCAAGTCGACGGTGACGTTCCCCGAGGGGTTGGGGTTGTCGAGCACCGGCACCATGATGGTCTCACTGGTAGCGCCGGCAGGGAAATTCAGTGTGCCGGTCGTTGCGGTGTAATCCGTGCCGGCCTTCGCGGAACCGTCGCTCGTGGCGTACTGGACGGACACCGCGCCTGCCGTACCGTACGTGCGGGTGACAGTGATAGCGACCGCGCCGCCGTTCTCGGCGATGCTGTAGGTCGGGGCGCTGAACTGGAGCGAGCCAGCCCCCTGGGCGATGGTCAGGACTGCGGCGGTCGGGCTGCCCAGCGTGGCGCCTCCCGTGGCGTCGCTCAATGCCAGGTCGACCGTCAAATCGCCCGTGGGGTTGGGGTTGTCCAGGATTGGGATCGTGAACGTTTCGCTGTCGACGCCGTCGGGGAAGTTCAACGTGCCGGAAGTCGCCGTGTAATCGGTGCCGGCCCCGGCGGTGCCGTCGCTGGTGGCGTAGTGGACCGACACCGCACCGCCGTCGCCGTCAGCGCGTGTGACGGTGATGGTCGCGGTACCCGCGCTTTCGCTGACGCTGTACGTGGGGCTCGAGAATTGAATCGCGCCGGGCACGTCCGTCAGATTGAGAACGGCCGTCGACGGCGTACCGAGTGTCGCGCCGCCGGTCGGGCTGGAGAGGGTGAGGTTGAGCGATTCCGTGCCGTCCGGCGTCTGGTCGTCGAGGATCGGGACGGTGAACGTTTCGCTAGTGACGCCGTCCGGGAACGTCAGGGTCCCGCTCGTCGCCGTGTAGTCGGTGCCGGCCTTCGCCGTGCCGTCGCTCGTCGCGTACTGGACCGTCACGGCGCCGAAGTCGCCACCCGTGCGGTCGACTGTGATCGTGGCGCTGCCGCTGTCGTCGCTGGCGGTGTCGCTCGCTGCGCTGAAGGCTAGGGTCCCCGCGCTCTCGGCCACGATCGTTTGACTGGTCGCGTTGTTCGACGTGATCGGATCGTTGACCGCGCTTGAGACGCTCGCGACATCGCTGATCGATCCGGTCGTGGTCGGACTCACGACGATCGTCAAGGTGGCCGCTGCGCCGCTCGCGATGCTGCCGAAATTGGCCGTGATGACGTTGCCGGACTGCGTGTACGTTCCCCCGGTGCTGGGCGTCACGGAGAGGACGTTGAACGCGCCGTTCAGCGTGTCGGAGAGCGCGGTTGCCGACGCCGTGTTCGGTCCATTGTTCGTGATGGTCACAACAAATGTTGCATTCGCGCCGACGGCGATGGGGTTCGGGTTGGCCGTCATGCCGACCGCGAGGTCCGCCTCGGGAACCGCGATATCCTGGCTGAATTCCGACGTGTTGCCATTGGGATCGGTCGCCGTTGCGCTGATCACGTAACCGAGCGGCAGCGCCGTTGGGAACGTCGCGGTAAACGTTACGTTGCCGGTGCTGTCGGTGGTCACCGGCCACGAGCCCAGGTAGGTTTGGCCCTGGCCGTACCCCGAGGGATCCTGGGTGGCGTTGGCGAAGATTTCGAGATGGTACGTCGTATTGGGCTCACTGCTCAATGTGCCCTGAATCGTCGTGCTGCTTGCGCTGCTCGAGACCGCGGTGAGGACGGGATAGTTCTGGAGGTTGTTCGAGCCCGGGACCGGGCCGCCGACATGGTTAAAGGTCACACCGCTGGGGCTCAGGCTGATCCCGAGAGCGCCATTCGCGAAGATGCTATTCCCCTCGACCCGGTTGTCGACCCCGTACGGCCCCGCGCCGTCAGACGCGGTGTCGATCTTCACTCCGGCTCCGCCGTTGAAGGCGATGATATTGGCTGCCCCCGCGCTCGTTGCGCCGATCGTGTTGCCGTCGCTGGATCCCAGTTCAATCCCGTCGCCACCGTTGGGTAGCGATGCGCCGGCGGCGTTCGTGCCGATGAAGTTGCCCTGAATCAGGTTATGCTGAGTTCCCATCCCTGAGGCCCAGATCCCGTCGTAAGAGTTGAACGCAATGACGTTGCCCGCACCAGCGGCGGTGCCACCGATGGTGTTCCTTGCGTAGGCGTAGCCAGACGGCGAGGATATCACTATTCCTGTATTTTCACCGAAAGATTTCGTCCCGGTGATGTCGGTGCCGATAAGGTTCCCCTGGACCAAGGCTCCCGCTCCGGTTCCGTCCTGGTTGCCGCCCGTGCCTCCTTCGATCTCAATGCCGTATCCCTCCCCGGCGATCACGTTGCCAGCGCCCGCCGCCGTACCGCCAATGGTCACGCCGGTAGAGCCTAGATACACATAAATGGCGTCACCTCCTAAAAGTGCCGATCTTCCAGACACGTTGGTTCCAACGAAGTTTCCCTCCACCAGGACATCCGACACGAACTCGCTGCTGATTGAGATCCCCGCGTAGCCCCCGCCGGCGATCACATTGGTCGCGCCCGCGGCCGTACCACCGATCGTCACGCCAGTGGCCCGTTGAAGTTCTACGTCGTCTTCAGTACTGCCGCCGAAAGACTCGGTCCCCGTGACGTCGGTCCCGATCCGATTTCCCTCGATGAGGGTGCCCGTCGAGGTGCCTCCTTCGACGCCGGGCAGGCATACATCGGTGCCGATGTTGCCCGAGATCAGATTACCGGCGCCGGTAGCCGTGCCGCCGATCGTGGTGTTCGCTGCGCCTCCGCCGACGGCAATGCCACCCGTCGGTTCCGTTACCTCCGCTCCGAAGGTGCCGTTGTGTACTGGGACCGTGCCGGAGGAATTCGTTCCGATATAGTTTCCCTCGATCAGTGTTCCAACGGCCGACGCGCCGTGCACGTCGATTCCGAAGGAACCGTTATTTCCAACACTGTTTCCCGAGACGATATTCCGCGCCCCGGCGATAGTGCCGCCGATCGTCGTCGCCGCGGCCCCGTTGAGCTCGATGCCATTGAGATTTGGAAGGGCTGTATTGCCCGTCGTGTCGATGCCGATGAGGTTCCCTTGGATCAGTGTGCCGGTTGGCACCCCGCCGGTATTCGACAGTTCGATCCCGTCGCCCGTGTTACCCGAGATGAGATTGCCCGCGCCCGCGGCGGTACCACCGATGGTTGTGTTCGACGCTGCGCTGTCCACGAGAAGGCCGACACCGTTCGGCACGGCGACCTTCCCGGTGGCATCCGTGCCAACGTAATTCCCTTCGATCAGATTGCCTGACGCTCCTGCGCCGCTGACCAAGACGCCGTTCTGCGCATTCCCCGAAATCACATTGCCCGCGCCCGCCGCTGTGCCACCGACGGTGTTGTTGGGAACTCCATTAATTTCGATGCCGTTGATCTGTTCGTGCGATAGGGCGATGCCGCTGGATGCTAACCCGATCCAGTTTCCTTCAATGAGATTGCCCGTCGCCCCGGAGCCGTGGACGAAGACACCATCGAAGCCGGGGTTCAAGGTTCCGTTACCCGCGATCACGTTACGGGCGGCGGCCACGATGCCGCCGATGGTCGTATTAGTCGCGCCGTTGATCTCGATGCCTGCCGTCCCGTTGCCGAGTCCGAGGGTCCCGCCGATATTGGTCCCAATCAAGTTGCCTTCGATGAGGGTGCCGCTTGGGCTCCCGCCTTGGTTAGACAGCGAGACTCCATCGTCTTCATTGCCGGAGATGAGATTGCCGGCGCCTGCGCTCGTGCCGCCGATGGTCGTGTTCACGGCACCATTGTCGACGCTGATCCCTCCACCGTTTGGCAGCGCGACCGTGCCGGTGAGGTCCGTGCCGATGTCGTTTCCTTCGATCAGCGTGCCGTTCGCCGACGCGCCGACGATGTCGATGCCGTCGCTACTGCTGTTCCCCGAGATCACGTTTCGCGCCGCGGCGGACGTCCCGCCGATTGTTACGGCGAGGGCCGGCCCGGCGGTCGCGATCACGAAGACACCGCCCCCGCCGTTGCCCAGCGCCACGGTCCCTGTCGGATCGGTGCCGATGAAATTCCCCTCGATCAGCGCGCCACCGTTCGTGTCGACGGAGATTCCGCTCGATGTAAATCCGTTGATCGCCAGCCCTTTGACCGTGCTGCCCCCTGCGAGTAGCTCGAGTCCGTCCGTTCCCGGCCCGGCATTCTGGCCGCTCAACTGGATCAGGGGCTTCCCCGCGTAACCGGGTTCGCTGGTGCCATCGATGACGGTTGAATTTGTGATGGCCGGTAACGCGGAGAGGGGCGAAATGGTGTAAGGCGCGGGGCCCTGGATGTCGAACGTGATCGTGTTTGTGTCGGTCATGCCGTCGGCGTTCGTGATCGCCCAGCGGAGGGAGCCGATGCCGGAGTCGTTCGTGTTGGTGACGACGAGCGGGTTGGGGGCGAGGAGATCGTTCAGGTAGCGGGCGATACCGATGCTGTTGCCCCCATTGGCATAGCCGGCGACGACGATTCCGCCATCGACCTGGAGTGCGATCGCGTAGGCCTGGTCGATGCCCCCAGTCAGCGGAAACGAAGCCGCGAAGCTGGTAACCGCGAAGCCCCCCGTGCCGAAAATGGAGTCCAGAGCGCCGGTGGAGGTAAAGCGTGCGGTGCCGAACTCGTAACCGGATGAGAAAGAGATGCCGCCGGTAACGAGGATCTTGCCATCGGGTTGAAGGGCAAGACCGTTCGCGTTCGCTACGGTTGCGCCGCCGTTGGTGAGCGTGGTTCCGTTCGTTCCGAACGTGGTATCGGCCGTGCCGTTCGCGTTGAAACGACTTACGAACAACTGGGTCCCCGTCAGCGCGTTTCCGGCGACGACGACCTGCCCATTTGGTTGAATCGCCACGCCAGTCACGCTATCCGCCCCGGATGGCCCAGTGACAAGTCCGCCGGCGCCGAACGTGGTATCGAGCGTGCCGTTCGTGTTATAGCGAGCCAGCGCGATCACGTTATTCGTAGTGCCAGCGACGACGATCTGATCGTTCTGCTGCAGCGCAACGGCGGCGGCGGAATCCTCACTGTTAGTCGCGAAGTGTGTTTGGACGATCCCGCCTGTCCCAAAGGCCGTGTCCAGCGTTCCATCGGTGTTGTATAGGACAAGTGCAAAAGTGTTGCCGTGAAGTCCCTCGGTATAGCCGACTGCGAGGATTGCACCGTTGGGCTGAACCGTCACGGCGTAGGCTGTCGAGTCGTAGCCCGTCGCGACGACGGTCGTGACCACGCCGGAGTTGCCGAAGGTCGTGTCGAGCGTGCCGTCTGCGTTGAATCGTACGAGGGTGAATTCCCGGTGACCTGAGATGAACGAATCACCGGCCACGATGATCTTGCCGTCGGGCTGGAGCGCCGCCGCATAAACGTCCTCGATCGTGCTGCCGTCGGAGGCGATCGCAACCCCGTTCGCGCCGAACGAGGTGTCAATCGTGCCGTTCGGCAAGTATCGAACCGCACCAAATTCGGCGAAGTCGTCGAAGGGGCCGGCCGCGACGATGTCGCCGTTGGCCTCAACTAACACGGCGGTTGCCTTGGCGTTGTAGTACGACGCCTTGATGTTCGCGACGTTGGTATCAACTAGCCCGCCCGTGCCGAACGACGGGCCGAGCACACCCGCCGCAAGGAGGACCCGTTCCTCGAGCACTTCGAGGAATGGCCGGTGAGGGAGCTGGATTCGCGATCGGATGTCAGCGGTTTTTCGATGCTGGTTGACGAAGCTGCCAGGACGGCGGGGGGTCCGCGCCATGAAACTCTCCACGCGAAGCGCCTGCTGGTCGACGACCTGCCTCGTCCCGGAACGGACGCCAACCGTGGGACGCAGGTTGTCGCGTGAATGCGAGTCAAATCGCAGGGCAGCTTAATGGGCGATTGTGCGGTTTGCAACCTTTCAATTGCGTACTATTCAGAATTGTACGAGTCGTGGACGACGAATTGAAGAAAAGATGAAATTCTCGTGTCTTGAAACTGATCTCGGTCGATGTGTCTCGGCAAGGGACTGTCACCGGGTGGCGCGCTGCGCCAACACCACCTTGACTCCCTTGTCGGGCCGCAGCGTCATCGTCGGGAGTGGGGTGACCGCGGCATCGGTCGCCAAGCTTAGCTGGTAGCGCCGGGCGATCGTGGCCAGGAGCAGCACGGACTCGGTCTGCGCGAAGGCGTTGCCGATGCAGACCCGAGGGCCGCCGCCGAAGGGGAAATAGGCATAGCGCGGGAGGCGCTTGGCCAGGCCGTCGGCCCAGCGCTCGGGGCGGAACGATTTGGGGTCGTCGAACCAGCGCGGGTCGCGGTGGACGACCCACTGGCTCATGAACACGGTCATCCCCACCGGTACGTCGTAGCCGCCGATTGTGACCGGCTCGATCGCCTCGCGGCCCAGGAGCCAGACGGTGGGGTAGTAGCGCAAGGTTTCCGTCACGACCATGTCGGTCCACTTCAGGCGGGGCAAATCGTCGAACGTCGGCGGGCGATCGCCCAGTACGTGGTCCAGTTCAGCGTGCAGGCGTGCCTCGGCCTCGGGGTGGAGGGCGAGCAGGTACCAGGCCCAGGCCAAGGTGTTCGCGGTGGTCTCGTGGCCGGCCATGAAGAGGGTCATCGTCTCGTCGCGGAGCTGCCGGTCGGTCATCCCCGTGCCATCGTCCTCGTCCTGGGCCTGGAGGAGCATCGAGAGGAGGTCGCCGCGATCCTGGCGGTTGCGCCGGCGCTCGTCGATGACGCGGAAGAGGATCGCGTCGAGCCGGCGGATCGCGCGGCGAAGGCGCAGGTTCGTGGGGGTCGGGACCCAGTCGGGGAGGCGCAACAGGGTGTTGACCCGCGCGGTGAAACTGCGCAGTACCGTCTCCATGGCCACGCTGGCGCCGGCCGCGTCGCCGGAGACGTCGGCGTCGAAGAGGCACTTGGCGACGATCTCGAGCGTCAGCCGCATCATGTCTTCCTGGGCGTCGCGCGTCTGGCCGTCGGCCCAGGTGGCGAGCATCCGCTCGGTGAAGGCAACCATCGTCGCGGTGTGCGCGGCGATGCGCTCGCGGTGGAACGCCGGCTGGATCAGCTTGCGCTGCCGGCGCCAGAAGTCGCCTTCACTCGTCAATAGGCCGTTGCCCAGCGTCGCCTTCGTCAGCCGCAGGGCGAAGTGCTTGATGAAGCTCTTGTTGCGGGTGACGAGCACTTCTTCGACGAGGTCGGGATGGTTCACGATGAACGCGCGGCGGGGGCCGAGGCGGATGCTCACGCAGTCGCCGTACTCACGCGCGCAGCGCTCCAGGAAGGCGAGCCGGTCGCGCTTGAACTCCGTCAAGTTGCCCGTGAGGCGGCTCCCCTTCGGGCCGGGAGGGAGCGATTGGGCCGGGGCAGCCGCCGTCATCGTCGGGTTCCCGTCACGGCGTTGCCTTCGGGGTCGGAGCGAAGGCCAAGCCCGGGGCGAAGCCGATCGAGCGGAAACGCGGGACCATGGCACTGTTCCTCGTCCGACGTTTTGGATCCCCGAACTGTGCCCCATGCTAGCCGCACCCTTGCGCGACCGCAACCGTCCTGGGCTACCGCGGCGGTCCGCGACGCGGTAACCTACGGTCCGGCGACGGCCGCGAACGTGATCGTTTCCTGCGAACCCGAGAAGAGCCCCGACCATGGCCCTCACTCCCTCGACGATGCTCCCGCTCGGCTCCCCGGCCCCCGACTTCCGCCTACCCGACACCGATGGCCATACCCTGGCGCTGGACGACCTCAAGGGCGCCCCGGCCCTCCTGGTCATGTTCATTTGCAACCACTGCCCGTACGTGAAGCATGTGCGGCAAGGGCTGGCCGAACTGACCCGCGAGTATGCCGACAAGGGGGTCGCCATCGTCGCCATCAGCGCCAATGACGCGTTGGCCTACCCGGACGACAGTCCCGCGAACATGGCGCGCGAGAAGGCCAGCGCAGGCTACGTCTTTCCCTACCTCTACGACGAGAGCCAACAGGTCGCGCAGGCCTATCACGCAGCCTGCACCCCGGATTTCTTTGTTTTTGACGGAGCCCGGGCGCTCGTCTACCGCGGCCAAATGGATGACAGCCGGCCGGGGAACAACCTGCCCGTCACCGGTAAAGACCTCCGCGTAGCGCTCGACGCCGTGCTCGCTGGTCGCCCGGTGTCGAACTCGCAAAAGCCGAGCATCGGGTGCAATATCAAGTGGAAGCCCGGGAACGAGCCGGCCTACTACGGCCGCTAGGCCGAAAGAGCACAAAAAACCGGCAGACATCGGCCCGTCGTGCCACGCACCGCGTCGAACGCGCGACCTGCCGCCGGCCAGCATCCATGGATGTCTGTAGTTTGCCGTATGAGCGGGCTGTCCTGCTTGTGTGGTAGGCAGTCTTGGCGTCGGCGATCATCGGAGTGCTGGCGCCGATGCTTCGGTTTTTCACTTGTAACTTGTTCCGAAACATCGACTTCGATACAGTCCGACACTTGGGTTAAAAGGGGGGCCGCCCTACCCGGCACGACGTTTGTTTCTTCGCTCAGCCGTAGATTCCCCCGTCTGCGTCGATTGAGTGTGCGTACGCGCGGTGACGATGTTGCCGGCAGTGGCTGTGCGTTTCCTCCTTTCTCTCCTTTTGGGGTCCGACCAGCGATGGACTTCGCAAAGATTCTGCATTCCCTTGGCGAGAACCTGCTCACGCCGATCCCGATGTGCTTCGCGTTGGGGATCTTCTGCAAGCTGATTCACGGCGGCATCAAAATCCCGAAGGATCTTTACTATTCGATTGCGATCTTTCTTCTGATGTCGATTGGTTTCATCGGCGGACACGAGCTCGCCAAGGAAGTGATGGAACACGGCATCTCCACGGTCTGGAAACCGGCTCTGGTGACGCTGTTTCTCGGCTGCCTGACGCCGATCACGGCCTATTCGGTGCTGCGTTACATCGGGCGATTCACGGTGTCCGACTCGGCCGGTATCGCGGCCCACTACGGGTCCACGTCAGCGGTGACGTACGCGGTGGCGGACGTGTTTGCGAACCAGAACGGCGCACCCCCGAACAGTTACCTGCCGACGTTGGTGACGATTCTCGAGTGTCCGGGGATTGCCATTGCCCTGGCGCTGGGTGCCGTGCTGTCGCAGGTCAAGACCACGGCGGACGGCCGCGCTGAGCCCTTGGATGTGCCGGAGAAGCCGAAGGAGAAGGGGAAGCTCGGCGAAGCGCTGTACGAGGTGATGACGGGCCAGTCGATCATGCTCATGGCGGGCTTGCTCGTCATTGGCTTCATCGCCACGTACTTCATGCCCGCGAAGGGCTTTGTCCCGTTCCACGACTTCTTCTACAGCAAGGGGATGATCTTCCGAGGCTGTCTCTGCATCTTCCTCCTGGAGATGGGGCTGGTCGCGGGCGAGCGGCTTGGCGACCTTCTGAAGGTGGGACCTTTCCTCGTGGCTTTCGGCGTTCTCATGCCGCTCCTCCACGGATTCCTCGGCGCGTGGCTGGGCCACATGGCCGGGCTGAGCTTGGGGGGCTGCACCGTGTTCGCCGCGATCGTCTCGAGCGCCTCGTATATCGCCGCGCCACCGGCGGTGCGTCTCACGCTTCCGGAGGCCAACCCCACGCTCTCGATCACGGCGTCGCTGGCGATCACGTTCCCGTTCAACATCGCATTCGGCATCCCCATCTACTACCAGATGGCCAAGATGCTGGGCGCCACCGCGACAGGAAGCCATTAATCCCAACTCGTCTCTGGTTCGTTCGCCTGAACACGCTACGAGAACGAAGGAGCCTTGATTCATGCAGCTTCACCCACTGAAGCTTGTGACGATCGTGACCGAGCCGGTTCTGAAGGACCATCTGCTACCGAAGATCATCGAACTGGGGGCGACCGGGTACACCTGCTACGAAGCGACCGGTTTCGGCTCTCGTGGGGCTCGCAAGGACTTCGGCGGCGAGAACATGAGGATCGACGTCGTCTGTTCGCCCGATGTGGCCGACGCGATTCTTACGTTCATCTCGCACAACTACTTTGAGAACTACGCTTGCATCACCTGGGTTATCGACGTCTCGGTGGTGCGGGGGGCGCGCTACATGAAGTGACCCTGGCTTGGCGGCCGCGATCGTCGACAAATCCTCCCACAACCTCGCCGCCACATTCCCCGCGCGCCGTGTTACGATGGACAGGCCTTGCCCTCAAGACCGGCGTCGGGGTTGAAGTGGCGGGCGTGTCGGCGAGGATGCCCCCTGAAGCATGTGGCCCGACTCGGGAGAGACGCAGGAACTGCTCAGGCGGGTGGCAGGGCACGACCCCGCAGCGGCGGGTGCGCTTTGGGCGCGCCACCGTGCGGCGCTAAGGCGCATGATCGATCTGCGGCTCGACCCGGCGCTCGCGCGGCGGGTCGACGCCAGCGATGTCGTCCAGGAGGTCTTGCTCAAGGCCAACCAGCGACTGACCGATTACCTGCGCGCGCCCGCATTGCCGTTCCACCTTTGGCTCCGGCAGATCGCACGCGACCACATCATCGACCAGCACCGACGGCACCGCGTGGCGGAGCGCCGAAGCCTGGACCGCGAGCGGCCGCTGGCGGTGCCCGCGTTCGGTGACCATTCGTCGCTCGAACTGGCCGCGCAGCTCTGCGACCCCGGTCTCACGCCGGCGGCGGCCGCCCTCCGCGCCGAGCTGGGCCGCCGATTCCAGGCGGCGCTCGCGCAGCTTGACGAGGACGACCGGGAGATCGTCTTACTAAGGCACTTCGAACAACTTTCCAACGGCGACGCTGCGCGGGCGCTCGGCATCAGCGAGCCCGCGGCAGGCATGCGCCACCTGCGGGCGCTGCGCCGGCTGCGCGCGGTGCTGGCGGAGCCGCCATCGCGGAATGAGCCGCCAGGACTCCGTCGGGACTGACCGCCAAGGCGCCAAGGTTGGAGAGAGAAAGGCAAGAGCGAAACCATGTTGATAAACAATTACTAGATGTTCTACCTCGCTCGTTCGTTTAAGGGATATTCGAGGATTTTCGCTGTCGTCGCGGCGGCCGAATTCCCGTTCTGTGGCATTCGCGGTATGATCCAGGGGGAGGTGCCGCGTGACCCTCGCGACCGTGATTGTGTTGGTGTTGTTGGGCGTTTCCCAGGCCCCCGAGTCGGTCGCCGTGGCGCGGTCGCGGACGGTGTCCGTGAACGGCGTGGTGGCGGACGCCGAGGGGAAGCCGTTGGCGGGGGCGGGCGTGTTCCTGACCGGACTTCAGACGGTCGGTGGCTGGCCGCCGGTGCTGGCTCGGGCGACGACGGACGCCTCGGGAAAGTTCCGCCTGGACGCGCCGGCGGACATCGACGATCCGGCTGCGCCGGCGGCCGCGGCCCTGTGGGCGGTCCGGCCCGGCTTGCTCGTCGCATCTCGCGTACTGCGGCCCGGGACGCTTCCGGCGGGGCTCCCGGTCCGGCTCGTGCTCGGGCCCCCCGCGCGGGGGACCTTCGAGGTCGTCGGCCCGGACGGTAAGCCGGTCGCCGGGGCGCGCGTGATCCCCCGCGCCATCACTCGCGACGCCACCGCCGCGCCCGATGCGCTCGGGTCGCTCATTGCGGCCACGACCGACGGCGAGGGTCGGGCCGTCGTGACCGCGTTCTTCCCTGAGGAGATCGCAACGGTGTTCGTCCAGGCCCGGGGCTTGGGCGTCCAGCAGTTCGGCTTCCGGGGGAGCGGGGTTGAGCCCAAGGCCGTCGCGCTCCTGCCGGTGGGGAGGGTCAAGGGTCGTGTGATGGCCGACGACGCGGCCGAGGCGCGTGCGCTGCCGTTGGTCGTGGCGTCGTTTCACCCGAAGCAACCGTCGCCCGCGGCGGGGCTGTTCCACATCCCGACCAGCGCGGAAGGGCGGTTCGAGATTGACGAGGTTCCCGAAGGGCGCCTGAGCGTCGCGGTCGTGCCGCGTCCGGGCTCTCCCTGGTTCGGACAGATGGAGAACCAGCCGCAGGTGGTGGTGGGCAAAACGGCCGAGGTCACGCTGAAGCTGGTGCGCGGGGTCCGCATTCGTGGTATCGTCCGCGAGCGCGGGACGGGCAAGCCGATCGCGGGCGTGGGGGTCAGCCTCGGGCTGGGGGTCGAGCCCGTGCGGACCGATGCCGAGGGGCGCTACGAGGGGTTCGCCCCCCCCGGCCGGCGGCTCCTCTATTACGTCTGGTCGACCCCCTCGCCTTACGCCTCGCTGCTCTTCGGCCTACCGGAGGTCGAAATCCCCGCCAAGGTGACCGAGTTCGCCCTCCCCGCCATCGAGCTGGCCCGCGCGACCAGCCTGCGCGGGTCGGTCGTCGACGGTGACGGCAAGCCGGTGGTCAGCGCGTCGGTGCGCGCCTTGTGGGACGTCAACGAAGGACCGAAACAGCGCGGCCGGCGCGAGGTCGAGACGAGCGCAGGGCCGCGCGGTGAGTTCGTGATCCAAGGGGCGCCGCTCGGCGCGGAGGTGCGACTCTCGGCTCACTACCAGGGTCTCCAGACCGACCAGCCCGCGCGGGTCTTGGTGCGGGCCGAGCCCGGCGCCCAGGAGCCGCCTCTCGTCCTGAAGCTCGGCAGCGGCCGCGCCGTCGCCGTCGAGGGGCGAGTCGTCGACCCCCAGGGCAAGCCCATCCCCGGCGCGCTGGTCCGACTCCGCACCAAAGACCTGGACGAGAACGGCCAGGTCGAGGGGCTTCCGCTCGTCGATTTCGATGGGCTCTACACGCTGCGCACCGACCCCCAGGGGCGCTTCCGCACCCCCCCCTACCTCGACCGCGACGGCCAGTACGCAGCACTCGTCCAGGCCGACGGGTACTTGCCCGGCCAGGCACCCTGGGTGGCCGGCCAATCCGGCCGCTTCGCCGACGTTGTCCTTAAACCGGACCGGTAGCAAGCGGAGAGATTCACCACAAAGGCACAAAGGGCCTTACACGGTTTAAACACTTAAATCTTCACGGCCTATTTTCTTTGTGCCTTCGTGCCTTTGTGGTGAATCGCTTTCTCTGATCACGGCAGCGCGAGTACGTTCAGGTGGGACGGCAGCTTGCGCGAGCGGTAAATGCGCTGGTCGGCCTTGCGGAAGTCGGGCTCCTTGGCGCTGTAGATGTCGGTGAATGTTTGTGGGTTGCGGTCGACCAGGGGGAACCAGGTGCTCTGGACGTGGACCATGATCCGATGTCCGGTGCGGAAGGTGTGGTAGACGTCCGGGAGCGTGAAGGCGATAGGGGCGGGCTCGTTCGGGGTGAACGGCTCGGGGCGTTCGAAGCTGTTGCGGAACTTGCCGCGCATCACGTCGCCGCGCACGAGCTGCTGGTAGCCTCCCATGCGGACGCCGGCGGGGTTCGGCTCGGGGTCGGGGTAATCGTCCGGGTAGACGTCGACGAGCTTCACGACCCAGTCGGAATCCGTGCCCGAGGTGGCAACGTGGAGCGCGGCCTGCACCGGACCGGCGAGCGTCACGTCCTCCTCGAGAGGAGCTGTCTCGTACACGAGGACGTCGGTCCGTCGCGAGGCGCTGCGCTGGTCGGCGACCATGTATTCCTTCTCCATGCCGACACCCGTCCAGTCGATGAACGGGACGGGCTTGGCGGGGTCGCTCGTGTAGCCGTCGAACGCCTGCGAGTCGTCCTCGCCGGGGGGCTCGAACGCGAGCTTTCCGCCGGCGCGGAGGTACAGTGACCTGGCCGCGGCGTCCTTGGGAGGCCAGTGGTCATGTCGCCGCCACTGATTTCGCCCGGTCTCGAAGACGAACGCCTCAGGGAGGCTGGGTGTCCCCTTACCCTTGAGGTGGAATTCGAAGAAAGGGAACTCGATCTGCTCGCGGAAGAACTCGGATGTTTTCGAGTTGAACCGAACGTCCCCGAGCGCTGCTCCGTCGCCGCGTGACCAGCCGCCGTGGTGCCAGGGGCCCATCACGAGCATGTTTGAGGCCTTGGGGCTGGTGGCCTCGATCCGCTTGTAGCACTCGAGCGCGCCGAAGAGGTTCTCGGCGTCGAACCAGCCGCCGACGGTCATGACGGCGGGGCGGATGTCTTTGAGGTGTGCGCGGAGGTTGCGGGCCTTCCAGAAATCGTCGTAGGTGCCGTGCGCCATGACCTCTTGCCAGAAGCCGACCTCGCCTTTGAAGTAGCGCGTGTCGGCGTTGGCGAGCGGCCCGAGGCGGAGGAAGAAGTCGTATCCGTCGGGCGTCTCGTGATCGAAAACGTGTTTGAACTTCGTCGTCGGCTCAGGCCGAGGGCGGCCGAAGACGGCCAGGAAGTTGAAGGCGTGGGGCAGGAAGAACGCCCCGTTGTGATGCCAGTCGTCGCCGACGAACCAGTCGGTCACGGGCGCCTGGGGCGACGCCGCCTTCAGGGCCGGGTGCGCGTCGATCACGCCGGCCGCCGTGTAGAAGCCGGGGTAGGAGATGCCGTACTGGCCGACCTTGGCGTTGTTGCCGTCGACGTGCTTCGTGAGCCATTCGATCGTGTCGTAGGCGTCGCTGCTCTCGTCGACCGCGGTTTTGTCGGGCTTCTCCGGCCGATGCGGCCGCATGTTGACGAACTCTCCCTCCGACATCCAGCGCCCGCGTACGTCCTGGTAAGCGAAGATGTACCCGGCCTTGCCGAACAGCGGGGAGGGGCCGAGGTCCGGCTTGTACTTGTCCACGCCGTACGGCCCGACGTTGTAGGGCGTGCGCGTTAGCAGGACCGGGTAGCGCTGCGACGCGTCCTTCGGGACGTAGACGGCCGTGAAGAGCCGGGCCCCGTCGCGCATCGGGACGCGGTACTCGTACTTGGTGTAGTGGGCCTTGACGTACTCCAGGCCCTGCCCCGCCGCGCTCCGGGGCAAAACGCTTACGAGCAGCACGCCGGCGATGGTTCGTAGCAGAATCGAGCTCCTCATTCCCGTTCTCTTTCCTCAAGGGTCGTGGGATGTCGTCGCGCTCGTTCGCCCGGAAGGGGCACCCTATGATAGCCTGGGGCGAGAAGGGCTGATCAATAACCTACAAGGGAAGCTTCCTATTGGGCCCCGATCTGAAAGGAAACCTCACCGTTTCCTTCTCCAACCGCCCACCGGAAACCGGGAGCGGAATTGCCTGTAATCGCTGCTGGAGGTGCTGCGATGCCGATCCACGACTGGACGCGCGTGCCCTCAGGGCTCTTTCACGACTTCCATCAAAGTTGGTCGATTCGACTCAAGGATGCGCTGAATGGCGGCCGTTTGCCGAGGGGACTGTCGGCCCTGGTCGAGCAACGTACGGGGCCTTGGGAATCGGACGTGTTGACCATCGAAAGCACCCGCCAGCCTTTGCATCAGAGAATGACGGATTGGAATGGAAACGCCGCCACTTCGGCGCCACCTGTCACGCGAATCGTTCGCCGTACCACCAGGGAGATCTATGCGGTCCGCGCCAATCGCGTTGTTGTCCGCCATCACCTCGGCCGGATCGTGGCCGTGATTGAAATCGTCTTACCCGGGAACAAGGACAGCCGCGCTGCCTTGCGCGACTTTGTGGACAAGACCATTGACTGTCTTCGCGCCGGGGTCCATGTCCTGATCGTCGATCTGTTTCCTCCGACACCCCGCGATCCGTTTGGTCTACACAAAGCCATCTGGGACGAGATTATGGAGGAGGATTTCACTTTTCCCGAAGGAAAGGATCGGATTCTGGCCTCTTATGAAACGGGGGGGGGGCGAGCGGCCTACGTCGAGCCAGTTGGCGTGGGAGACGCGCTGCCGGACATGCCGCTGTTCCTGGCCAACGATTCACATTCTTGTGCCGCTTGAGCCAACTTACCAGGCAACGTGGAACGCCTGCCCCGAGGAGATGCGTCGTGCCGTCGAGACGGGGGTACTGCCTGATCTCGATGCGGAGTAGGCCCCTACGGCGGCCATGCGCGTAAAATCCAGCGACCGTCTCTGTCGGCTCGCCCTTGGTTGCGACACGCCTCGGCGTCTTCTACCGCTCGGTTTGGTTTACTGCTGTCTCCGCGCGCTCCGTCGCGAGTCTCACGATGCGTCTGCGCCGGAGGTGGTACTTGAGCCCCGTCGCGAAGAAACATGATGCGGCCACGAGACCGAAAATCAAGGGGGCGGCCTTCGGAAACCAGACCATGGGTGCGATGCTCAGGAGGACCGCCGCTGCTTGCACGTAGAAGGCTCCCGAGAGGATGCCTCCCTTGATCAGGAAGAGCATCGCGTTCGTGACGGCGATCATCGGCGACAGCGTCAGGACGGGTAGTCCCAGGAGCCACTCGACGAGGAAGATGAGGTTGATTGCGATGACGCCCGAGCCCCAGACGTGGGCGAGCTGGCGTTCGACGAACGAGATCGGGCCCCCCCGCCGGCGCAAGCTCCAGAAGAAACCAGCCCAGGCGCCGAGGCCCACGGTGAAGATCAAGACGTAGGGCCAGCGCGCCGTAACCCCGCGCCACAGGAGCCAGTTGGTCAGGCCGAAGAAGACAATCAGGGCCGCGCTGTGGTAGATCCAGAGCGCCCCCCAGTTCTCGAGCACCGGGGCGTGATGGGTCTCGCTCAAGAGCCGGCTGGCGAGGGCGCGGAGGGTCGTCGAGCGGGCCGAGACGGGGCTGCCGGCGAGGAACGCGTCGAGGTCGTCGGCCAGGGCCGCCGCACTCGGGTAGCGCTGGTCGGGCGACTTTTGAAGGCACTTGAGCGCGACCATTTCAAGGTCGGGGTTGGCGCGGGGGTTCAGGACGCGCGGGGGGACGGGGTCCTGCTCCAGCACGAGGAGGATCGTTTCCAGGGGGGACGCGGCCAGGAACGGCGGCCGGCCGGTGAGCATGTGATACAGGACCGCCCCCAGGGCGTAGACGTCGCTGCGCGGGCCGATCGGGCCGCGGTCGCCGGAGGCTTGCTCCGGGGCCATGTAGCTCGGGGTGCCGAGGATCGCGCCGGTCTGGGTCAGGCTGAGCTCGGCGTCGACCTGTTTCGCCAGGCCGAAGTCGCTGACGTACGGCTGGCCCTCGCGGTCGATCAGGATGTTCGAGGGCTTGAGGTCGCGATGGAGGATGCCGTGCTCGTGCGCGAACTGGACCGCGCGCGCAACCGGGGCGAGCAGGCACGCGGCCTCGACGGGGGGGAGCGGCCCCTCGGCGAGGCGCTTGGCCAGGGTGGTCCCCTCCACGTACTTCATGACGAAGTACGGCTCCCCTTCGTGCGAGTCGACCGCGTAGACCGGCACGATGTGCGGGTGGTCGAGCCGGGCGGCGGCCTCGGCCTCTGCGCGGAAACGGGCGATGTCGGACGCCGGTGCGGTCTCGCCGTGGAGCAGCCGCTTGAGCGCCACGACGCGGCCGAGACTCATCTGTCGCGCCCGGTACACGACCCCCATCCCGCCGCGTCCGACTTCGTCGAGCAACTCGCAGTCGCCGCAGCGCGTCCCCGGTGCTGCGGGTGTTGCGTCGTCGTGCTGGCCCGGGTGGGCAGCGGTCGCGTCGTCGACGGGGCGCGCCAGGGCCTCGGCCACCCAGGCGGTCGCCCAGAGCGCGCGGAGCTCGTCGGCGACCTGCGGGTGCCGGCGGGCCAGCTCGTCCACGTTGGGAGAGCGGCCGGCGCGCTCGGCCTCGGTCAGATGCTGAAGCAGGTCCGCGAGCAGCGCCTCGTCGGCGCCACCCGCGGCGTGGTCGTGATCCATGGGTCGCTTCACCGGGTGCGTCGGGTGGATGCCGAGCATCATACCATCGGGCGACCTCGGGAGCTCAAATCACGGGCCCGTTCGCGGGCTCGTTCCGGCTCAGCGTCTGCTGCCGGAGCGCTGCCGCTCCGAGCAAACCGCCGAGGCCCATCGACTCCACGGCGGTGCTCGGGATCAGCATCAACGCCCCCTTCTCTTTCAGCCCCTCGTAAAGGATGTTCATCGCGCGCAGGTGCAACGCGGTCGGGTTCCCCTCGTAGGACTGCGCGGCCTGCTGGAAGAGGTGCGCGATCTCGACCTCGGCCTGGCCCAGAATGATCCGCGCCTCCTTCTCGCGCGAGGCGTGGGCCTCGCGCGACATCGCATCCTGGAGCGCCAGGGGGATCACGACGTCGCGCATCTCGACCGACTGCACGGTCACGCCCCACGGCGTCGAGCGCTCGTCGATCAGCTTCTGGAGGTCGGCCTCGATCTGCTCGCGGCCCCGCAGGAGCACGGTCAACGGGGTGCGGCCGATGATGTCGCGCAAGGCGGTCTGCGCGGCCCAGCTCACGGCCTGCTCGTAGTTCTGCACCTCGAGGGCGGCCTTCTCGGGGTCGTAGACCATCCAGAAGAGGACCGCGTCCACGTTCACCGGCACCGTGTCGGACGTGAGGGTCTCCTCGGCCGCGAAGCTGGTGGTGAGCACCCGCTGGTCGATCCAGGAAGAGACCGAATCCACGAACGGGATGATCCAGAAGAGCCCCGGCCCGCGCAGGCCCTTGTACTCACCCAGGCGGAGCACGACCGCGCGCTCCCACTGTTTGGCCACATTCGGCGACCACATCGCGACCCATCCCAGGATGAGTCCCACGATCGCGCCGATCGCGCTGTCGGTCGCGAACGTGACGAGCAGCCCCAGGAGGGTCGGGGCCAGGAAACAGGTGATCGCGATCACGTTGAGGCGTGGACCTTGGGGCGTGGAAGGGCGGTTCTTCGCCCCCATTGCGTCGCTAGGCATCGGACTCTCCCCTTTCCTGTCGACAGGCTTGAAGGTGTTCGATGGCGTCTTCGGCCGTGAACCCAAGCGCGGCGGTCTCGGCCAGGAACCTGCCGGCAAGGTCCGCCAGGGCGCGCCGGCGCTCGCGCAGCGAGGCGGCCACTTCCGCCGACGGCGCGCGCACGAACGTCCCAACGCCGCGGCGGCTCTCCAAGACACCGGCACGCTCAAGCTCGGTGTAGACCTTCGCGACCGTGTTGGCGTTGATCCTCAGGTCCACCGCCAACTGGCGGACCGTCGGCAGCCGGTCACCGACACGTAGCCGCTCCGTCGCCACGGCAACGCGGATCGCCCGCTCCAACTGGGCATACAAGGGTGTCGGGTTCCCGGGTTCGATCGCGAACATCATCGCCTTGTCCCATTGTTCTAGTTCAATGGTACAAGTCGAATCGGCGAGTGTCAAGAGAGACGATTCTGCGGCGTGGGGAAACCACGGGTCCGCGCGAGCCGTTCGAGCCCTGGCAAGAGGCGTTTGTGCGCAGAATTTGGGCATTAAGGGTCGTCGTAGATAACTCTTTATGATTAATTGGTATGTAAATTTATTTCGTGTCAGCGGCGAGGCTTATCTGTGATTAGCGCGCGAAAAACCTTAGACAAGCCGTCATTTGCGCTGATTGGGCGGGTCTGTAGAGGGGAAACGCCGGTGAATGTTTCCGGGGACCGTGGCAGGGTCCCGAAGTGCGGCATGGTAATTGACAACGTGGATGCGGACTTGTCCCTGCTTGACCCAGGGATCGGTTCGCGGGCCGGGCGGTGGGAGAGAGCCACCGCTCGGCCTTGCTTCTTTACTGCGCAGGGCTGCAACGAGGTATTGGCGCCGGCGAGCTCGGCGACCTGCCGTGCGAGAGTGAAGACGCCGGCAAGGATGCCCGACGATGGGCTTCCGAGCCGTGCTGGGCAATCGGCGCGTGGGGATTGCCGCATTCGTCGGCGACCCGAGTTGACAGGCTCTTCGTGCGTGGGTGAGCATCTTCTTTGAGGCGCAACCCACCGTCGCTTGGTGGGTTGCGCCGATTTGGCCGGCAGACCCACCCCACGTCTTCTGTCAACCTTGATTCGCGGCTCGAAGATCGGGAATGCGAGGCACCCCCGACGCATGCGCGCCCCGTACGAGACGTCGTACGGACCTCGATTTGGCCAGCATTTCTCGGTGACGAGGAGCGGCTGGTCCGCCGCGGCGCGACGACGATGGGTGAGGTGGGAGAGCTCACTGCAAGTCTAGGAGAGAGCTAGACTTGCGCTCTAAGAAGAGGGAGAGGCCCCCGGCTCGGCCCGGTCGCGGAAACGCGGGCGAGGAGGTGTGAGCCGCCGCCGCGCGGAAGCGGAGACGGTTTTTGCTTACGGTTTGATCAGGCCCGCCGTGGCGTCGCGCACGTGGAAGTTGCGGAATTCGGGAACGAAGCTGGCGATCGCGTGGTGGTTGGCCGAGAGAGGGTTCCCGTTCCAGGCCGAGAAGTTCACCGTGTACTGGCTCGGGTCGGTCGCGCCACCGGTGGCCGGCAGCATGCTGAGCGGCACCGAGACCCGCAGGGTGAAGTTGTTGATCGAGAAGTCGCTGCTCGGCAGTTGCACCGGCGCCGAGTTGTTCGTGAGGTCCTTGACGTAGGCCGTGACGCCGGTCGTCTGGACTGCGACGACGACCGCTGCGTCGAACGTGATGCCCGGGCGGCCAGGAATGGGTCCTGGACCCTTCGCGCCTCCACGGTTGATCGCCCAGAGGTAGTACACGTTCTGGCTCGGGTCCGTCGGCGCCGTATTGATCGGCAGGACCACCTGACCGTTGAGCTGGAGCGTGCCGTCTCCGGGCGCGACCGCAATTGCGGAGGCCACGTTCAACTCGGCCTGCTTCGGGCCGAAGTACTCGGGGTAGAACCGCGCGCTTTTGATCGCGTAGCCGTTCCCGATGATGTTATGGATAGGCCCGGGGTTGGGGTTCGGGGGCACCGGCTCGCCGTAGTTCGCCTGGAGCGTGGCCTCACCAATCCCGTGGCCGGGACCTTTGCTCAAGAGCGCTCGTCCTTCGAGCGTCTCGACTTGAACCGTTGCCCGCGTCATGGTCCGCCGCCGCTGCGGCGGGCTCATACCGAGCCAGTTATAGGGGATAATCATCGGACTCCCTTCCGAATCAAGGACGGAAATCGTTCCCATATCCGATCGGCTCGAAACTCCCCGCGCGCTCAAGGTATTCCTCATAAGGCGGTAAATCGAGACGACCGGGCATTCCTGTTCTTGTGCAGAGAATCGGCCAAGGCGGCACTTCCGCCCCACTCAGTCCGGCTGGATGTACCTTTTCGGCAACTCCGCGCCCGCGACGAAACTTAATTTCCCGATCTTGCACATCTGATACACGTGGACCCGGAAATCGGGGCACGTGCTGACCAGGCAGTACGCGTCCGTCGGCGTGAAGCCGTACTCGGTGATCAGCCAGTCCATGAGGTGGAACGTGGCCGTCTCGACCGCGAGCTCCAAGGGCCGCGCAGCGTGAATGGCGACGATTGATGCGGGCTTGACAATGCGCACGCCAGGGACGCGCTTCCCCTTGACCAGATTCAAGTTAAGGCGAACCGTTGCCTTCGTCTCGGCGGCCGTGCCGGTGAACTCGGTGTCCCCCTGGCTGGCGTGGACGTCCCCCAGGTAGAACCGCGCCCCCGCGTGGTAGATGGGCAGGTGCACCTGGTGGCCGGGGGCGACCTCACGGATATCGAGGTTCCCTCCCCAATCTCCTTGGCCGTCGAGGCTCGTGCAGACTTCACGGTCGGGGGCGACGCCAAACGTGCCGATGAACGGCGTGATCGGCCACGCCACGCGGTCGCTGAAGCGGAGGGTGCCGTCGCGCATCGTGCCGCTGGGCCCCGGGGTATGGTGGAAGATCTTGGTTGTGTACACCCCCGACAGTTCGGGCCAGCGTGTCGACTCTCCGAGCGGCCCCCTGCGCGGGCCGACGGCGGTCCACGAGTAGTCGTCGACCACGATGTCTTCGACCGTCATCACCAGGGTGTCGCCCCGTTCCGCGCCTTCGACCCAGACCGGGCCCGCGATCGGGTTGGTCAGTGGCGGGCTGCGGTCGAACCCCGGCCGGAGCGCGGGAATTGCCTTGTCCTCCACCGTGCGGAAGTATCCCGTGCTCGCGTCGAACGTTTCGATCTCGAAGCTCTCGCCCAGGCCGACTCGCAACAAGGGCTCG
This sequence comes from Isosphaeraceae bacterium, assembly GCA_031291845.1. Taxonomy (GTDB): domain Bacteria; phylum Planctomycetota; class Planctomycetia; order Isosphaerales; family Isosphaeraceae; genus DAIDJG01. The sequence continues at coordinate 11,865 of JARLIH010000175.1, read as the reverse complement.
TCCCGCCAGTCGAACGCGTACTTCCGCGCCTGTTCTCGTGCGATGCGTTGCATTGAGTCGTCCACCCTCGTTCGGCCCTTGTTTTCGGTTACAACCACGGATTGCCTTTTACCCCACCCGAGGGCGTTCGCCAAGCACCCTGCGCGGCACCGCGTTCGCTAGCATAACCGTCCCAGGCAGGCGCGTAGGCGGCGGTTTGCCCTGAGAAAGGCCCTTCTCCCGCCGGGTTCGCGGTCTACAATTTCGGTGGGTCGCCGAGGCGCACCGCTGGGTGCGGACGAATGAACGGCGGCGGGCGTGACAACGTAGTAGGAACGGAGGGCGGACGGAGCCCTGAGAGCTGCCGTCGGTCGACGAGGATTCTACGTAAACACACGACGATGATGCCGCTGATTGCCACGTCATCGCCCCGGGACTGAGCTATGAAAAACGGCGAGGGGCGCTGGTTTCGACGCAGGACGAGTATGGAAACGGACCTGAATCGTTCCCCCCTGGACCCGCTCGGCCCAGCCCGTACGAGCGGGGGCACGGCGCCTAGTTCTTCGCGGGGGAAACTGACCGGCAAGGACCTCACACGCCGCATCCGCTCGACGGCCCTGGCTTTCCGCGGATACGACGTCGCAAACCTCGGACGCAGCCGCGAGCTGCTCGAGCACCCGGAGTACGGGCCGGTCGTGGCGAAAGTGCTGGCCGAGGCTTCCGAAATCAGCTCGGCGGCCCTCGGCGTGGGGATCGACCTGGCCGCGCACGTCCGTGCGGGGGAGAAGACCGCGCTCGCGACTTTCCCGCACGACGTCGCCGCGATCGTCGCCATGGAGACCGCGCAGCTCCGCCTCCTGGAGCAGTTCTTTCACGTTCCGATCCACGACGTGCGCCTGAGCTTCGGTTACTCGATCGGCGAGTTGAGCGCTTTGATCTTCAGCGGTGTCTTCTCGCTGGCGGAGCTGCTGCCGATTCCGCTCTTGCTCGCGCCCGATTGCGCTGAGCTGGCCGAGGACACCACCCTGGGCGTGCTGTTCACGCGGAAAGGGCCCGAGCTGCATCCCGAGGACGTTGAGCGACTCTGCACGGCCATCAGCGGTGAAGGTCAGGGGTTGATCGGGCCGTCGGCCTACCTCTCGCCGAACACCGCCCTGCTGCTGGCCCAGGGGCGTACGCTCGACCGGGTCGAAGCCTTGATGCGCGAATACTTGCCCGAAAAGGTGATGCTCCGGCGCAACCCGAACAAGTGGCCGCCGCTCCACTCCCCCTTGGTCTGGCAGCGCTTGATCCCCAACCGCGCCGCGGTCGCCCTGTACAAGATCGCGGGCAATCCGGCCCCGCCGAGCCCGCAAGTCCTCTCGGCCGTCACGGGCGAGGCGAGCTATGACGGACTGAACACGCGCGACTTGCTCGTCCGCTGGACCGACCATCCCCAGCGCCTATGGGACGTGATCGACAGGACGCTGGCGGAGGGGGTCGAGACCGTGATCCACGTCGGACCGGGGCCGAGTTTGATCGCGGCCACGTTCTCGCGTCTGGGCAATAACGTCAGCCGTTACGTGGGTTACGGCAACAAATACCTGAACCTTCTCGGGAGGGGCCTCGCGTCGGGCTTGAGCCACTACGCCTGGCTGTCACGGCGGCTCCCGTCCAAGACCAACTTGCTGCGGGCGCCCTACCTCCATCACGTAGCGCTGGAGGACTGGCTCCTCGAGCAGCAACCAGTCGCGCATCACGCCGTGTTCGCCGTGAGCGCCAACGGTCGTGCGTCCGCGGAGGCCTCGGCAGAAGAAGATTCTGCTCGTCTCACGAGCCCGGAGAGTGTATGACAGGGGCTCCGGACGGGCCATTCTTGGGCCGGCGCGAGGTCGATGAACCGACCTTTCGCCCGCTCACAACAGACTGTCCGTTGATGGGATTGCGGGTCCGTCGCCGCGTGCCGGCGAGGCTCCCCGTGCGCCCCCAGCGGTCGTGAAAGGAACACGTCCCATGACCGAACGCGTCCAGGAGATGGAACCGCAGACCTTCGTCGAGACCGCGCTGAAGCTTGGGGGCAAGAGCGAGGAAGAGGCCCGGAAGACGGGCTCGATCGACCGGGCCGACGATCAGGTCGAAGCGCTTTTCGACAAAAAGTATCAGACGGCGCAGAGCCCCGTGCACCGCGCGGTCTGGGACCGGGAGCTTCCCGTCGACCTCTTCCGCCCACTCGCGGTGGACGTCCCCGCGGATTGCGCGCGGACGATGGAGGAATCGCTCGCGGTCGTCCGCCGGCACAAGACAGGTAAGACACTGCTCGACGCCCGCGGCAAGATCACCGACCAGGTCCTGGGGGAGCTGGCCCAGACGGGTTACTGGGGCCTGCTGGTCGACCCCCAATACGGCGGCAAGGGCATTCCCTTCTCGGCGTTCGCGCCGTTCCTGACGCGGATGGCCACGATCGATCCCACGGTTGCCGGCCTGGCATCGGTCCACGGCTGCATCGGAGCGGTCGATCCGTTACGGACGTTCGGCGACGCCGAGCAGAAGCAGCACTACCTGCCAAGGCTCGCCAGCGGCGAGAAGCTCTCGGCCTTCGCGCTGACCGAGCCGGGCGCGGGGTCGGACCTGACCGCCTTACGCACCAGGGCCGAACTGGACGGCGACAGCTACGTGGTCAACGGCGAGAAGCTGTTCATCACGAACGCCGTTCCCGGCCGTACCGTGGGCCTGGTCTGCCTGATCGACGGCAAGCCGGCCGTCCTGATCGCCGACCTGCCCGACCACGAGGACGAGCATTTCCAGATCGTCTCGTACGGGCTGTACGCGCTCAAGCACTCGAACAACAACGGGCTGCGTTTTAAGGACTTCCGTGTCCCGCGCGGCAACCTACTGCGGCCGACGCGGGGCGACGGCCTGACCGTCGCGTACCACGGTTTGAACCTGGGCCGCGTGGCCCTGTGTGCGACGGCCGCGGGGACAATGCGGGTGATGCTGGCGAACATGCTCCCCTGGGCGCACTTCCGCCGGACCTACGGCGCCTCGATCGACACGCGGGAGCTGGTCCGCCGCCGGATCGGCCGTCTCGCCGGCTTGATCGCCGGTTGCGACGCACTTGTCGCCTGGTGCTCGGGCCTGCTCGACCAGGGGTATCGCGGCGAGATGGAGTGCATCATCGCCAAGATCTTCGGCAGCGAGGCTCAGAAAGAGGCTGCGGTCGAGTTGTTCATGAAGACCCACGGCGGCCGCGCGTTCCTGCACGGGCACCTGTTCGGCGACAACATCCACGAGTTTCTCGCACCTTGCATCTACGAAGGTGAAGGCGAGATGCTCGGGATGGCGTTCTTCAAGTCACTCATCAAGGAGCACGGCAAGACGTACTTCGAGCCGGTCGGCAAGGCGCTCCAGGCCGCGGGCATCCGCCGGCCGAACATGCTCAATCCGGCCCACGCGTGGGCGTTGCGCAAGGCGCTCGTGCCTTATGCCTCGTGGTGGGTCGGCGAGCGACTCGGCGGCTGGCAGCGCCCGCATTTTGACCCGGGCATGCCCGAGCGGCTGAAGGCCCACGCCGAGTACGCCGCCGGCGCGCTCCAGGCGAACCGCCTGGAAGTCAGCGACGTCATGAGCAAGCACCAGCTCAAGTTGGCCGACCGCCAGTGCCGCATGGCCGAGCTCTCCCAGCGCATCCAGGACCTGGTCGTTATGTTGACGACGAGCGCCTGGGCCGCAAAACAGTCGAGCGAGGTCGTCCACAGTGCGGCGGATATCCTCTGCCAGGACCTCCAGCGCAAACTGACCGGCAAGCGTCCGACCGACGCTTATTTCCGCGCGGTGAGCAAGCTGGGCCAGACGATCGCCGAGGGGGGCTACGAGGCGATCGCAGGCGTGCAGCCGGAGGCGATCCTGATGCCGTACGAGAACGAGCCGGTCGGAAGCACACGTTGAACAGACTGTAGGGCTGGCCATTGCCGGCCAAACCAGCGGCCGGCAATGACCGGCCCTACATCCGAATCGACGAAGAGTTCGGCGCACCCGCTCGTTCCCCTTTCGCCATTCGCGTCTCTCACGCACGGAGCCAACATGCCCAACGCCTTTCGCCTGGAAGAACGGGAGGGCGGGGTCGTCCTGCTGACGCTCGACCTCCCCGACAAGAAGGTCAACACCCTGTCGCGGGCCGTCCTCGGCGAGCTGGCGCAGGTGATCAAGGGCCTGGAGGGCCGATCCGACCTGCGCGGGCTGCTGTTCCAGAGCGGCAAGCCGGGCCAGTTCATTGCCGGTGCCGACCTCAACGAGATCGGCGCGATGGCGTTCGCCTCCAAGGAGCAGATCGGACAGGCCATCGACTTCGGCCACGGCCTGTTCACCCGGCTCAGCCGGCTTCCATTTCCGACCGTCGGCCTCGTCGACGGCAACTGCATGGGGGGCGGCACCGAGCTGATCCTGTCGCTGGACTACCGGATCGCCTCGAACGCCCCGCACACCAAGATCGCCCTGCCCGAGGTCAAGATCGGCGTCATCCCCGGCTGGGGGGGCACGCAGCGCATGCCTCGCTTGATCGGCCTGAACGCGATCGATGTCATCTGCTCGGGCGAAGCGGTCGACGCCAAGAAGGCCGCCGCGCTCGGGCTGGTCTTCGACGCCGTACCGGCCGAACGGCTCGTCGAAGAAGGCCTGCGGCTGCTCGATTACGCCCAGTCGAGCGGCGAGTGGAAGCGCCTGCGCGAGCAGCGCGAACGGCCGCTCGGGTTGAGCCCCGACCAGGCGATGTTCGCCTTCGCGACGGCCGAGGGCTATATCAAGGGGAAGACCAAGGGGCAGTACCCCGCCCCGCTCGCCGCGCTCAAGGCCATGCAGAAAGGGACGAACCTCCCGCTCGAAGAGGGACTGAAGGCCGAGAAAGAGGCCGCGCTCGAGGTGATGGGCTCTCCCATCTCGGCCAACCTCGTCGGCATCTTTTTTATGAACAACCGTTTGACGCGCGATCCGGGGGTCGATCGCACCGACCTCCAGCCCGAGGCCGTGAAGTCGGTCGGCGTCGTCGGCGCGGGCCTGATGGGCTCGGGCATCGCCACGGCCCACGCGCGCTCGGGCATTCCGACGGCGATGGTTGACGTCGACGAGAGCCGGGTCGCCGCCGGCCTGAAGCGCGCGGAGGAAGTCATCGCGAGCCGCATCAAGATCGGCCGCGCGACCCCGCAGGACATGGCCGACATGCTCGAACGGCTCAGCACGTCGACCCACCAGTCGCTCCTGGCCGACGCCGACGTCGTCGTCGAGGCGATCACCGAGAACGAAAAGGCGAAAACCGCCACCTACAAGGAGCTGGCCCAGTACCTGAAGCCGGGCGCGATCCTCGCGAGCAACACGTCGACGATCTCGATCACCCGCATGGCCGAGAGCACGCCCGACCCGTCGCGGTTCGTCGGCATGCACTTCTTCTACCCCGTCGACCGCATGGAGCTGGTCGAGGTGATCCGGGGCGCGAAGACCTCGGACCAGACGGTCGTGACGATCGTCGCGCTGGCCAAGAAGATCCGCAAGACGCCGATCGTCGTGCAGGACTGCCCGGGGTTCCTCGTCAATCGCGTCCTCTTCCCCTACATGAACGAAGCGCTCCTGCTCTTGCAGGAGGGCGTGCCGATGGACACGATCGACGCCGTCGCCACCAAGTTCGGCATGCCGATGGGACCGATTGCGCTGCAGGACCTGGTGGGCCTCGACACGTCGTTCTACGCGGGCAAGGTGCTCGAGCACGCTTACCCCGACCGCGCGGAGCCGGTGCCGATCCTCGCCGACCTCGTCCAGTCGGGCCAGCTCGGCCAGAAGACCGGGGCGGGCTTTCGCAGGCACGGCGGCAAGCGATCCGAGCCGAATCCGGCGTTCGCCTCCATTCTGGAGAAGCATCGCAGCGGCACGCCGCCGCAGGATCACGAGACGATCCAGTACCGGCTGTTCCTCCCGATGCTGCTCGAAGCCACGCGCGTGCTGGAAGAGAAGATCGTCCGCGAGCCGGCCGACGCCGACATGGGCTTGATCCTCGGCATCGGCTTCCCTCCCTTCCGGGGCGGCATCCTCCGGTGGTGCGACACCGAGGGGGCGGACAAGCTGCTCGAACGACTCAAGGCGTTTGAATCGCTCGGTAAGCGGTTTGAGCCGACGGAAACGCTCAAACGACATGCCCAGACCGGCGAACGCTTTTACCCGTTGCCCAAGCTTTCGTAGGGTGCATGAAATGCACCGATCCAAATTTGGTGCATTGAGTGCACCCTACAAGTCATAACAGGAAACAACCGATGAGGAACGCCGTGATCATCGACGCCGTGCGCACGCCCGTCGGGCGCGCGTCGGCCGACAAGGGATACTTTCGTGACGTCCGTTCCGACGAGCTCTCCGCGCAAATCATGCAGGCCTTGGTCGAACGAACTGGCATCGACAAGAAGCTGATTGAAGACGTGCGCTGGGGGTGCGTGCAGCAGCAGGGTGAGCAAGGGTTCGACGTCGCCCGCATCGCCTCGCTGGCCGCGGGCTTGCCGATCGAGACGGGCGGGGTGACGATTAACCGCAACTGCGCGTCGAGCCTCCAAGCGATCAACGATGCCGCGATGAGCATCGCCGCGCAGTGCGAGGACGTCCAGATTGCGGGTGGGGTCGAGCACATGGACCACATCCCGATGAATAAGGACTACAGCCCCTCGCTCGGCATGCTCGCGCGCCACGGCGAGGCTGTGATGAACATGGGCCTGACCGCCGAATACATTGCGATGAAGTACCGCATCCCTCGCAAGCCGCAGGACGAGTTCGCCCTGCGCAGCCATCAGCTCGCGGCCGCGGCGACGGAGAAGGGGGAGTTCCGGAACGAGATCATTCCGACCTGGGGCCGCGATGAGTCGGGTCACAAGACGCTGCTGACGACGGACCAGTGCATTCGCCGCGATACGTCGCTGGAGGCGCTGGGTGGCTTGCCTCCGGCGTTCAACCCCGCCGGCGGCTCCGTGACGGCCGGCAACAGCTCGCCGATCAACGTGGGTGCGGCCGCGTTGCTCGTGATGTCCGAGGAAAAGGCTCGCGACCTGGGCCTGAAGCCGATCGCCAAGGTGCGCTCGATGGCCGTCGCCGGCGTCGACCCGGCCGAGATGGGCATCGGCCCCGTCCCCGCCGTGAAGAAGGCCCTGGCGCGTGCCGGACTTACCCTGGGCGACATCGATTGCATCGAGCTGAATGAGGCGTTCGCAGTGCAGGCCCTGGCCGTGCTCAAGCTGCTGGGGATCAACGAGGAAAAGGTCAACACCCGCGGCGGCGCGATCGCCATTGGCCATCCCCTTGGGGCCAGCGGTGCCCGCATCGTGACGACGTTGCTCCACCGCATGCGCGACCAGAAAGCCAAGTTCGGCCTGGCGACGATGTGCGTGGGGCAGGGTCAAGGGGTGGCGACGATTTTTGAGACGTGCGAAAACTGAGGAGAGAAGGGTTGTGATGCCTTCTCCTAGGGCGGGCTGACCCACCCTAGGAGAACTAAGCTTCCTAGGCTTCCGGCGTGAACCCCAGCACCAGGTCGAAACGCGCTGCCAGCTCGCCGGCGCGCGCGTCCTTTACTGGCGCGAAATCAATCGTCACGGACTCACGCGCCTTGGGGTCGCGAATGCCGCGATAAATCCCGTCGCGCATGTTCATGGGGTTGCCCTTGACGTAGCACTGCGTTGTCAGCAGCTCTTTGCCGCTCTTGCGGATCTTGAAGTGGATGTGCGCGGTGCGGCCGGGATAGTCGACGGGCTTGACGGTGCGGAAGTAATACTCGCCGGTCGAGCCGGTCAAGAATCGGCCGAAGCCCTGGAAGTTCTCGTCGTGCTTGGACCGGTTCGGGTCCTGGGTGTGGATGTAGGCCCCATTGCCGTCGACCTGCCAGATCTCAACCAGGGCGTTGCGGATCGGATCCCCCTTCGCGTCGAGGATGCGGCCGCCCAGGAAGGTGACTTCGCCGACGGCGGGCGTGAGCGAGTCGTTGACGATGATCAGGTCGTTGTCCGTATCGAGCGGCAGCTTGTTGGGGTAGAACGGGCCCTCGGTCTGCTTGGGCGTGCGGACCAGTTCCTCGGCGAACAAACCGCGGGTCGTGAACGCGGCGGCCCCGCCTGCCAACGTTGCCAAGAACGCGCGCCGGCTACGAAGCGAAATGATCGTCAACATCGGACGGACCCCTGCCTGGAAGTGAAAGGCGGCGAAAGCGATCCGCAGATGTCGCCGATGGACGCAGATGAAAGGCGGATTCAAGAATTGCGAATGGCTCTTGGTGAATCTGCGCCTTTCGGCGATCTCTGGGGACAACCCTTCTTCTATAGCGTCATTTTGGCAAAGGGGGACCCTCTTGGCCAGCATCCGCGCCTGAATTCATTCGGCCGGACCCAACAGGTAACGTTTGAGGAAAAGGACTTCCGCGGCCTGGAGGTAGTCCTGGTTGGTCTTCTTGGCGAAGCCGTGCCCCTCGTCCTTGCCCAGGACGTACCAGACGGGTCCGCCGTTCTTGCGGACGGCCGCGAGGATTTGCTCGGCCTCTGTCAGCGGCACCCGCGGGTCGTTCTTGCCTTGCACGATCAAGAGCGGCACCTTGATTTTCGCGGCGTTGGTCAACGGAGAGATCGCCTCCAGGTGGACCTTCATGGCCGGGTCGCGCTCGTCGCCGTACTCGGCCCGGCGGAGGTCGCGGCGGTAACTCTGGGTGTTCTTCAGGAACGTCACGAAGTTCGAAATGCCGACGATGTCGATGCCGGCCTTGAGCCGGTCGCTGTAGTGTGTCTGAACCGCCAGCGACATGTAGCCGCCGTATGAGCCGCCGATGACCGCCACGCGTGAGGCGTTGAGGTCGGGCTGCTTCACGACCCAGTCGAGCAACGCGCCGATGTCCTTGACCGAATCCTCCCGGCGCATCCCGTTATCCAGTTTCAAGTACGATTTACCATAGCCGGCCGATCCGCGGACGTTCGGGTGGATTACCACGAGTCCCAGCTCATCGGTCAAATAGTTCAGGCGTCCGAGGAAGGCAGGGCGGAACTGGCTCTCGGGGCCGCCGTGGATCTGGATCAGGACGGGGCGAGGGCCCGGAAACTTCTCGGTGCTCGGCCGGTAAACGAACGCCGGGATCTTGCGGCCGTCGAAGGTCGGAAACTCGACGAGCGCGGGCTCGGCGAAGGTGTCGGGGTTCAAGCCCCCCGTTTCGCTCCTCGTCCAGCGGTCGAGGCGATTCGAGGCGAGATCGTATGAATACACGTCCCCGGGCGCGCGGGCGGAGGTGAGCGTGAAGCCGAATTCCTGACTGCCGCGCCGGAAGGTGAGGCCCGTGATCTGGCCCGCCGGGAGCGCCGGGCCAGGGCGTTCCCGGGCTGTTGCGAGGTCCAGAACGTGAAGCTTCGCCAGGCCTCCCTCGTTCGTCACGAAGACCACCGTCCGGCCGTCGTCGGAAAGATCGAATCCCTCGACGTCCCACGGGATCTGGGCCGACAGCGGCGTGCTCGTCTGCGTAGCCAGGTCATAGCGGACGAGGTGACGGAACTCGGACCCTTGGTCGGTCGTCCAGTAGAGGGCGCGGCCGTCCTTCGACCAGCGCACGTTCGCATAGGCGACCGTCGGCTCCCCCTTGGCGCCGCGCGGCGTCAGGGTTTCGGTCCGCCCGTCGGCCACGTCGACGAGGTGGACGTAGGTCTCCTCGATCGAGACGTACTCGATGGCGGCGAGCCGGCGGTCGTCGGGCGACCAGTCGGCGATGGTCCACGAACCCTGGACTTCCTTGACCCGTCGCGCGGACTCGGGATCGGCCGGGTCGGCAACGTAGAGGTCAAGGTCCTTGCTGTTGCGATAGTTGCTGCTCCACGCAACGAGGCCTCCGCTGTGCGACCAGCCGCCCAGGACGTTGCGCGACTTGCCGTCGGTCAGCCTTGCGGTATCCCCGGTCTTGATGTCAACGAAGAGGACCTGGTAGTTCTCGGCCCCGCCCTCGTCGGTGGTGAAGGCGAACTGGTCGCGTCCGGGGCGAGGCGCGGCGGCCAGCACGCGCTCGCGCTGGAATGTCAGTTGGGTCCGTGCCCCGCCGGGAAACGCGACGTGGTGGACCTGCGGCGTGTCGGCGAAGCGCGTTTCGATCAAGGCCTCGCGCCGGTCGCCGAGCCACCCCTGGAATGATGCCGTACGCGTGTTCTGATAGCGGTTGAGTGCGTTCGACAACTCGGCCGGAATCGGCGGCACCCCCTCCGCGACGATCGAATCGGGCACGCCTTGCCCCCAGGCCGGCAGCGCCAAAACTGAGACGAGGCAGCAGGCAATCCCAGAGTGGCGCATGAACGTTCGCTCCTTGAGGGGGACTCGGCGCCGTACCTACCGGCGCCTGTCCGACCGAGCTATCATAACTGCGGCAACGCAGGGTGGGCACTGCCCACCGTCCTGGAACGCCCTGGCGGACGGTTCCCATCCCCGAAGTTCCTGCGAGTCTCATCATGAAGCGCGTGCTGCTCTCGATTGCGTTCGTGTCGTCGTTATTGCACCACACGTACGCCGGCGAGCTGGCCCCCCTGCTCCTGGTCGTCAACAAGAACGAAAACACAGTCGCATTCGTCGACGCACCGACGCTCAAGACGATCGGCCTGGCGCGGACGGGGCACCACCCGCATGAGATCGCCGTCGCGCCTGACGGCGGGACGGCATTCATCGCGAACTACGGCGCGGGGGACAGCCTCTCCGTCATCGATATCCCGAAGCGCGAAGAAGTGCGCCGAATCGCGTTGGGAGCCTATCGCGATCCTCACGGCATCCAGGTCGGGCAGGACGGCCGGCTCTATGTGACCTGCGAGGCGAGCCGTGCCGTCGTCGTCCTCGACCCGTCGACGGGGAAGGTCCTCCTGTCGATCGCGACCGGGCAGGACACCACGCATATGCTGGTCCTCACACCTGGCGGGACAAAGCTCTACACGGCGAACCTCGGCAGCGCATCGGCCACAGCCATCGACCTGAAAGCGGGAAAGGTCGTCGCCCAGGTGCCGACGGGCGCGGGTTGCGAAGGGATCGACGTCACGCCCGACGGCCGTGAAGTCTGGACCACAAACAAGGCCGCCGACACGATTACCGTGATCGATGTGGCCACCGACCGCGTTCTGGCGACCCTCCCGTGCAGCCGCCGGCCGATCCGGGTCAAGTTCACGCCTGACGGCCACCGCGCGCTCATTGCCTGCGCACGTAGCGACGCCGTGGCGGTTTTCGATGTCGCCCAGCGCGTCGAGACCCGCCGCATCGCCACGGGCGCGGCGCCGATCGGGATGGTGATCGATCCCCTGGGAAGTCGCGCGTACGTGGCGAACACCGACGCGAACGAGATCAGCGTCATCGACCTCAACACGCTCAAGGTCGTGGGCACCATCCCAACGGGACGCGAGCCGGATGGACTGGCACTGGTGGGAACCGCACTGCCAAAACGCCCGAAGAGGGATTAACCGCCAAATCGCCAAGGTAAGAGGAGAATAGAGAGATACCGTACGATATTTTAAATCAAATTAAATTTGATTCAATTGTTTAGTATTTTTGTCTCGTTTCTCTCCTCCTACCTTGGCGCCTTGGCGGTTAATCCCTCTTCTCCGCGCCTTGGCAGTTCATTTCTCCTTCTTCATCTTTTGGTATAGCGGGCTTTCTTCCATGAGCTTTTTTCGTTCCGCCGCGATCTTCGCGAATTCCGCCGCGTGGTCTCCCTTGAAGTTCTCCTTGAGCCCCGTGACTCCGAGGCGTTCGATGCAGTAGAGGAAGTGTTCGACGAGGTTGCGCTTGGGGTAGAACTTGGGGTCGATCGAGGTCACGGCGTCCCAGTAGACGTGGGCGGCGAACGCGTGCTGATCAAGGTCGAGCGCGATGTCCGCGTACCGGACCAGGTCCTCG